>NZ_JBWKYJ010000001.1:0-338239 GCF_059423685.1 Acidovorax sp. GW460-11-11-14-LB4 | reverse complement strand
CGGGTACACCACAGCCGGGTACTCCGGCGCCGCCCGCCCCGACACCGACTACGCCACCGCCACCCACGCGGCCTACGGCACCGCCGGTGACAACGGCACCGCCGCCTGCCACGACGGCGCCACCGCCGCCGACGGTGCGGCCGCCTATCGTGTTCATCCCGGTCCTGCCGATCATCCTGCGCCCGCCACCTCCGCCGCCACCGCCTGTCATCAGGTAGCAGAAAGAGGCCTCAACACTCCACCGACACGTCCGTGCGTCGGTGGGGGGGTTAACTTTCAGAGCTTGTAAAACGCCCGGATCAGGTCCCAGGCCTCCTGAGGGTCATCGGTGTAGTGAAACAGGTTGAGGTCCTGCGCAGAGATGGTGCCTTCTTCCACCAGCACGTCGAAGTTGATGAGGCGCTTCCAGTAGTCGGTGCCGAACAACACGATGGGTACAGGCTTGGCCTTTTTGGTCTGAACCAGGGTCAGCACTTCAAACAGCTCGTCCAGCGTGCCAAAGCCGCCAGGAAAGGCCACCAGCGCCTTGGCACGCATCATGAAATGCATCTTGCGCAGCGCGAAGTAGTGGAACTTGAAGGACAGCGAGGGCGAGATAAAGCGGTTGCCGCTTTGCTCGTGGGGCAGGGCGATGTTCAGGCCCACGTTCAGTGCACCCGCATCATGGGCGCCCCGGTTGGCGGCCTCCATGATGCCCGGGCCGCCGCCGGTGCAGATGTAGATGCGGTCGGCAGGGCGCTGGCGTTCGCTGTAGTCGGCCACCAGCTTGGCGAACTGGCGGGCCAGGTCGTAATAGCCTGCGTTGCGCACGGCCAGGCGTGCGCGGCGCACGCGTTCGGCGTCGCCACTGGCTTCGGCCTCGCCTAGCTGTGCTGCGGCTTCGTAGGGTGCGACGAAGCGCGCGCTGCCATACACCACCACGGTGCTTTCAATGCCTTGTTCGGCCTGGCCCAGGTCGGGCTTGAGCATTTCGAGCTGAAAGCGGATGCCCCGGGTTTCGCGGCGAAACATGAATTCGGGGTCCGCAAAGGCCATGCGGTTGGCATCGGCCTGCAGGGGGTTGCCGTTGTGGGCGTGGTTGTGCAGCTCGGCCCAGGCATCGGCCAGGCGGCGTTCGTTGAGTTGGGTGTTGGATTCCATGGCGGAAGGGCAGGGCATGATGCCCTCTGTTGCAGTGACAAGGTGGGGTTGGCGACGCGGCTGAGAGCGCCTTTTGCCAGATTATCAGCTACGGCCTGCCAGTAAAAAGGCAGCGGTCTGAATGCCGCACACCGTCAGCGCAAGTGAGCCGAACAGATGGATGCCCGTGGTACCCGCCGCCAGCAGATAGCGCTGCTGCAGGAGCATGCCCACGACTTCTGCAGAGAAGCTGGAGAAGGTGGTGAGCCCTCCTAGAAACCCGGTCACCAGCGCCAGACGCCACGCCGGGTCCAGGTCGGGAAGTGCCTGGAAAATGGCAACACAGATACCCACCAGGTATCCACCGATCAGATTGGCAGCCAGTGTGCCCCAGGGCAGCACAGCCCCTTCGGTGTTCAGCCAGATGCCCAGGCGCCATCGCGCCAGCGCACCAATGCTGGCTCCGATGGCGATGGCGATGGCGGCAAACATGATGGACCGATCGTACCTCGGGCTGTGGGGCTACTTCTCCGCGCCCATGACCAGATCCGGCAGGATGGTCACGATCTGCGGGAACAGCGTGATCAGCGCGATGCAGACCACCAGGCACAAAAAGAACGGGATGGCTGCGCGCGCAATGGTGTTGCTGTCCTTGCCCGTCATGTTCTGCAGCACGAAGAGGTTGAAGCCCACGGGCGGCGTGACTTCGGCAATCTCCACCAGCAGCACGATGAATATGCCAAACCAGATCAGATCGAACCCGGCCTGCTGGATCATGGGCAGCACCACAGCGCTGGTCAGCACGATCATGCTGATGCCGTCCAGGGCCGTGCCCAGCACCAGGTAGACCACCACCAGCACGCTGATGAGTGCGAACGGTGACAGGTGCATGGAGTTCACCCACTCGGCCAGCTCGCGCGGGATGCCGGTGAACGCCATGGTCTTGGTGAGGAACGCAGCGCCGGCCAGGATGAACATGATCATGCAGCTGGTGCGGGTGGTGCCCATCAGCCCTTCCTTGAAGTTCTGCCAGGTGAGCGAGCGGCTCCACAGCGCCAGACCCAGCGAGCCCACCACACCATAGGCCGCGCATTCGGTGGCTGTGGCGTAGCCCGTGACGAGCACTGCCACGATGAAGACGATGAGCACCCCCACGGGAATCAGGTTGCCGGACTTGCGGATCTTCTCGCGCAGCGTGCTGGGCGGGTCGGCCGCAGGCACCTTGTCGGGGTTGCGCAGGCTCCACCAGCCGATGTAGCCCGAGAACAGCAGCATCAACAGGATGCCCGGCAGGAAGCCCGCGAGGAAGATGCGGATGATGGACGCATCGGCGGCCACGGCGTACACCACCATGGTGATGGACGGAGGGATCAGGATGCCCAGCGTGCCGGCCGTGGCCAGCGAGCCGAGCGCCAGCTTCTCGTCGTAGCCGCGCTTCATCAACTCGGGCAGGGCCACCTTGCTGATGGTGGCGCACGTTGCCGCTGACGAGCCCGACACCGATCCGAAGATGCCGCAGCCCAGGATGGTGGTGTGCATCAGCCTCCCCGGCACCCGGTTGAGCCAGGGGCGCAGCCCCTCGAACATCTCCTCGCTGAGCTTGGTGCGAAACAGGATCTCGCCCATCCAGATGAACAGCGGCAGCGCCGCCAGCTCCCAGCTGGCATTGCTCTCCCAGAAGGCCGAAAAGAGGTTCTTGGCGGGCTGCGTGGAGGTGAAGAAGGCCTGCCCCACCCACCCGCAGATGGCCAGGGTCATGGCGATCCACACACCGCCGGACAGCAGTACCAGCATCAGCAGCAGCAGGACGCCGCCAACCATCAAAATGTCCATGTCATGCTTTCTTGTGGCTGCGGGCGCTCACGTGCGACAGGCAGCCTGTTGTTATGGGTGTGACGGATCGTTTAGATGTCAGAGGAGAAGTCGCCCTTCGCGTGGCGCTCCTCCACAGCGCGCACGAAGGTGGGTACGCCGCCGCGCAGCACGATGATGAATTCATCGACCACGGCGACCCAGAGCAGCACAGAGCCCAGCGCAAAGCTCAGTTGCGGAATCCACAAGGGCATGGGCAGCAGCCCCTGCGAGATATCGTTGAACTCCCAGCTTTCGTAGGTGTAGCTGCAGGCCGCCCACATGAGGTATCCCACCGCGACAGACCCTATCGCCAGCGATGCGACTTCCAGCTGACGGCAGCGGCGCGGCGACAGCTTTTCCAGCAACAGCGTGACACGCACGAAATCGCCGTGCTTGAAGGCGTGCGCCATGGCGAGGAAGGCAGCCGCAGCGCAGAACCAGGCCACGATGTCGTTGATGGCGCCTGTGCGCAGGCCTATCTCGCGCATGATGCTTTGCGCGATCATGAGCACGCAGATCAACGCAATGAACGCGGCGCCAATGGCGCCAGCGGCCAGGTAGATCCAGTCGAGACAGCGGCGCAGCATCACTTCTTGGCCGGTGCGGCGGCCGGTGCGCTCTTGCGGTAGGCCGCGATGATGGCTTCGCCATCGGGGCCGGCCTTCTTGATCCAGTCATTGAGCATGATTTCACCCACCTGGCGCATGTCGGCCATGAGCTTGGGGGCAGGGGTAACGATCTTCATGCCCTTTTCCACCAGCGCCTTCTTGTACCACTCGGTCTTCTCTTCACTGAGCTTCCAGCCGCGCGATTCAGCGTCGGCCGAGACCTTGAGCAGTGCGTCCTGGCTGGGCTTGTCCAGCGCGTCGAAGGCTTTCTTGTTCACGATGACGGCGTTCTTGGGCAGCCAGGCCTGGGTGTCGTGAAAGAGCTTGATGCTTTCGTAGATCTTGCTGTCATAGCCGGTGGAGCCCGAGGTCATGGTGGCCTCAACCACGCCGGTGGCCAGCGCTTGTGACAGCTCGGCCGCCTGGATCGTCACCGGCTGCGCACCGATCAGCTCCGCGATCTTGGCGGTGGCGGGGCTGTAGGCGCGCCACTTGATGCCGCGAAGGTCGGCGACTGAGCCCAGCTCTTTCTTGGAATAGATGCCCTGCGGGGGCCAAGCCACGGCGTACAGCAGCTTCATGCCCTGGCTGCCCAGCAGCTTGTCGAGGTAGGGCTTTTGGGCCTCGTACAGGCGCTTGGAGTCGGCATACGAGGTGGCGACGAAGGGGATGCCGTCCACACCGTAGAGCGGGTTTTCGTTTTCAAAATTGCCCAGCAGAACTTCGCCGGCGGGAGCTTGACCGCCTTGCACAGCGCGCTTGATTTCGTTGGCCTTGAACAGCGATGCGTTGGCATGGACCGTGATCTTGAGCTTGCCCGCAGTGGCCGCATCCACATCCTTGGCGAACTGCATCAGGTTTTCCGTGTGGAAGTTGGTGGCCGGGTAGGCAGCGGCCAGGTCCCACTTGGTCTGTGCAAAAGCCGAGGCGGCAGTCAGGCCTGCAGCCAGCGCCAGACTGAGTGCGGTCACGGGAAAGATTCGACGCTTCATGAAGTTGCTCCGCAGGGTTGTATGTAACAAATCACTGTATCGGAAGCCGATCCGATTGCGATAGGTGTTTTGCCTAAACGCTGACAAATTGCCAACAAATTACCATCGACTTGCCTACAATGCCCCATGCATATCCCGTGCCAATGACAGAACCCGCAGGCCTGAACCCGCCATGAAATCTGACGCCAAGCCCAAGGCCAAAGCCGACTCCGGTCCCATCGTGTCTTCGGCGCATCTGGTGTCGGCGCAGAGTGCAGAGATGAGCGAGTTCGAGTTCGGCCTCATCGTGGCGGGCAACGCATTCCATCGCTGGGTGGTGCACTGCATGGCGGCGGCCGGTCTCAAAGACCTGACGCCGCTCGACGTGGTGGTGCTGCACCACGTCACGCACCGTGCGCGCGACAAGCGACTGGCCGACATCTGCTTCATCATGAACGTGGAAGACACGCACCTGGTGAATTACTCGCTCAAAAAGCTGCAGACCCTGGGCGTAGTCGCCTCGCAAAAGAACGGCAAGGAAGTCACCTACGCCGCCACCGACACCGGCCGCGCCTATGTGCAGCGCTACCGCGAGATCCGCGAGAGCTGCCTCATCGATGCCTTGAATGCCGATGACGCGCTCAACCGCGACATCGGCGAATTGGCCCGTTTGCTGCGTGTGCTCTCGGGCATGTATGACCAGGCAGCGCGCTCCGCAGCGTCGCTGTGACAACCTGCCCCTGGTTTCTGGTTTTTTTGAATGAAATGCAGCTGTAGCGCAGGTATTCAATGCGCTGGCAGCTATTGATTAGATAGCATCATCATGTCCCAACAAGTTTCTCCTTTGTCCCGCTGGCAGTTCTGGATCGACCGGGGCGGCACCTTCACCGACGTGGTGGGAAAGCGCCCGGACGGCACCTTGGTCACGCACAAGCTGCTGTCCGAGAACCCCGAGCAGTACAAGGACGCGGCGGTGGCCGGCATTCGCCACCTGCTGGGCTTGCAGCCGGGCGAGCCGGTGACGCCCGCGCTGGTGGAGTGCGTGAAGATGGGCACTACCGTGGCCACCAACGCGCTCCTGGAGCGCAAGGGCGAGCCCACGCTGCTCATCACCACCAAGGGCTTCAAGGACGCGCTGCGCATTGCGTACCAGAACCGCCCCCGTTTGTTTGACCGCCACATCGTGCTGCCCGAGCTGCTGTACGAGCGCGTGATCGAGGCGCAGGAGCGCATGGGGGCACAGGGCGAAGTGATCGAGCCGCTGGACGAAACCCACCTGAAGGAACGCCTGTGGGCGGCCTACGACGCGGGCCTGCGCAGCGCGGCCATCGTGTTCATGCACGGCTACCGCTACACCACGCACGAAGAAGCCGCCGCCCGCATCGCGCGCGAAATCGGCTTTACGCAGGTGAGCGCATCGCATGCCACCAGCCCCATGATGAAGCTGGTGAGCCGGGGCGACACCACGGTGGTGGATGCGTACCTGTCGCCCATCCTGCGCCGCTATGTGGACCAGGTGGCGAGCGAAATGCCAGGCGTGAAGCTGTTCTTCATGCAGTCGTCGGGCGGCCTCACGGACGCGCAGGTATTCCAGGGCAAGGATGCGATCCTCTCTGGCCCCGCCGGTGGCATCGTCGGCATGGCGCGCACCGCGGGCCTTGCGGGCCACGACAAGGTCATCGGTTTTGACATGGGTGGTACCAGCACCGACGTGAGCCACTACGCAGGCGAGTTCGAGCGCGAGTTCGAAACCCAGGTGGCCGGTGTGCGCATGCGCGCGCCCATGATGAGCATCCACACCGTGGCGGCCGGTGGTGGCTCCATCCTGGGTTTTGACGGCGCCCGTTTCCGCGTGGGCCCCGAAAGCGCGGGCGCCAACCCTGGCCCCGCCAGCTACCGCCGGGGCGGCCCGCTGGCCGTGACTGATGCGAACGTGATGGTGGGCAAGATCCAGCCAGCGCACTTCCCCAAGGTGTTTGGCCACGCAGCCAACGAGGCACTGGATGGCGATGCGGTGGCACAGAAGTTTGGTGATCTCGCCGCCCAAACCGGTCGCAAGGCCGAAGACGTAGCCCATGGCTTCATTCAGATCGCTGTGCAGCAGATGGCCAATGCGATCAAGAAGATCAGCGTGGCGCGCGGCTACGACGTGACGCGTTACACGCTGCAGTGTTTTGGCGGCGCGGGCGGCCAGCATGCGTGTTTGGTGGCCGACGCTTTAGGCATGACGCGCGTGTTTGTGCATCCGCTGGCGGGCGTGCTCAGTGCTTACGGCATGGGCCTGGCGGACCAGAACGTGATCCGTGAACAGGCGGTGGAAACCAAGCTCGTGCCGGACGCGTTGCCCGGCATCGAGGCCACGCTGGAGCAACTGGCCACCACCGCGCGCACCGAGCTGGAGCGCCAGCAGGTGGGCGCGGGCACTGCCGTGGTGCACCGCCGCGTGCATGTGCGCTATGAGGGCAGCGACTCGGCACTCATCGTGCCGTTTGGCTCGCTAGCCGAAATAACCGCCGCGTTCGATAACGCTTACCGCCAGCGTTTTGCGTTCCTCATGCAGGGCAAGGGCCTGGTGGTGGAGGCCGTGTCCGTCGAGGCCGTGGTGCCCGGCGACGCGCCCGTGGAGCCACGCCACACGCTACAGCCCGCGCGCGAGGTGCCGCGCCGCAGCACCGTGCGCATGTACACCGGGGGGGTGGATGGGGTTCCTGCCTGGCACGACGCGGCATTGGTGGTGCGCGAGGATCTGCGTCCCGGCGACGTGATTCCCGGCCCGGCCATCATTGCCGAGAAGAACGCCACCACCATCGTGGAGCCCGGGTGGGAAGCCGCGCTGACGGACCTGGACCACCTGCTACTCAACCGCCGCGTGGCCCGCGCCGTGCAACATGCCGTGGGCACCACGGTGGACCCGGTGCTGCTGGAGGTGTTCAACAACCTGTTCATGAACATTGCCGAGCAGATGGGGCTGCAGCTGCAGAATACGGCGTACTCGGTGAACATCAAGGAGCGCCTGGACTTCAGCTGCGCGCTATTTGACACCGCAGGCAACCTGATTGCCAATGCGCCCCACATGCCCGTTCACCTGGGCAGCATGGGCGAGAGCATCAAGACCGTGATCCGCGAGAACGCGGGCCGCATGCAGCCCGGCGATGTGTTCGTGCTCAACGACCCGTACCACGGTGGCACGCACCTGCCGGACATCACGGTCATCACGCCGGTCTACATCGCCAACGAGGCCGAGCCCACGTTCTATGTGGGCAGCCGGGGCCACCATGCCGATGTGGGCGGCACCACGCCCGGCTCCATGCCGCCGTTCTCCACACGCATCGAGGAAGAGGGCGTGCAGATCAACAACGTGAAGCTGGTCGAGCGCGGCGTGCTGCGTGAGGCGGAGATGATCGCGCTGCTGGAAAGCGGCGAGTACCCTTCGCGCAACCCGCAACAGAACATGGCCGACCTGCGCGCGCAGATCGCCGCCAACGAGAAAGGCCAGCAGGAGCTGCGCCGCATGGTGGCCGAGTTTGGCCTGGACGTGGTGCAGGCCTATATGCGCCATGTGCAGGACAACGCCGAAGAGTCCGTGCGCCGTGTCATCACACGGCTCAAGGATGGTGCGTTCACGCTGCCTCTGGACAACGGCGCGCAGATTAGCGTGGCCGTGAAGGTGGATGCAGCGAGCCGCAGCGCCACCATCGACTTCACCGGCACAAGCCCGCAGCAGACGAACAACTTCAACGCGCCTACGGCGGTGTGCATGGCGGCGGTGCTGTATGTGTTCCGCACGCTGGTGGATGACGACATTCCGCTGAACGCGGGGTGCCTCAAGCCGCTCAACGTCATCATCCCGCCGGGCAGCATGCTCAACCCCAACCCCCCAGCCTCGGTGGTGGCGGGCAATGTGGAAACGTCCACCTGCATCACCAATGCGCTGTACGGCGCACTGGGCCTGATGGCGGCGGGGCAGTGCACCATGAACAACTTTACCTTTGGCAGCACGCGCTACCAGTACTACGAGACCATCTCGGGTGGAAGCGGCGCGGGCGGTGTGTGGGATGCCAACGGGCAGCTCACCGGCGGCTTTGCCGGCACCAGCGTCGTGCAGTGCCACATGACCAACTCGCGCCTGACGGACCCCGAGGTGCTGGAGTTCCGCTTTCCGGTGCGGCTGGAGGGTTACGAGATTCGCAAGGGCTCGGGCGGCGCCGGGCGGTGGAAAGGCGGCGACGGCGGCGTGCGCCGTGTGCGCTTCCTGGAGCCGATGACGGCCAGCATCCTGTCGAACGGCCGCCACCATGGCGCGTTTGGCATGGCGGGCGGCCAGCCGGGGGCCGTGGGTATCAACAAGGTGGTGCGCAGCGATGGCCGGGTGGAGCTGCTGGACCACATCGGCCAGGCAGAGATGCTGCCGGGCGATGTGTTCGAGATTCACACCCCCGGCGGCGGCGGGTTTGGTGTGTCGGGGGCGAAGTAAGAGCCAGAAATGCCACAAGCGCATGTTTTATATGCGCCTACAGCTATCAAATCAGGAGTGGTTGATCAGGCGTCTTTGACTTCCGTGTTCACACCCACCTTGGGCTGGCTCAGGCTGGGTGGCACATCACGCCCGGCCTGCCGGGCGCGGAACAGCGCCGCGCGCATGAGAAAGATCGACATCACCGGCACCGTGATCGCCACGAACACGGCGATCAGCAGCGCATGCAGCGCCAGGCTGCGGTCGGCCACCGAGAAGTACAGCACGGTGCCGTGCATGATCAGCCAACAGCCCAGCGTGGCAATGATGGAGGGCGCGTGCACCCGTTCAAAAAAAGTGGGCAGCCGCAGCAGCCCGATGGAGCCCAGCAGGGCCAGCGCGGCACCGGCCAGCACCAGCACGGCAACGATGATTTCCAGCCACAGCGGAAGAACAGCGGTGGCGGTGGTGGCGGCTTCGGTCATTCGATCACCTCGCCGCGCAGCAAAAACTTGGCCATGGCCATGGAGCCGACAAAGCTGAACAGCGCCAGCAGCAGTGCGGCCTCAAAGTAGTTCTTGCTGCCGTAGAGCAGGCCCAGCACCAGCATCACCAGCATGCCGCTCAAGTACATGCAGTCCAGCGCCAACACGCGGTCTTGCGCGGAAGGGCCCTTGAGCAGTCGGATCAACGCGCAGCCCATGGCGAGCGCAAGCATGAGCAGGGCGGCCGGCAGGGCCCAGTCCAGCACGGGGGTCATTCAAAAATCTCCATCAGGGGCGTCTCGTAGCGCTGCTTCACGTCCGCGATCACCGTGGCGGGGTCGTCCAACTCCAGCACGTGCAGCAGCAGCATGCTGCGGTCCAGAGAAATCTCGGCCCACGCGGTACCGGGTGTGATGCATACGATCATCGCCAGCACGGCCAATGCGTTGGGGTCCCGCATGTCCAGCGGGATGTGCACAAAGCCCGCAGGGTGGCGCCTGCGGCCGGGCGCCAGCAGCAGGCGGGCCACGGCCAGGTTGGACCGGGTGGTGTCTGCCACCACCGCGAGTGCCAGGCGCAGGACGGTGCCCGGCTTGCGGATGCGCACCGGCAGCGGGCGCAGCCCGGCGGTGAGCAGCGGGATGGCCAGTGCCAGCACCGTGCCCAGCACGAAGTGGCCCGCGCTCAGGCTGCGGTTGAGCAGCAGCCACAGGCCCAGGAGCGCCAGCGAGAGCAGCGGGGCTGGCACCAGGCGCCGCAATGGACCGGGGCGTGGCGGCATGGCGGGGGCGTTGGACGCCGCAGGTTGAGCAGGTTGGGTCATGGCTTGTCCCCCGGTGGCGTGGTTTCAGGCATCGCCGCAGGCGAAGCCGCGACGGGCGCAGCGGTCATCACCGCACGCACGTAAGTACCGGGCGCATGCAGGGCATCGGCCGTGGCCTGGGTGTAGCGCATCACCGCCCCAGCCTGCCACACCAACGCCACACAGGCCAGCAGCAGCAGCGCAATGGGCAGCCCCTCCAGCACCAAAAGCTGCGGTGACGCGCGGCCCTGGGCCGACCAGAAATGGCGAATGCCCGCGCGTGTGAGTGCCAGCAGCGCCAGCAGCCCCGAGCCCACCAGCAACGCCACCAGCATCCAGCCCGCAGCGCCCAGGCGGATGCCCTGGGCCGCGCCCAGCCCCAGAGGGTTGAGCAGTGCGTGGATCATGGCGAACTTGCCCACAAAACCGGGCAAGGGCGGCAGGCCCGCAATGACCAGCGTGCAGGCCATGAACGCCAGGCCCAGAAAGGCCGCTGCGGCGGGGATGACCTGGCCGATCAGCGCCTGTTCCTTGTCGTCCAGGTTCATGCCCTCGGTGGGCACCAGGTCGGCCGACAGAAAGGGTGCGTCGTCGGTCTGCTCATACGGAGCCAGGTTGGCACCGTTGTTGCGCCAGCGGTCGATCAGGTCGGTGAGCAGGAACAGCGCACTCACGGCCAGGGTAGAGCTGAGCAGGTAGTACAGCAGCCCGCCCGTGAGCAGGTTTTGCCCGAAGCCCACGGCGGCCAGCAGCGTGCCCGACGACAGCACGGCGCTGAACCCGGCCAGGTGCCCCAGCCGCTGCGAGCCCAGCATGCCAATGGCACCAAAGGCCATGGTCAGCATGCCACCGCCAATGAGCCATTGGCTGCCAAACAGCGCGGATTCACCGGCCTCGGCGCCAAACATCAGCGTCCATAGCCGCAGCACGCTGTACACGCCCACCTTGGTCATGAGCGCGAAAAGCGCACCCACGGGCGCCGTGGCCGCACTGTAGGCAGGCACCAGCCAGAAGTTGAGCGGCCACACGGCGGCCTTGATGAGGAACGCGACCGCCAGAATCGCAGCGGCCGCATGCAGCAGCCCCCGGTCTGCCACGGCCACACCCGCAATGCTCTGGGCCAGGTCGGCCATGTTGAGCGTGCCGGTGATGCCGTACAGCATCGACACCCCGATGAGGAACAGCGAAGAGGCGGCGAGGTTGATGGCGATGTAGTGCAGCCCCGCCGACACGCGCGGGCGGCCCGAGCCGTGCAGCAGCAGCCCGTAGGACGCCGCCAGCATGATCTCGAAGAACACAAACAGGTTGAACAGGTCGGCCGTGAGGAACGCGCCTGCCAGCCCCATGAGCTGGAACTGGAACAGCGGGTGAAAGTGCACACCCGCTCGGTGCCAGCGCGCGGCCGAGAACAGCACCGTGGCGAGAGCCACTGTGCTGGTCAGCACCAGCATCATGGCCGAGAGGCGGTCGATGACCAGCACGATGCCGAACGGCGCCGGCCAGTTGCCCGGCAGGTACACGCCCAGGCTGGTCTGCACGCTGGGCTCCTTGGCCTGCACCAGCAGCAACACAGCCACCAACAGGCCGACCAGGGTCGATGTGATGTTGAGCGTGACCTTGGTGCGCTGGCGTTCCTCGCGCAGCAGCAGCATGAGCCCGGCCGTGAGCAGGGGCAGCGCAATGGGCGCGAGGATCAGGTGTGGCATCAGCCGCTCAAGCAGCATGTGCATGAGTGTCATGTGATTGGTCCAAGACGCTGCGCATGAAACTGGCACGCCCCAGGCCAGGGCAGCCGAGAAAGGGCCGTCCCGCATCGAGGGCTGCGTCCCCCTGCCCGCAGTGCGCAGCGCTGCGAGAGCGGGGGGAAGCGGCGAAGCCGCTCAGGGGGGTGTTCTCTAGTCATGGCATTTCCTGCACGTCTTTACCCTTGGTGCCGTCCACATGGTCGGTGCCTGCCATGCCGCGCGATGCCAGCAACACCACGAGGAAGAGGGCGGTCATGGCAAAGCCGATCACGATGGCCGTGAGCGTGAGTGCCTGAGGCATGGGGTCGGCATAGTGGGCCAGGTCTTGCGGCACCCCGGGCTGCAGCACGGGCTCCTTGTCAATCGCGAGGCCCAGGCGGCCCATGCTGAAAATGAAGAGGTTGACCGCGTACGACAGCAGCGACAGTCCCATGATGACCTGGAAGGTACGGGGCCGCAGAAGCAGCCACACGCCGGAGCCGGTGAGCACGCCGATGGCCAGGGCCAGTATCAGTTCCATGGACCTTCTCCCGGTGTGGCGGCGGCCTGGGCTTCTTCGGCCGCGCGTGCGTTGTTGTAGCGGTGGCTGCGCACCGACTGGTGCGCAATGCCGGTGAGGATGAGCATGGTGGAGCCCACCACCAGGGTGAACACGCCGATGTCGAAGAACAGCGCGCTGGCCACGTGGATCTCACCCACCACGGGCAGCGAAAAATGCGCCGTGTGGCTGGTCAAAAACGGATAGCCCCAGGCCAGTGCGCCCAGGCCCGTGGCCAGCGCGGCGAGCAGGCCCACGCCGATCCAGCGGCGCGGGTACAGCGGCAGATGCGCCTCGACCCACGAGGTGCCCGAGACGATGTACTGCAGCAGCAGCGCCACCGAGAACACCAGCCCCGCCACAAAGCCGCCGCCGGGCTCGTTGTGGCCGCGCATGAACAGGTAGACCGCGACCAGCGTGGCAAACGGCAGCATCAGCCGCACCAGCACGGCGGGCACCATCAGGTAGCCCACGGCGGTGTCGGCAGTCTGGCGTGGGTTGGCGAGGTCGGTGTCCACATCGGCGGGCAGTGCGCGCTGCTGGGGCGGCAGGTCCATCACCTCGCGCGCAGGGCGGAAGCGCCGCAGCAGCGCATACACCGTGAGCGCCACAATGCCGAGCACCACGATCTCGCCAAAGGTGTCAAAGCCCCGGAAGTCCACCAGCATGACGTTGACCACGTTGGTGCCGCCCCCTTCGGTAAGCGCACGCTCCAGGAAGAAGGTGGAGGTGCTGTCGGGGAAGGGGCGGCTCATCATCGCGAACGACAGCAGCGCCATGCCACCCCCTGCGGCCAACGTCAGCGCCATGTCGCGGTAGCGGCGCAGCTGGGTGCGGCGCTCTTCGGCCAGCGTGGGCACGCGCAGGCTCTCGTCGCGCCGCGGCAGCCAGCGCAGGCCCAGCAGGATGAGGATGGTGGTGACCACCTCCACCACGATCTGCGTGAGCGCCAGGTCGGGCGCCGAGAACCACAGGAAGGTCAGGCACACGCACAGCCCGGAGCCACCCAGCAGCGTCAGTGCCGCCAGGCGGTGGTACTTGGCCTGCCAGGCTGCCGCCACGGCGCACACGGCACCCAGCAACCACAGCAGCGCAAAGGCGGGGGACAGCGGCAGCTGCATCCGGTCGCCAATGGGCAGGCCCCGCGCCCACAGGGGCAGGGTACCCGCCACCAGCGCAGCGCACACCAGCCACAGCATTTGCCACTGCAGGCGACCGGTGCCCAGCAGGCGGCGGCCATTGCGGCCCATCAGGCTGAGCAAGGCCAGCGTGGCCTCAAAGGCCCGCTGGCCGCTGATGCGGCGCATGACGGGGGGCGCATCGATGGCACCCTTTTCGCGCTGCCAGCGCAGCAGTGCGTAGAGCGCGATGCCCCCGCCCAAAGCCACCAGGCTCATCACAAAGGGGGTGTTGAACCCATGCCAGACCGCCAGGCTGTAGGTGGGCAGCTCGCCTCCCACCACGGGCCGTGCGGCAGCGGCCAGGTAGGCCCCCACCGACCATGCGGGCAACGTGCCCACCACGAGGCAGGCCAGCACCAGCAGTTCGACCGGAACGCGCATCCAGTGCGGCGGCTCATGGGGCGGGCGCGGCAGGTCGGTGGCGGGCGGGCCAAAGAACACATCCACCGTGAAGCGCAGCGAGTACGCCACGCTGAACATGCCGGCCACCGTGGCGGCCACCGGCAGCAGCCATTCGAGCAATGGCGTGGTGTTCACGTACACCGTCTCGGCAAAGAACATTTCCTTGGACAGGAAGCCATTGAGCAGCGGCACGCCCGCCATGGCTGCACTGGCCACCATGGCCAGGGTGGCGGTGATCGGCATCATGGTGCGCAGGCCCGACAGGCGCCGGATGTCCCGCGTGCCGCTTTCATGGTCCACGATGCCCACGGCCATGAACAGCGAGGCCTTGAAGGTGGCGTGGTTCATGATGTGGAACACGGCTGCCACGGCGGCCAGCGGGCTGTTCAGGCCCAGCAGCAGGGTGATGAGGCCCAGGTGCGAGATGGTCGAGTACGCCAGCAGCCCCTTGAGGTCGTTCTGGAACATGGCCGCGTAGCCGCCCACCAGCAGGGTGGCCAGGCCCGCGCCGCCCACCAGCCAGAACCACTGCTCGGTGCCCGCCAGCGCGGGCCACAGGCGCGCCAGCAGAAACACGCCCGCCTTGACCATGGTGGCCGAGTGCAGGTACGCCGACACAGGCGTGGGCGCGGCCATGGCGTGGGGCAGCCAGAAGTGGAACGGGAACTGCGCGCTTTTGGTGAGCGCGCCCAGCAGAATCAAGACGAGCGCGGTGGTGTACAGCGCGTGGTTCTGGATGAGCTGGCCGGCGGCGAGCACATGATCGAGGTCGTAGCTGCCAACGATGTGCCCCAGCACCAGCATGCCCGCCAGCATGGCCAGGCCGCCCGTGCCGGTGACGGTGAGCGCCATGCGCGCGCCGCGCCGCGCATCCTTGCGGTGGTGCCAGTAGCCGATCAGCAGGAAGGAAAACAGGCTGGTCAGCTCCCAGAAGAACGCGATCTGGATGATGTTGCCCGACAGAACCACGCCTGCCATCGCACCCATGAAGGCCAGAAAAAACGAGAAGAAGCGCGGCACCGGGTCCGCCGCAGACATGTAGTAGCGCGCATACAGCACCACCAGGCTGCCCACGCCCAGCACAAGCATGCAGAACATCCAGGCAAAGCCGTCCATGCGGATGACGAGGTTCAGGCCCAGCGCGGGCAGCCAGGCCAGCTCTTGCCGGATCACGCCGCCGTCTGCAATCTGCGGGAAGTAGAGCGCCGCCTGCACGGTGCAGAACAGTGCGATGAGTCCCGCCAGGGTGGACTCGGTATTGCGGGCGTTGGAGGGCAGAACCGCTGCCAGCAGGCTGCCGATGAAGGGGAGAAGGATGAGCGTGATCAGGGGCATGCGCGATTGATTCTAGGGCGTGTCCCCCTTCAATTCCCCCACGCGCTGGCGGTGCAATGCGGATGGATACGCGAAGGGGGGCGCAGCCAATTGCGTGGCTATTGGCAAGCCGCCCGACAAAGCAGACGCAGCATTGCGCAGCCAGCCCGAAGGAAAAGCCAGTCAAGCCACACATTGCGTCGTTGCCCTTCGCTTGTGTAGCCACGCTACACGGCGCTCAGGGCGCCTGGCACTGCACGGCCTGGAAGGCTTTCGCGTGGGGGAATTGAAGGGGAACACGCCCTGGGGGCAGCGCCTAAAAACCCTGCCCGCCCCTTGCTGTCGCGCATGCCCTGCCGCAAAAAAACTAGCCCGCTGGAGCGGGCTTGCTGCTTGTGAAGCGTGCTTAGTTTTTGCTAGCGCCGGTTGCCGGTGCTGGCGCGGCCGGTGCCGCAGTCGCCGTGGCGGGTGGCGCGGCGGGCGTGGTTGCCGTTGCGGCCTCCTTGTCAGCGCTGCCACGGGCCTTGCGGTCTGCAGCCTGGGAGCTGCTGTGCTTTTTGCTGGATTTGGCTTCTGCCTTGGCAGCGGCTGCTGCGCTGTACCTCTTGCCGTTGACGGTCAGGCCCTCTTTGGAGAAGTTGACGGCACTTTTGTTGCCCACGCCGCCCACACGGCCGATGAAGTCGGCCCAGTCCTTGAAGGGGGCACTCTGGCGCTCCTGGAGGATGCGACCCGACAGGCCGGGCCCTATGCCCTTGATGCCGTCCAGTTCGGCCTCGGTGGCGGTGTTCACGTCCACGGCGGCCCAGGTGGCGGTGGCGAGCAGCGTGGCAACCAGCAGGGTCAGCAATTTCTTCAGCATGGCAAGGGTCTTACAGCGTTGTGGATGAAGGCTTGGATCAGAGTTCTTCGACCCGGCGTGCGGGGTAGCTGTCCCAGGTCTGGCAGCCGGGGCATTGCCAGAAATGCTGGCGCGCCTCGAAGCCACAGGCCGCGCAGCGGTAGCGGGTCAGGGGCTTGACGGCATGGTCCAGGGCACGTTGAACCTGGGGGTGGAATTCTTCGTGTTCCAGCTTTTCGGTGGCCAGCCATTTGGCAGCAGCGACCAGGGAGCGCTCCTTGTCCAGATGCTCCACATAACGCTGGCGGGCGGATGGGCGGGTGGCCTCGTCGGCGGCTTCCATGGCCACGATGCTTTCCAGCACATCCAGCGAAGGCGCTTGCGCATAGTGCCCCTGCAAAAGGGCATGCACTTCCTGGGTGCGGCCGGTAGCGGTGGCAGCCTCGACCATCAGCGGGGCGGCCAGGGGCAGCGCTGCGGGGTTGCGATCGCCCAGCGCCTTGAGCGTGGACAGCACGGCAGCCGGCTGACCCATCAGGCGTTGCAGGCGCGCCAGTTCAATGCGTGCGCGCGCGGCCTCGGGAGCAGCGGCCACTGCCTGGTCCAGCAGGGCCTGAGCGCCCGGCAGGTCGCCTTGCGCGCTCAGCGCCAGCGCCTGCTCGCACAGGTAGTGGGCTTGCCGGGTGCTGAAGTCGCCCTGATCGGCATCGTGCATCTTGCGGGCAATGGTGGCGGCATGGGGCCAGTCGCGCGAACGTTCGTAGATGGCCAGCAGCGCCAGGCGGGCCTGGGCCTCGAACGGGGTGCCCTCCAGGCGCTGCAGCGCATCTTCGGCGCGGTCGAGCAGCCCGGCCTTGAGGAAGTCGAGCGCCAGCGCATGCTGGGCGCGTTCGCGGTCAGTACGGCTCAGATCGCCGCGCGAGAGCAGGTGCTCGTGCACACGCACGGCACGGTCGTATTCGCCCCGGCGGCGAAACAGGTTGCCCAGGGCGAAGTGCAGCTCGGAGGTGTCGGGGTCGTTCTGCACGGCCTCGATGAAGGCGTCGATGGCTTGGTCCTGCTGCTCGTTGAGCAGGAAGTTCAGGCCCTTGAAGTACGCCTTTGGGGCGCGGCGGTTTTCGGCGCGCAGCTGGCGCAGGTCAAAACGCGACGCCAGCCAGCCCAGCACAAACGCCAGGGGCAGGCCCAGCAGTATCCAGCTCAGGTCAAATTCCATGGATCGAAGGCAGGTCAGGAGGTGGTGGGGGCGCTGCCGGGGTGGCGCTGGCGGCGGGGGCCGTTACGGGCGTTGGTGCCACCACGACTGCTGCCTGGGCGCGGCGTGCAGCGTTGCGGTGGCGCCACCATCGCGGCACCATGCCCAAGGCCCCAACGACCAGACCTGCGGCAAATGCGGTCAGCACCACCAGCACCAGCGGCGCGCGCCATTGCGTGCCAAAGAAGAAATGCACGGTCGCATCCTGCTGGTTGTTCAGCGCGAAGGCGAAGAGCGTAAAAAAAATGGCTGCCTTGAGCAGCCACAGGAGGTATTTCATCGGTCTCCCCAGTGGTGGGGCGATTCTAAGAGCTTGGCGCAGGGGGGCTGTGGATGCCTTCTCTCAGGTCAATACAAGCCAAAACGGCAGCAGGCGCTAGTGAATCATGCGCTTGCTGCTATCAATTTGATATCAGTTGCCCAGGGTGCCCGTTGCGGGCGGTGCCTTTTCTTCCATTTCGGCCGTGCGTTTGTCGACGGCTTCGCGCAGGGCCTTGCCCGGCTTGAAATGGGGCACACGCTTTTCGGGAATGGCCACGGCCTCGCCGCTGCGTGGATTGCGGCCCATGCGGGGAGGGCGGTGGTTGACCGAGAAGCTGCCAAAGCCCCGGATCTCGATGCGGTGCCCGCGCACCAGGGCCTCGCCCACGGCGTCCAGAATGGTCTTGACGGCGTATTCGGCATCGCGGTGGGTGAGCTGGCCGAAACGGGCGGCCAGTTCTTCGACGAGGTCTGAGCGGGTCATGGAATCTTGGGACATAGGCAGTCTTGGCTGAAAAAAGAGCGGGCGCCGAGGCGCCCGCTGTCTGACCGTTTAACGGGTCAGCGCTTTACTTTTCCGAGTTGTCCAGCTTGGCGCGCAGCAGGGCGCCCAGGCTGGTCGTGCCGGCGCTTTCGCGGCTCGATTGCTGGCTCAGGTTGGCCATGGCGCCTTGTTCGTCAGCCATGTCCTTTTGCTTGATCGACAGCTGGATGTTGCGGGTCTTGCGATCCACGTTCACCACCACGGCCGTGACTTCGTCGCCTTCCTTGAGCACGTTGCGGGCATCTTCCACGCGGTCGCGGGAGATTTCCGAAGCGCGCAGGTAGCCCACGATGTCTTCGCCGAGGTCGATTTCAGCGCCACGGGCGTCCACGGTCTTGACCTTGCCGGTCACCGTCTGGCCCTTGTCGTTCACGGTCACGAAGGTCGTGAATGGGTCGCCGTCGAGCTGCTTGATACCCAGCGAGATGCGTTCGCGGTCCACGTCCACGGCCAGCACGATCGCTTCCACTTCCTGGCCCTTCTTGTAGTTGCGAACAGCGGCTTCGCCGGGTTCGTTCCACGACAGGTCAGACAGGTGCACCAGGCCGTCGATGCCGGCAGCCAGGCCCACGAACACGCCGAAGTCGGTGATCGACTTGATCGGACCCTTGACGCGGTCGCCGCGCTTCGTGTCCTGTGCGAATTCTTGCCATGGGTTGGCCTTGCACTGCTTCATGCCCAGGCTGATGCGGCGCTTGTCTTCGTCGATTTCCAGAACCATGACTTCGACTTCGTCGCCCAGCGAAACCAGCTTGGCGGGAGCGATGTTCTTGTTGGTCCAGTCCATTTCAGACACGTGCACCAGGCCTTCGATGCCGGGTTCGAGTTCCACGAATGCGCCGTAGTCGGCAATGTTCGTGATCTTGCCGAACAGGCGGGTGCCTTGGGGGTAGCGGCGGTTCACGCCCATCCATGGGTCGTCGCCCATTTGCTTCAGACCCAGCGAGACACGGTTCTTTTCGGTGTCGAACTTCAGGATCTTGGCAGTGATTTCCTGGCCAGCGGTCACCACTTCGGAGGGGTGACGCACGCGGCGCCATGCCATGTCGGTGATGTGCAGCAGGCCGTCGATGCCGCCCAGGTCCACGAACGCACCGTATTCGGTGATGTTCTTGACCACGCCTTGAACGATGGAACCTTCCTTCAGGGTTTCCATCAGCTTGGCGCGCTCTTCGCCCATGGAGGCTTCCACCACAGCGCGGCGGCTCAGCACCACGTTGTTGCGCTTGCGGTCCAGCTTGATGACCTTGAATTCCATGGTCTTGTTTTCGTACGGCGTCAGATCCTTGATCGGACGGGTATCGATCAGCGAACCGGGCAGGAATGCGCGGATGCCGTTGACCAGAACGGTCAGGCCGCCCTTGACCTTGCCGCTGGTCGTGCCAGTGACGAATTCGCCGGATTCCAGGGCCTTTTCCAGGCTCATCCAGGAAGCCAGACGCTTGGCGGTGTCGCGCGACAGGATGGTGTCGCCGTAGCCGTTTTCGATGGAGCCAATGGCCACCGACACGAAGTCACCCACTTGGACTTCGACTTCGCCCTTGTCGTTCTTGAACTCTTCCAGCGGCACGTAGGCTTCGGACTTGAGGCCAGCGTTCACGACCACGAAGTTGTGCTCGACGCGCACGACTTCAGCGGTGATGACTTCGCCTGGGCGCATTTCCGTGCGCTGCAAGGATTCTTCAAAAAGGGCGGCAAAAGATTCGGACATGTGTTTCCTTGCCACAAACAGGATTCCGGCAGCACCATTGCTACCGTTTTTATAGCTGCTTGCGGTGGTTTTTTGCGGCAGAGCCGCGGGTTAGGTTATCGATCCACACAACCTGTGCGCTGACGCGCGATGGGGGCTGCGTGGGCCTGTGGCAAGGCCTTTCGGCACTGCCTGGAGCCCGAAGGCTCCACGTTGTCAGCGCTGCGCAGAAGCTGCGAAGGGCTGGCGCTCCTGCCACCAAGCCAAGACCTTTTCGACGGCTTGTTCAATCGTCAAATCGGAGTTGTCCAGGACCAGAGCGTCTTGCGCGGGCTTCAAGGGAGCAACGCTGCGGGAACTGTCCCGGGCGTCGCGCGCCTCCAAATCTGCGCGAAGGTCTTCGATATTAGCCGAAAAACCCTTAGAAATCAACTGCTTATAACGGCGTTCTGCGCGGCAGGCGGCGCTGGCCGTGAGATACACCTTCAACGGGGCCTCGGGGAAGATCACGGTGCCCATGTCGCGGCCGTCGGCCACCAGCCCCGGCAGGCGCTGGAAGCTGTGTTGCAGGTCCACCAGCGCCGTGCGCACGGCAGGCAGGGCGGACACGCGGGACGCGTTCATACCGGCTTCTTCGGTGCGGATGGCCTCGGTCACGTCGTCGCTGCCCAGCCACACCTTGCCGCCCTCAAACCGCACAGGCAGCGTCTGGGCCAGGGTGGCGATACGGGCTTCGTGGTCCGCATCGATGGCGAACCCCGCCCGCAGCGCGGCGAGGGCGGTGATGCGGTACATCGCGCCGGAGTCGAGGAAGCGATAGCCCAGCCGCTGCGCCACCGCTGCCGCCACCGTGCCCTTGCCCGAGGCCGTGGGGCCGTCAATGCAGATGACCGGGACGTGGGTGGTGTCGACCTGGGCGACCGAGAACAGCGCCTCGAAGTAGTCCGGGAAGGTCTTGGCTACGCACTTGGGGTCTTCGATGCGCACCGGCAGACGCGCCGGGTTGAAGGCAGCCAGCGAGAAGCACATGGCCACGCGGTGGTCGTCGTAGGTGTGGATGCCGGCGGCTTTCCAGTCGGCGGACTGGGCGGGAGGCGTCACGCGGATGTAGTCCGCACCTTCCTCCACCGTGGCGCCGAGCTTGCGCAGCTCGGTGGCCATGGCGGCGATGCGGTCGGTTTCCTTCACGCGCCAGCTGGCGATGTTGGTCAGCGTGGTCGTGCCCTGGGCATACAGGGCCATCACGGCCAGCGTCATGGCCGCGTCGGGGATGTGGTTGCAGTCCAGCTCAATGGCCTTGAGTGGCCAAGCGCCGCGTTCGATCTGCAGCCAGTTGGGGCCGCCGGTGACCACGGCGCCCATGGCCCGGGCCGCTTCGACAAAGCGGATGTCGCCCTGGATTGAATCCAGGCCCACACCCTGAATCTTGATGCCTTTTTGGTCGCTAGCGCTAGATGTAATTGCGCCAAGCGCTATGAAATAACTAGCAGATGAGGCGTCGGCCTCCACATGGATGCTGCCAGGCGACTGATAGCGGCTACCTGCCGGGATGGTGAAGCGCTGCCAGTTCTGGTGCTCGACCACGATGCCAAACCGCGCCAGCAGCTGCAGCGTGATGGCGATGTAGGGCTTGGAGATCAGCTCGCCCACTACCTCGATCACGATGGCCTGTGCGCCAGCCGCCAGCGGCAGCGCCATGAGCAGGGCGGTGAGGAACTGGCTGGACACGTCGCCACGTACGCGGATGGGCTCTGCCAGCGCCAGCGCAGGCACACCCTGGCCGTGGGCGATCCTGAGTGGTGGGTAGCCGTCGTTGCCCAGGTAGTCGATCTGACAGCCCAGCTGGCGCAGGGCATCAATCAGGTCGCCAATCGGGCGCTCGTGCATGCGTGGCACGCCCGACAGTTCGAACTCGCCACCCAGCAGCGCCAGCGCCGCCGTGAGTGGGCGCATGGCGGTACCCGCATTGCCCAGAAACAGCTTGGCGGGAGACTGGGGCAGGCGGCCACCCAGGCCCGTGATGCGCACGGTGCTGCCCGCTTCATCCACTGTGCACCCGATCTGGCGCAGGGCGTCCAGCATCACACGCGTATCGTCGGACGCCAGCAGGTCGTGCACGGTGGTGGTGCCGTTGCTCAGCGCGGCCAGTAGCAGCACCCGGTTGGAGATGCTCTTGGAGCCCGGCAGGTGGACTTCGCCTGCAGCGGCTTGCAGGGGGGGGAGATCAAGGAATGCGGTGCTGTACATCGATCGATATCTTTCAGCCGGGGCCTCAAAAACTGGCGCGCCCCAGGCGAGTGCACCCGTGGAACTGGCTTGACCAGGCCACCGGGTGCGTCCCCCTTGGGGGAAGGCGCCATAGGCGACTCAGGGGGGATTACTTCCGGGGGTTACTTCCGCTTCGCGCCCATGCGCCAATGCGCACGGGTTTCGCTGGCCAGGGTCAGCATGTCTTCAAGCGCCTGGGCATTGCCTTTTTCCATGGCCTGCTCGATGTTGCGCAGGGCCTGCTGGAACAGCTTGGACTGGGCAATCAGCTCGTCCCGGTTGGACAGCAGGATGTCGCGCCACACCTTGGGGTCGCTGGCGGCAATGCGGGTGAAGTCGCGGAATCCGGGGCCTGCGAGGGACAGAAAGTCGTCACCGTGCGTCTGGCCCGTGATGCTGTTCATCATTGCAAACGCGAGCAAATGGGGCAGGTGGCTGACGGCGGCAAAGGCCGCGTCGTGCGACTCCGGCGACATGCTGGTCACGCGGCAGCCCAGCGCAGTCCAGATCTTTTCGGCGTCCTGCAGCTGGGCCGTCAGGGTGCGCTCGGTGGGAGTCAGGATCACCTGGCGCCCGCTGTACAGGTCGGCTTCGGCGTGTTCCACGCCCGACACTTCGCGCCCGGTGATGGGGTGTGCGGGCACAAAGGAGCCCACCTGGTCCCGCAGCGAACGCTGTGCGGCCTGCACTACATCGGACTTGGTCGACCCCACGTCCATGATGAGCATCTGGGGGGTGACAAGGTGCTTGATGGCCTTGAGGGTGGCCTCGGTGGCTGCCACGGGGACTGCCACCAGCACAATGTCTGCGCCCGCCACGGCCAGTAGCGCGGAAGGCGCCTCGACGTCGATCACGCCCAGCTGGCGGGCGCGGTCGGTGGTGGAGGGCGACTTGCTGTAGCCCACCACGCGTTTGACCAACCCGGCCTTCTTCATGGCCAGGGCGAATGAGCCTCCCATGAGCCCACAGCCGATCAGTCCCAATTGTTCAAACATGGCGGCTGCTCCTCAGGATGACACGGGGTAGGTGCCCAGGACCTTGTAGAACGCACACAGGCTGCGCAGTTCTTCCAGCGCCCGTGCCACATGGGGCTGGGCGGGGTGGCCGTCGAGATCGATGTAGAAGTAGTACTCCCACTGGCCCGTGCGGGCAGGGCGCGACTCAAAGCGCGTCATGGACACGCCGTGCGTCTTGAGCGGCACCAGCAGGTCGTGCACAGCGCCAGGCCGGTTGGGCACCGACACCACGAGGCTGGTGCAATCCTTGCCCGAAGGAGGCGGCGTCTGCAGCGTGTGTGGCAGGCAGATGATGGCGAAGCGGGTACGGTTGTAGGCGTCGTCCTGGATGGCATGGGAGACGATGTGCAAGCCGAACTGAGTGGCCGCACGCTCGCTGGAGAGGGCCGCCCAGGCGGGGTTGGTGGTGGCCAGTCGCGCGCCTTCGGCATTGCTGGACACCGGGCGGCGCTCGGCATGCGGCAGGTGCTTGGACAACCACGCCTGGCACTGCGCCAGTGCCTGCGGATGGGCCAGCACCACTTCGATGCCATCGAGCGAGTTGCTGGTGCGCAGCAGGTTGTGGCGCACCAGCAGGCTGACCTCGCCCACCACATGCGTAGGGGTGTGCAGGAACAGGTCCAGAGAGCGGGTGACCACGCCCTCGGTGGAGTTCTCTACGCCCACCACGCCATATTGGGCACTGCCCGCCGCCGTGGCGTGGAACACCTCGTCGAAGTTGGCGCAGTACATCAGGTCGGCGGCACCGCCGAAGAATTCAATCGCGGCCTGCTCGCAGAACGTGCCCTCGGGGCCCAGCACGGCCACACGCTGGGGTGATTCGAGGGCCAGGCAGGCAGACATGATCTCGCGCCAGATCGCCGCCACGTGCGCACCCTTGAGCGGGCCCGGGTTGGCGTTGGTGATTTTGTCGATGACCTGCGCCACACGGTCGGGGCGGAAGAAGGGCGTGCCCTCACGTTTCTTGACTTCACCCACCTGTTCGGCCACCAGCGCCCTCTGGTTCAGCAGCGTGAGCAGTTGCTGGTCGATGCTGTCGATCTGCACGCGCAGGCTGGCGAGGTCGGGTGAGGCTTGCGGATTGTTCATGGACGGTGGGGTAGCGGTGCGTGCTCTGGGAGCCGTTTTTGTTGCTGTCGTGTCGGGTGCGCGCTCAGGCGTGCTTTTGCTCAAATTCTCGCATGTAGTCCACCAGCGCCTGCACGCCCGCCAATGGCATGGCGTTGTAGATGCTGGCGCGCATGCCTCCCACGGACTTGTGGCCTTTGAGCTGCAGCAGCCCGCGCTCCTTGGCGCCGGCCAGGAAGGCGTCGTTACGGCTTTCGTCACGCAGGAAGAACGGGACGTTCATGCGGGAGCGGCAGTTGGCCGCCACCTTGTTGACGTACAGCTGCGATTGGTCGATGGCGTTGTACAGCAGCGTGGCCTTGGCAATGTTGCGCTGCTCCATGGCGGCCACGCCGGTCAGGCTGCCTTCGGTCTGGCGCTTGAGCCACTGGAAGGTCAGCCCGGCGACGTAGATGCCCCAGGTGGGCGGCGTGTTGTACATCGACTGGTTGTCGGCCACGATTTTGTAGTCGAAAGCGCTGGGGCAGGCGGGCAGGGCATGGCCCAGCAGGTCGTCGCGCACGATCACCAGCGTGAGGCCTGCGGGCCCCAGGTTCTTTTGCGCTCCGCCAAAAGCCAAGCCCACACGGCTCCAGTCCACGGGCCGCGAGGCCACGTGCGAGGAGAAATCGATCACCAGCGGCGCATCGCTGCCCAGCGCCTTGAGGTCGGGCAGCTGGTGGAACTCGGTACCGTGAATGGTTTCGTTGCTGCACAGGTGCAGGTAGCTCGCGCCCCGGCTCAACGTCCATGAAGCTGGGTCCGGCACGGTGGTATAGCCCGTCTCTTCACCCGTGGCAACGATGTTGACTTCGGACGCATATTTGCGTGCTTCCTTTTGCGACTTCTGGCTCCAGCTGCCGGTCACCACAAAATCGACCACGCCGGCACGCGACAGGTTGAGCGGAACGATGGCGTTTTCGGCCAAGCCACCACCTTGCATGAAGAGGATCTTGAAATGCGACGGCACGGCCAGCAGCTCGCGCAGGTCGGCTTCCGCCTTTTCGTAGATGGACAGAAACTCCTTGCCGCGGTGGCTCATTTCCATCACGCCCATGCCGCTGCCGTGCCAGTCCAGCATCTCGGCGGCGGCTTGTTCCAGGACTTCGGGAGGGATGGCGGCAGGGCCTGCGGAGAAGTTGTAAGGGCGTGTCATGTTAGGGGCTAAAAATGCATCAGGCGCTTATTCAATAAGCGCCTGATGCTTCGCTTTTGATAGCGTTGGCGGGGCGTCTTCACGCCCTGCGGTGGTCAGGCGTCGGGGGCTTCAGGTGCGGAGGAAGTGCCACCGTCCGGGCTTGCATCCCCATCAGCTTCTGCATCCGTCACATTGGCGTCGTTCTCAACAATGCGCTGCAAGCCACTGAGCTTGGAGCCTTCGTCCAGTGCGATCAACGTCACGCCCTGCGTGGCACGACCCAGTTCGCGGATCTCGCTCACGCGGGTGCGCACCAGCACGCCCTTGTCGGTGATCAGCATGATCTCGTCGTCCGCGTGCACCAGCGTGGCGGCAACGACCTTACCGTTGCGCTCGCTCTGCTGGATGGCGATCATGCCCTTGGTACCACGGCCATGGCGGGTGTATTCGGTGATGCTGGTGCGCTTGCCGTAGCCGTTTTCTGTAGCAGTCAACACACTCTGCGTTTCGTCTTCGGCGACCAGCATGGCGATCACGCTCTGACCGTCTTCCAGCATCATGCCGCGCACGCCACGTGCCGCACGGCCCAGGGGGCGCACATCGTTTTCGTCGAAGCGCACGGCCTTGCCACCGTCGCTGAACAACATCACGTCGTGCTTGCCATCGGTGAGGGCGGCACCGATCAGGTAGTCGCCGTCATCTAGGTTCACGGCAATGATGCCGCCCTTGCGCGGGTTGCTGAACTCGTCCAATGCCGTCTTCTTCACGGTGCCCATGCTGGTGGCCATGAACACGTAGCGGTCCGCAGGGAAGCTGCGCATGTCGCCGGTGAGCGGCAGTACCACGTTGATCTTTTCGCCGTCCTGCAGCGGGAACATGTTGACGATGGGGCGTCCACGCGAGCCGCGCGAGCCTGCCGGCACTTCCCACACCTTGAGCCAATACAGGCGGCCACGGTTGGAGAAGCACAGGATGTAGTCGTGCGTGTTGGCGATGAAGAGCTGGTCGATCCAGTCGTCTTCCTTTGTCGCGGTCGCCTGCTTGCCGCGTCCGCCGCGCTTTTGGGCACGGTATTCGGACAGGGGCTGGCTCTTGATGTAGCCGGTGTGGGACAGCGTCACCACCATGTCGGTGGGGGTGATCAGGTCCTCAGTGGAGAGATCCTGTGCGCTGTATTCAACGATGGAGCGACGTGCGCCCAGCTTGTGCTGGCCGAACTCCTGCTTGATGGAGGTGAGTTCGTCGCCGATGATGACCGACACGCGCTCGGGCTTTGCCAGGATGTCCAGCAGATCCTCGATGACCGCCATGACTTCCTTGTACTCGGCGACGATCTTGTCCTGCTCCAGGCCCGTGAGGCGTTGCAGTCGCATCTGCAGGATTTCCTGGGCCTGCGTTTCCGACAACCGGTACAGGCCGTCCTGGCCCATGCCGAATTCCTTTTCCAGGCCGTCGGGGCGATAGTCGTCGGCGTTGATCACACCGCCATCGGCACGCGTGCGCGTGAGCATCTCGCGCACCAGCTTGCTGTCCCAGGGGCGGGCCATCAGCTCAGCCTTGGCCACCGGCGGCGTGGGCGCGTTGCGAATGATGGCGATGAAGTCGTCGATGTTGGCCAAGGCCACGGCCAAACCTTCCAGCACATGGCCACGGTCGCGTGCCTTGCGCAGCTCGAACACCGTGCGGCGAGTCACCACTTCGCGGCGGTGCTGCAGGAAGACGCTGATCAGATCCTTCAGGTTGCACAGGCGGGGCTGGCCGTCAATCAGCGCCACCATGTTCATGCCGAACGTGTCCTGCAGCTGCGTCTGCTTGTACAGGTTGTTGAGCACCACCTCGGGCACTTCACCGCGCTTGAGTTCGATCACCAAGCGCATGCCGGATTTGTCCGACTCGTCCTGGATGTGGCTGATGCCTTCGATCTTCTTTTCGTGCACCAGCTCGGCCATACGCTCCTGCAGCGTCTTCTTGTTGACCTGGTAGGGCAGCTCGTCCACGATGATCGCCTGGCGCTGGCCGCGGTCGATGTCCTCAAAGTGGCACTTGGCACGCATCACCACCTTGCCGCGTCCGGTGCGGTAGCCATCCTTCACGCCGTTAATGCCGTAGATGATGCCGGCGGTGGGGAAGTCTGGGGCCGGGATGATTTCCATCAACTCATCGATGGTCGTCTCGGGATTGCGCAGCATGTGCAGGCACGCATCGACCACTTCGTTGAGGTTATGTGGCGGAATGTTGGTGGCCATACCCACCGCAATACCTGCCGATCCATTCACCAGCAAGTTGGGCAGCTTGCTGGGCAATACCAGCGGTTCTTTCTCGCTGCCGTCGTAGTTGGGGCCGAAATCGACAGTTTCCTTGTCAATATCTCCCAGCATTTCATGGGCGATTTTGGCCAGGCGGATTTCGGTGTATCGCATGGCCGCAGCGTTGTCGCCGTCCACGGATCCGAAATTACCTTGTCCATCCACCAGCATGTGGCGCAACGAGAAGTCCTGCGCCATCCGCACAATGGTGTCGTACACCGCAGAGTCCCCGTGCGGGTGGTATTTACCGATCACGTCGCCCACGATACGGGCCGACTTTTTATAAGGCCGGTTCCAGTCGTTATTGAGCTCATGCATGGCGAAAAGAACGCGGCGGTGCACAGGCTTCAAGCCGTCACGCGCGTCGGGCAGTGCACGACCCACAATCACGCTCATCGCGTAATCGAGGTAACTGCGCCGCATCTCTTCTTCGAGGCTGATCGGCAGGGTTTCTTTGGCAAACTGGGTCATTGGGACGGCGGGGGCGGCAAAGGAGAGCCATTTTAGGCGTAAGACCGTGTAGCGACGGCGCAACATATCGAAGCAATTCAGGTTTTGTCCTACGGGGCCCGACCAGCGCGCGCAGCTTTTGCCCTGTTACGTATGGCACAATCGTTTGAACGCTTAGGGTGGTGGTCACCCCAGGCGTCCTGATTCGCAGCGCGGCTGCGGCTTTTTCCCCAAGAGGAGAACCATGAAGAAACTGAACAAAGTGGCGATGTTGTTTGCCTCTGCAGCGCTCGCAACCGCCGCTGGCGCACAAACCGTTGACAACTGGCGCGATGCTTCTGGCCAACTGGTCTGGAAGAACGGTACCAACGAATACTGCTGGCGCGATGCCAACTGGACGCCTGCTACGGCAGCTCCTGGCTGCGACGGAGCAATCGCTGCTCCCGCTCCTGCCGCTGCACCAGCTCCTGCTGCTGCTCCAGCACCCGCTGCCGCCCCTGCACCCGCTCCCGCACCAGCTCCTGCAGTCGCCACCAAGGTGACCTACGCTGCTGACGCCTTCTTCGACTTCGACAAGTCGGTGCTCAAGCCAGAAGGCAAGGCCAAGCTGGACGACCTGGTTTCCAAGGTCAAGGGCATCAATCTGGAAGTGATCATTGCTGTGGGTCACACTGACTCCGTCGGCTCTGATGCTTACAACCAGAAGCTGTCGGTGCGTCGTTCTGAAGCCGTGAAGGCTTACTTGGTGTCCAAGGGCATTGAAAAGAACCGCGTGTACACCGAAGGCAAGGGCGAAAAGCAACCTGTGGCTGACAACAAGACCGCCGAAGGCCGTGCGAAGAACCGTCGCGTGGAAATCGAAGTGGTTGGCACCCGCGCCGCTCAGTAATCTTCGGATTGCTCCACAAAAAAGCCCCGCTCGCGGGGCTTTTTTGCGTCCAGGGCTTTTCGTGCTCTCCCTTCATGGACAATCAGCGACATGATCGAAACCGTCAATGCAGATCCGGCCGAATTGGCCAAGTTTTCCGAACTTGCCCACCGGTGGTGGGACCCTGACAGTGAATTTCGTCCCTTGCACCAGATCAACCCGCTGCGGCTTGACTGGATTCACGGCCTGAGCGCCTTGACCGGCAAACGCGTGCTGGATGTGGGTTGTGGCGGTGGCATTTTGGCCGACTCCATGGCGCGCAAGGGTGCAGATGTGCTGGGTATTGACCTGGCAACCAAGGCGTTGCGCGTGGCGCAGTTGCATGCTCTGGAGGCTGGAACCCAAAACGTGCAGTACCGTGAAATCAGCGCTGAAGCGATGGCCTTGGAGCAACCTGCTGGTTTTGATGTGGTGACCTGCATGGAAATGCTGGAGCATGTTCCGGATCCCGCCTCGGTGGTCCGCGCGTGCGCCACGTTGGTAAAACCCGGGGGCTGGGTCTTTTTCTCCACCATCAATCGCAACGCCAAGGCGTTTATGCTGGCCATTGTGGGCGCGGAATACGTGCTTAACATGCTGCCGCGCGGCACCCACGAATACGCCAAGATGATCCGCCCCAGCGAGCTTGCAGGGCATTGCCGCAGTGCGGGCTTGGATGTTCTGCACACCAAGGGCCTGGAATACAACCCCCTCACGCGTCGCTATTGGCTCAGCGCCAACACCAGCGTCAATTACCTGTTTGCCGCGCGTCGCCTCGGCTGATATGGCTACCGTTTTTCATGGCATTCGCGCAGTCCTTTTTGATTTGGATGGGACTCTGATCGACAGCGCACCAGACTTGGGGGCGGCCGCAGACAAAATGCGCACCGACCGAGGTCTGCCTTCGCTGCCCCCGGCCCGATACCGCCCGATGGCGGGAGCAGGCGCCCGCGGCATGCTGGCAGAAGCCTTTGGCATGGGGCCAGATCACCCAGACTTTGCCGTCATGCGCGAAGAGTTTTTCGTGAACTACGAAACTCGCATGACCGAGCAGACCACCATTTTTGAAGGTGTGCCTGAATTGGTTCGCCAGATTCTCGAACGTAACATGACGTGGGGTGTGGTCACCAACAAGGCTGCCCGCTTTACCGAACCCCTGACCCAGGCCATTCCGCTGTTTGCCACCGCTTCGGCAGTGGTCAGTGGCGACACCACGCCACACGCCAAGCCCCATCCTGCGCCCCTGCTGGAAGCGGCTGCGCGGTTGCGTGTGCCGCCGGAGCAGTGCATTTATGTGGGTGATGACGAGCGTGACATCGTGGCAGGTCTGGCGGCAGGCATGGGTACAGTGGCCGCCATCTACGGCTATTTGGGCGCCAAGACCGACCCTGCAGAGTGGGGCGCGCACGCTGCAATTAAATCTCCCAGCGAGCTCTTGCAATTGCTCGCGAACGCCTAAAATAAGAAGCCTAGGGGCTGTCCTGGTTTCGACGTGGGTTCGGGATCAGTGTGGTGCATGTCGAGCTTGAGTCACGCTCGTAAATCTCGATTTAACAAACTAACTGCAAACGACGAACGTTTCGCACTCGCTGCTTAATTGCCAGTGAGCCTTGTAACAGTTGGCCGATGGGCTGGGCAAGGGGGTTCTGAGCAATCAGTGCCTCCCGGCTGCAAGGATAATTACATGGGCTGGCTTCCATCCGGGTACCTTGGGTGGAGGCGAGAAAATAGGGTGCTGGCGGCCCATGTAGCGTGCGACTGCGCGACATGGGTAGCGAGATCCAAATCAGACCGCTAAACATGTAGATCTGCCTGACGAAGGCTTGCGGACGCGGGTTCAATTCCCGCCAGCTCCACCAAACATAAACCCCCAGCCGGTAACGGTTGGGGGTTTTTCTTTTCCCACTGATTTTGTACTGCTGCGCAAGGATAGTTGCTTCCGTTCGCCCTTACCGAACGATTCGATGCACCTCCTGGCTCTGAGGCGTGACGTCTTTGAACCATGTCCCTCAACGGCAATCCGCAGTGGCTGTATATCCCCGGCTTCGCGTTGTAAACCCCTGAAAAAATCGGCTAACACGCTGTCGCTCGCGCAGTCAAACACCTGTCAACGTGCTTCGCCAACACCGCCCAAGAAACAAAATGAAATAAACCGAAACTGGCTCGAGACCACGTTCCAAGCCGCTGCGCGCACCATCAGGGCCATGTTCCATACCGTCTTTGAAAGGACAGCATCATGAAACCCTGGATCAAGAAAACGCTGATGGGCATTTTTGGTGCGTCCATCGCGGTGGGTGGGCTGACGGCCTGCTCCAGCGGGCACCACCAGCGCGGCCCGATGACTGCGGAAAAGATGGCGGAAGTGCGCGGCAAGATGGTGGACCGGGTGAGCAGCAAGCTGGATCTGAACGAGGCACAAAAGACCAAGCTCAATGCCTTGGCCGATCAACTGGAAGCCCAGCGCGCAGCGTTCGTCGGCAAGACGGCAGACCCCCGAGCCGAGGTGCAGGCCATTGTGGCGGGCGACAAGTTTGATCGGGTGCGGGCGCAGTCCCTGCTCGAAGACAAGACGCGTGCGGTGCAGGCCCACAGTCCAGCGGTGGTCAATGCGATGGCCGACTTCTATGACAGCCTGAACCCTGACCAGCAGCAAAAAGTGCGCGAGCTGATGCAGCGTCGCAAGGGCTGGATGGCCCGCGGGTGATGGGCGGGGAGCATTGCATGTCACCCACGCTGGAACCTATCCACCGCCTCGCCCAGGGCGTTCGTGTGCACGGGCCCGCGCTGCTGTCGGGCATGCCAGAGCCTCACGATGAGCTGATGTCGCTGGTCTGGGGGCCGCGCTTTGACCGCGAGCATGCGATGGGCCTGGTCGCCCGCCAGCCCTCGGTGGCGGCCCACACGCTGCCTGCCCTGCTGGCGGCTGCCGACCATTTTGATGCGCTCCATGCCGGTGCGCAGGGCCGTTTGCGGCGACTCATCGTGCGACACCGCGCATTGTGTGCGGCTGGCGCTTCTGTCGATACCGCCCTTGGGGAGCGCGCCTGACGGTGTGAGAATTGCTCATGCACCGCATATTGTTGATTGACGACGACGCGCAATTAGGCGCTCCCCTGGCCACTTACTTCCAGCGTTTTGAACTGGAACTCGTTCATGCACTTCGGCCTAGCGATGGCTTGGCACAGCTGACGGTCGGCGGGTTTGACGCTGCCATCCTCGACGTGATGCTGCCCGAAATGGACGGGTTTGAGCTGTGCCGCACCATCCGCAAGCAGGGCGACCTGCCCATCGTGATGCTGACCGCGCGCGGCGAGGTGATGGACCGGGTGGTGGGGCTGGAGCTGGGGGCTGACGACTATCTGCCCAAGCCCTTTGAGCCACGTGAACTGGTGGCGCGCCTGCAGACGGTGTTGCGCCGGCGCAGGGCGCCGGGGCAGGGCGTTGCCGTGGGCGCGCTGGAGTTCGAGGGCCTGTCCATCGACGCAGCGCGCCGCAGTGTGCAGCGCCATGGTGTGGTGGTGGAGCTGACCGGCACGGAGTTCGACCTGTTGCACCTGCTGGCGCGCGAGCCCGGCAAGGTCTTCAGTCGCGACGACATCCTGAACCAGCTGCGTGGTCATGAGGCCGAGCTGTACACCCGCGCGGTGGACATCGTAGTGAGCCGGTTGCGCAAAAAGCTGGAGCCGCTGGACTGCATCAAGACATTGCGCAACGTGGGCTACTCCCTGGCTTTGCGCCGCGCTGCCCCATGAAGCAGATTTGTTCTCCCATTCACGACCCGAACTGCCCCTGGCACCGCCGGGCGCGCCACGCGGTAGGGCATTCGCTGCGCATTCGGCTGGTGCTGGTGTTCATGGCACTGGCCGTGACTGTGGCAGTCACGTTCATGGGCGGGGTGCAAAAGGCCGTGTCCGTAGGCTGGCGCGAGGCTGCGCGGCCGCTGCTGATGGACTATGTGGACCGCCTTGCCGCCGAGATTGGCAGCCCGCCGAGCATTGAGCGCGCGCAGGCGATTGCCAATCGCCTGCCACTGACCTTGCGCATCGACGGGCCGCAGATCCACTGGGCATCGCACCCCGACCAGCAGAACCCCGACTGGGTGAGCGACAAGGTCCGCCAGGAAGACCGCTGGACCGGGGACGAGAACGGGCACAGCCTGCTGCGCCGCACGACGGCAGATGGGCACCATATCGAGTTCGGCCTGAATGCGCTGTCCTGGGACAAGCGCCCGCGCATTGCGTGGGGCACGCTGACCGTGCTGCTGCTGCTCACGGCGCTGGCCTATGTATATGTGCGGCATCTGTTGCGTCCGCTGGACGACATCCGCCAGGGCGCGCAGCGCTTTGGCAACGGCAACTTTGCCCAGCCCATACCGGTGCGGCATGCCCACCGGCCGGACGAGCTGGGCCAGCTGGCCGAGACCATCAACACCATGGGGGATGACATCCACCAGATGCTGGAGGCCAAGCGTGCCCTGTTGTTGGCGATGAGCCATGAGCTGCGCAGCCCGCTCACGCGTGCCCGCCTGAACACGGAGCTGCTGCCCGAAACGACCGATGTGCAACCGCAGCGCCTGGCGCTCATGCGCGACCTGGGTGAAATGGCGGGCCTCATCACCGACCTGCTGGAAAGCGAGCGCCTGGCGGGCCGCCATGCGGCGCTGCATCGCGAGCCCACCGATGTCACCGAACTGGCGCGCGAAGTGGTGGCCGACCTGTGCTCCCGCCATGCCGGGGCCGCTGATATTGCCTTGCACGTGGCGCCGGACTTGCCCTCGGTGCGGCTGGACCGGTCCCGCCTGCGGCTTTTGCTGCGCAACCTGCTGGACAACAGCCTGCGGCACAGTGAGTCGGGTGCCTTTCCCCCTGAGTTGCATTTGCGGCTGGCGGATGAGGGCAGGGTGCTGGAACTGGAGGTGCGTGACCATGGGCGCGGTGTGCCCCCCGAGCACCTGCCACACCTGGCCCAGGCGTTCTACCGCCCGGACACCGCACGCCAGCGTGCCACCGGTGGCGTCGGACTGGGTTTGTACCTGTGCCGGCTGGTGGCGCAGGCGCACGACGGGCAATTGCACATGCGCAATGCAGAGCCCGGCCTGTCGGTCACCGTGCGTTTGCCGGTGGTGGAATAGGTCGCGAGCCGGCGGCATAGACAGGTTGGCCTTTGCGCTGGCAGGTGGCGTCGCACCGATGCGGCCAGGCCAGCGCACAGGCCTGGTGCAATGGGGAAGTGGACCTGCCAGCGGCCATGTCCGGCTTCTCAACGCAAATTGATGGCTTTTTTGTGCTGTGGCGCAGGTTTTTATTGCCCTGGTAGCTATCAAATCAGGAGTTGTTTCTGGTGCCCTGGACCACCAGAGAAGACGCCATCCTCCCTGGCCCCGTTCTTGCTAAAGATCGACACCCCCTCGCATGAATCGGATTTTTCGGTGTTTACCCTGTATATACAGGTATGCTGAAACTGTCATCATGGCTTCCGGTACGCAGGTGCGTTCCGGTGGGCAGGGCCAAGGTACTTTCTTCAAACAGGAGCAGATGATGACTCGATCGGTTGTGAAATGGACGTCGCTGGCAGCGGCAGCAGCATGCATGATGGCCCTGGCCGCACCGGCCCAGGCGCAGGACACCAAGATTGTGCTGGGCATGTCCGGCTGGACAGGTTTTGCACCGCTCACGCTGGCCGACAAGGCCGGCATCTTCAAGAAGAACGGCCTGGATGTGGAGATCAAGATGATTCCGCAGAAGGACCGCCACCTGGCCCTGGCCTCCAAGTCCATCCAGTGCGCCGCCACCACGGTCGAAACACATGTCGCCTGGAACGCCAACGGCGTGCCCATCGTGCAGATCTTCCAGATGGACAAGTCCTACGGCGCCGACGGCATTGCGGTGCGCGGCGACATCAAGGGCTTTGCCGACCTCAAGGGCAAGACCATCGGCGTGGATGCGCCCGGCACAGCCCCGTACTTCGGCCTGGCCTGGATGCTGAGCAAGAACGGCATGAGCCTCAAGGACGTGAAGACCACCACGCTGTCGCCCCAAGCGGCCGCGCAGGCCTTCGTGGCCGGGCAAAACGATGCCGCCATGACGTACGAGCCCTATCTGTCCACCGTGCGCGACAACCCTGCGGCCGGCAAGATTTTGGCCACCACGCTCGACTACCCGATGGTGATGGACACCGTGGGCTGCGACCCCACCTGGCTCAAGGCCAACGGCAAGGCCGCACAGGCACTGGCCAACTCGTACTTCCAGGCGCTGGACATGATCAAGGCCGACCCGACCAAGTCCAACGAGATCATGGGCGCTGCGGTCAAGCAGACGGGCGAGCAGTTCGCCAAGTCGTCGTCCTTCCTGCGCTGGCAGGACAAGGCCGCCAACCAGAAGTTCTTCGCGGGCGAGCTGACCACGTTCATGAAGGACGCCACGGCCATCCTGCTGGAGGCCGGCATCATCCGCAAGGCGCCTGAAGATCTGGCCGTCACCTTCGACGCGAGCTTCATCAAGTAAATAGACGGAAGAAGAGCGCTCCATGTCCGCCGTGCAACCCCTGTCCGTTACCGAGCCAAAGCCCGAGCAAAAAGCCGGACCACATGCCCCCGCGCGCCGGCGCTCGCTGGCCCCGCTGGAGCCTGTGAGCAGCCGATCCCGCTGGATGCTGGGGCTGGCTTTTTTCGCCCTGTTCGTGGCGGTGTGGGCGTTCTTCACGTTGGGCGGCTTCGTGTCGCCCACCTTCCTGGCCAGCCCCGTCACCATGGTGAAGGAAGGCTGGCTGCTATTCACCGAGTACGGCTTCATCAAAGACATCGGCATGACCATCTGGCGTGTGGTCGGTGGCTTCATCCTGGCCGCCATCATTGCCGTGCCGCTGGGCATTGTGATGGGCGCGTACAAGGGCATCGAGGCGTTCTTTGAGCCCTTCGTCTCGTTTTGCCGCTACCTGCCTGCGTCGGCCTTCATCCCGCTGTTGATCCTGTGGGCCGGTATCGGCGAGGCGCAGAAGATCCTGGTCATCTTCATCGGTTCGGTCTTCCAGATCACGCTGATGGTCGCCGTCACCGTGGGCGGCGCGCGGCGTGACCTGGTGGAAGCTGCCTACACCCTGGGCGCGGGCCACAAGGGCATCGTCACGCGCGTGCTCATCCCTGGCGCTGCGCCCGAGATCGCCGAGACCCTGCGCCTGGTGCTGGGCTGGGCCTGGACCTATGTGATCGTGGCCGAGCTGATCGGCTCGTCCAGCGGTATCGGCCACATGATTACCGACAGCCAGTCGCTGCTCAACACCGGGCAGATCATCTTCGGCATCATCATCATCGGCCTCATCGGGCTGGTGTCCGACTTCGCCTTCAAGGCGCTCAACCACCGTCTGTTTGCCTGGAGTTTTGTGCGATGAGCAGCGTATCCATCCAAGCCGTCTCGCGTGTCTTCGAGACTGCCAAAGGCCAGCGCACGCAGGCGCTGCAGCCGGTCGATTTCGAGGTGAAGGACAACGACTTCGTGACCATCCTGGGCCCCTCGGGCTGTGGCAAGTCCACGTTGCTGCGCATCGTGGCGGGGCTGGACCATGCCACCAGCGGCCGCGTGCTGCTGGATGGGGTGCCCGTCGAAGGCCCCGGCGCGGACCGCGGCATGGTATTCCAGAGCTACACGTTGTTCCCCTGGCTCACCATCGAGCAGAACATCCGCTTTGGCCTGCGCGAACGCGGTATGCCCGAGGCACAGCAAAAGGAACGCGCCGCGTACTTCATCGCCAAGGTCGGCCTGCGCGGCTTTGAGCAGCACTTTCCCAAGCAGCTGTCGGGCGGCATGCAGCAGCGCACCGCCATTGCGCGCGCGCTGGCCAACGACCCCAAGATTTTGCTGATGGACGAGCCCTTCGGCGCGCTCGACAACCAGACCCGCGTGCTCATGCAAGAGCTGCTGCTGGGCATCTGGGAGGCCGAGCGCAAGACCGTGCTCTTCGTCACCCACGACATCGACGAAGCCATCTTCATGGCCAACCGCGTCGCCGTGTTCAGCGCCCGGCCCGGCCGCATCAAGACCGAGCTGGCGGTGGACCTGCCGCACCCGCGCCACTACACGATCAAAACGAGCCCCGAGTTCATGGACCTCAAGGCGCGCCTCACCGAAGAGATCCGTGCTGAATCCATGGCGGCGGACCTGCACTGATCTGAACCTGCACCAGCCCCGCATCCACCCATGAGCGCCCGTCCTTCCCGCCGCACTGCAGCCAGTGCCCCGCGCAGCGCCACGCCCGCCAAGGCGGTGGTCGCCGTGGCTGCACCCGCGCAAGCCATGGCGCTGTACGAGCAGGTCAAGGACCACATCTCGCGCAAGATCCAGGAAGGCATCTGGCGTGCGGGCGACCGCCTGCCATCCGAGAACGAGCTGGTCACCCAGTTCGGCATCTCGCGCATGACGGTGAACCGCGCGCTGCGCGAACTGGTGGAGCAGGGCCGCATCGTGCGCGTGGCCGGTGTGGGCAGCTTCGTGGCCGAAGACAAGCCGCAGTCCACGCTGTTGCAGATTGCCAATTTGGCCAGCGAAATCCGCCAGCGCGGGCACGACTACCGCTGTGACGTGCTCACGGTGGAACGCACCTCCGCCACGCTGGAGGTGGCCGCCGCGCTGGACCTGCGCACGGGCGAGTCGGTGTTCCACTCGCTGTGCATCCACCGCGAGGACGGCCTGCCCGTACAACTGGAAGACCGCCACGTGAACCCGCGCCAGGTGCCCCAGTTCGTCGCGCAGGACTTCACACTGCTGCAACCCTCCGAATACCTGGTGCGCAACGTGCCCTTCGACCAGATCGAGCATGTGGTCGATGCCGTCATGCCCACCGCCGAGCAGGCCGCGCTGCTGGAGATGTCTCCGCAGGAGCCCTGCCTGCTGCTCACCCGCCGCACCTGGTCGCGCGGCGTGCCCATTACCGTGGTGCGCTGCCTGCACCCCGCCACCCGTTACCGCCTGGGCAGCCGCTTCCGCGCCGACGGCAATCCCGTCGCCGGTTGAATATGAAGCACCCCCTGAGTCGCTTCGCGCCTTCCCCCTCAAGGGGGACGACACCCTCGCTGCGGGGCGGCCCTTGCTCGGCGTCTCTCGCGGGTGCCCTGGCAGTTTCACCCGTAGCGGGATTGGCCAACAGGATTTGAAGAACGAATTAACGCTGTTATTTTTTGCTTGTACCTACTTGTATATACAGGATCAACGCCATGACACACAACGCTTCATCCCTCACCCTGCACCCCGGCCGCGTCACGCTGGCCGAGCTGCGCCGCATCCACGCGGGCCCTGTGCAACTGGTGCTCGATGCGTCGGCCCGCGCGGGTTTGCAGAAGTCCCTGGCCACGGTGCAGCGCATCGTCGATGAAGACCAGGTCGTCTATGGCATCAACACCGGCTTTGGCAAGCTCGCCAGCACCAAGATTGCGCACGAGCGCCTGGCCGAGCTGCAGCGCAATCTGGTGCTGTCGCACAGCGTGGGCACGGGCGATGCGCTGCCCGACGATGTGGTGCGCCTCATCCTGGCCACCAAGGCCGTGAGTCTGGCGCGTGGCCACTCGGGCGTGCGCCCCGAGCTGGTGGATGCGTTGCTGGCCATGGCCAACGCCAACGTGCTGCCGGTGATTCCGGCCAAGGGCTCGGTGGGCGCGTCGGGCGACCTGGCGCCGCTGGCGCACATGGCTTGTGTGCTGATTGGTGAAGGCCAGGCCAAGGTGGACGGCAAGGTGGTGCCGGGGGCAGAGGCCATGCGCTCCATCGGTTTGCAGCCGTTTGTGCTGGGCCCCAAGGAAGGGCTGGCGCTGCTCAACGGCACGCAGGTGTCAACCTCGCTCGCTCTGGCCGGGTTGTTCGGCGCCGAGAGCGTCTTTGCCGCCGCGCTGGTTGCTGGCTGCCTGTCGCTCGAAGCCATCAAGGGCTCTGTCAAACCCTTTGATGCACGCATTCACGAGGCACGTGGCCAGGCCGGGCAGATCGCCGTGGCCGCTGCCGTGCGTGCGCTGCTCGACGGCAGCGCCATCGACCCTTCGCACCCGAACTGCGGCCGCGTGCAAGACCCGTACTCCATCCGCTGCGTGCCGCAGGTGATGGGCGCGTGCCTGGACAACCTGCACCACGCCGCGCGCGTGCTGACCATTGAGGCCAATGCGGCTTCCGACAACCCCCTGGTGTTCGACAACGGGGACGTGATTTCCGGCGGCAACTTCCACGCCGAGCCCGTGGCTTTTGTGGCCGACATCATTGCGCTGGCCGTGGCCGAGATCGGTGCGATTTCTGAACGCCGCCTGTCTCTGTTGCTGGACCCAGGCCTGTCAGGCCTGCCCGCCTTCCTGATCCTCGACAGCGGCGTGAACTCGGGCTTCATGATCGCCCAGGTCACCGCCGCCGCATTGGCGGCCGAGAACCAGTGCCTGGCCAACCCCAGCAGCGTGACCAGCCTGCCCACATCGGCTAACCAGGAGGACCATGTCTCCATGGCCACCTACGGCGCGCGCCGCCTGGGCGACATGGTGCGCAATGCGGCGGTGATGGTCGGCATCGAGGCCATGGCCGCTGCGCAAGGCATGGAATTCGACCGCACCCTGAAATCCTCTCCGCTGATCGAAGCGCAATTCGCCGCCATCCGCGAGCGCGTGGCCTACCTGGAGCAGGACCGCTACCTCGCCCCCGACATCGAAGCCATGCGCGCATGGGCCCAGCAGTCCGCCTGGCCTGCAGCACTCACGCAATGCCTGCCCAGCTTCGCCTGATTTTCTCTACGCATACCCCATTGATTCACAGGAGCCCACCATGAACGCCAACGACGCCATCATCGCCGCCGCCTCCAACACCGACCCCCGCCACGACGCCAGCCGCGTGATCCGCGCGCCGCGCGGCAGCCAGCTTACTTGCAAGAGCTGGCTCACCGAAGCGGCCTATCGCATGATCCAAAACAACCTCGACCCCGAGGTGGCCGAGCGCCCCCAGGACCTAGTGGTGTACGGCGGCATTGGCCGTGCCGCGCGCAACTGGGAATGTTTTGACCAGATCCTCGCCTCGCTCAAGGACCTGAATGACGACGAGACCCTGCTCATTCAGTCAGGCAAGCCCGTGGGCGTGTTCAAGACCCATGCCAACGCACCCCGCGTGCTGCTGGCCAACTCCAACCTGGTGCCCAAGTGGGCCAACTGGGAACACTTCAGCGAGCTGGACCAGAAGGGCCTGTTCATGTACGGCCAGATGACCGCCGGCAGCTGGATCTACATCGGCACGCAAGGCATCGTGCAGGGCACGTACGAGACCTTTGCCGAGGCGGGTCGCAAGCACTTTGGCGGCTCGCTCGAAGGGCGCTGGATCTTGACTGCTGGCCTGGGCGGCATGGGCGGCGCGCAGCCGCTGGCCGCTACCTTTGCGGGCGCGGTGTCGCTCAACATCGAATGCCAGCAAAGCAGCATCGACTTCCGCCTGCGCACACGCTATGTGGACAAGCAGGCGCGTGACATCGACCATGCGTTCGAGCTGATCCAGCAGCACACGGCGGCCAAAGAGGCCGTGTCGATTGCCCTGCTGGGCAACGCCGCAGAGATCCTGCCCGAGCTGGTGCGCCGTGCCAAGGCCGGTGGCCTCAAGCCCGACCTGGTGACCGACCAAACCTCGGCCCACGACCTCGTCAACGGCTACTTGCCCGCAGGTTGGACGGTGGCCCAGTGGCGTGCTGCGCAGCAGGACGTGACACAGCACGAGGTGCTGAAGAAGGCCGCTGCCAAGTCCTGCGCCGTGCATGTGCAGGCCATGCTTGACTTCCAGCACATGGGCATCCCGGTGGTGGACTACGGCAACAACATTCGCCAGGTGGCGTTTGACGAAGGCGTGAAGGACGCCTTCGACTTCCCCGGCTTTGTGCCCGCCTATATCCGCCCGCTGTTCTGCGAAGGCAAGGGCCCGTTCCGTTGGGTGGCCCTGTCGGGTGACCCGGAAGACATCCGCAAGACCGACGCCAAGATCAAGGAACTGTTCCCCGAGAACAAACACGTGCACCGCTGGCTCGACATGGCGGGCGAGCGCATTGCCTTCCAGGGCCTGCCGGCGCGCATCTGCTGGCTGGGCCTGGGCGAGCGCCACATTGCGGGCCTGGCCTTCAATGAGATGGTGAAGAACGGTGAGCTCAAGGCCCCCATCGTCATCGGCCGCGACCACCTGGACACCGGCAGCGTGGCCAGCCCCAACCGCGAGACCGAAGGCATGAAGGACGGCACCGACGCCGTGAGCGACTGGCCGCTGCTCAACGCCTTGCTCAACACCTCGGGCGGCGCCACCTGGGTCAGCCTGCACCACGGCGGGGGCGTGGGCATGGGTTACTCGCAGCACTCGGGCATGGTCATCGTGGCCGACGGCACTGAAGCAGCGGCCCAGCGCCTTGCCAATGTGCTGGTCAACGACTGCGGCAGCGGCGTGATGCGCCATGCCGATGCTGGCTACGAACTGGCGGTGGAGACGGCCAAGAAGCAGGGCCTGAAGCTGCCCATGGTGAAGTGAAGGGGCGAGGGAGGGAATGACAGGAATGTGAAAAAAGGGAACTGCATTCCCATTCGTTGGGAATGTTGGGTTTGAATGCCGCTGCAATCCTTTGATACTGAGTCCATGCCCACCCGTGGACCCACCTCCGTTGCCGCCGCCGACCGTGTTCTGCACGTGCTGGCGGTGCTGGCACAGCACGGGCAGCCCATGTCGGCTGCCGAGCTGATGGAGGCCACGGGCCTGGCACGCAGCACGCTGTACCGGCAGCTCGCGCGGCTCAAGCTATGGGGCTTTGTGCTGGAGAGCAGCGGGCACTACGCGCCCGGGCCGCTCAGCCTGCAACTGGCGCTGGGCTTTGACATGGCGTCGCACCTGGTGCACCACGCGCGGCCGGACATGCAGGCCCTGGCCCGGCAGTCCCACGAGAGCGTGGGGCTGGTGGTGGCCGTGAATGACAGCGTGGTGTGCCTGGACATGGTGGACAGCACGCAGGCCCTGCGCTGCTCGTTTGAAAAAGGGCGCAGCGTGCCGCTTCGCGCGGGGGCCTCCGCCAAGTGCCTGCTTGCCCATGTGGCCCCGGCCACGCGCAATGCCATTCTGGACCTGCACTACGGCGCAGACACTGCTGAGCGCCAGGCGGCGCTGACCGAGCTGGAGGGCATTGCCAAGGCGGGTTACGCCGTCAGCTCCGGCGAAGTGGATGCCGGTGTCTGGGGCGTCAGCGTGCCCGTGTTCGGTTCTCCCCGGCAGGCCGCCGGAGCCATCACCCTGATGGCCCCGATCTTGCGGGCCCAGGGGCAGGAGACCGCACTCACCGGCATGGCCGTCGTCGCCGCAGCGCGCATTTCCCGCCAACTCACTTCTCCCTGATTTCCCTCACCCCTCCTCAGGAGCTTTCCCCATGAACCTTCGCCGCAACCTTCTTCTGGCCAGCCTGGCCGCCGCAGCCTTCTGCACCACGGGTGCACAGGCCCAGGACAACGTCCTGCGTGTGGGCACCGATGCCACGTTCCCGCCCATGGAGTTTGTCGAGAACGGCAAACGCACGGGCTTCGACATCGAGCTGGTGGAGGCCATTGCCAAGACCATGGGCAAGCAGGTCGAGTGGGTGGACATCGACTTCAAGGGCCTGATTCCCGGCCTGATTTCTAAGCGTTTTGACATGGCGGTCTCGGCCATCTACATCACCGACGAGCGCAAGAAGGTGGTGGACTTCACCGACTCCTACTATGCCGGTGGCCTGGTGGTGATGGTGAAGGCCGACAACAAGGCCATCAACAAGCTGGCCGACCTGGACGGCAAGAAGGTCAGCGTGCAGGTGGGCACCAAGTCGGTGGCGTACCTGACCGAGAAATTCCCCAAGGTGCAGCGTGTCGAGGTCGAAAAGAACCAGGAGATGTTCAACCTGGTGGATATCGGCCGCGCTGATGCTGCCGTGACCGGCAAGCCCGCCGCGTTCCAGTATGTGCGCACCCGTCCTGGCCTGCGCGTGCTCGACGAGCAGCTCACCACCGAAGAGTACGGCATGGCCCTGCGCAAGGACACGCCCGAGCTGACGAAGGCCGTCAACGGTGCCATCACCAAGCTCAAGGCGGACGGCTCCTATGCGGCCATCGTCAAGAAGTGGTTCAGCAACAGCGCTGCCAAGTAAGCCACACGTTGCCGAACTGAGCCATGGAACTCGATTTTTCTCCTGTCTGGGCCGGGTTGCCCCAGTTGCTGGCGGGTGCGCTGGTCACTGTGGAAATCACGGCTGCCTCGCTGCTGCTGGGCTGTGTCATGGGCCTGCTGGTGGGCATTGGCCGCCTGAACCCCAAGCGCCGCGTGGTCTACGCCCTGTGCACCGCCTACGTGGCCGCGATACGTGGCACGCCGCTGCTGGTGCAACTGTTCATCCTGTTCTTTGGCCTGCCGCAGTTCGGCATCCTGCTGCCCGCTTTTGTGTGCGGCGTGATCGGCCTGGGCATCTATTCGGGCGCCTATGTGTCCGAGGTGGTGCGCGGCGCCATCCAGTCCATTGACAAGGGACAGATGGAGGCGGCGCGTTCCATCGGCATGTCGTCGGGCCTGGCCATGCGCACCGTGGTGCTGCCACAGGCCGTGGTGCGCATGATTCCGCCACTGGGCAATGAGTTCATCGCGCTGATCAAGAACTCGGCGCTGGTGTCGCTGCTCACCATCCACGACCTGATGCACGAAGGGCAGAAGATCATCAGCGTGTCGTACCGCTCGCTGGAGGTGTACCTGGCGATTGCGGTGGTGTATTTCATCCTCACGGGTGTCACTTCGTTGGTGCTGCGCCGCATGGAGCTGCGCCTGCGTGCCGGGGGGATGGTGCAATGAAGAAAAATTCTGTGATGACCGGAGCAAGCCCATCCGCCGAGCCGATCGTGCGAATTCGCGGACTGCGCAAGTCGTTTGGCAACCATGTGGTGCTGAACGGCATCGACTTTGACGTGCTGCCGTCGCAGGTGGTGGTGGTCATCGGGCCCAGCGGCTCGGGCAAGAGCACCTTTTTGCGCTGCTGCAACGGGCTGGAGCAGCCCGAAGGCGGCACGGTCGAGATCTGTGGCCGCACACTGGTGCAGGACGGCCGCATGCTGCCCGACCATGACCTGAACGCCCTGCGCGAAGAGGTGGGCATGGTGTTCCAGTCGTTCAACCTGTTTCCGCACCTGTCGGTGCTCGACAACGTCACGCTGGGTCCGCGCAAGCTGCGCGGCCTCTCGCGCAAGGAGGCCGAGGAGCGCGCACAGGCCCTGCTGACCAAGGTGGGCCTGGCGCACAAGGCTTTGGCCATGCCTGCCAGCCTGTCGGGCGGGCAAAAGCAGCGTGTGGCCATTGCCCGCGCACTGGCCATGGAGCCGCGCGTGATGCTGTTCGACGAGCCCACGTCGGCGCTGGACCCGGAGCTGGTGGGCGAGGTGCTGCAAGTCATGAAGCTGCTGGCCAGCGAAGGCATGACCATGATGGTCGTGACGCACGAAATGGACTTTGCACGCGAGGTGGGCGACGTGGTGGTGGTGATGGACGGCGGCGGGATCATTGAGTCCGGCCAGCCTGCGACCATCTTCACCAACCCCACGCAGGAGCGCACGCGCTCCTTTCTGCAGGCGGTGCTCACGCGCGCCTGAGGCTGGGTGTGCGCGATGGACGACAACGGTCAATAGCCTACAAGGAGACAGCTCGTATGCACCCGGTTTCACCTGCCAGTGACCTGAGCCAACAACAGCACTTTCAACAGCGCTTGCAGGAGCGCCTGACCGCCGACGACATCGCGCGGTTTGACCGCGACGGCGCCATCTGCATCAAGCAGCTGCTCACGCCCGAAGAGGTAGCGCTGCTGCGCGACGGCATCGATGCCAACCTGGCCGCGCCCAGCCCGCGCGCCAAGGTGGCCAGCAGGCCGGATGACCCGGGCCGCTTCTTCGAGGACTTCTGCAACTGGCAGGACATCCCGCAGTTTGGCCGCTTTGTGCGCGACACGCCGCTGGCCCTGGCCGCGCAGCGCCTGATGCAGTCACGCACCGTGCGGCTGTACCACGACCATGTGCTGGTGAAGGAGCCTGGCACGCGCCAGAAGACGCCCTGGCACCAGGACCAGCCTTACTACAACATCGAAGGCAGGCAGAACGTGAGCATGTGGATACCAGTGGACCCGGTCTCGCGTGCGGCCACGCTGGAGTTTGTGGCGGGATCGCACAAGGGCCCCTGGCTCATGCCGCGCACCTTCATGGACAACCAGGCCAAGTGGTTCCCTGAAGGCAGCCTGCGGGACCTGCCCAACGTCGAGGCCAATCGCGATGCCTTTCCCATCGTGGGCTGGGAGATCGAGCCGGGCGACGTGGTGTGTTTTCACATGCTCACGCTGCATGCGTCCGGCGGGGTGGAGGGGCCCAATCGGCGCCGCGTGTTCTCGGTGCGCTTCTTGGGCGACGACACGCGCCACGCGCCCAGGCCGTGGAAGACCTCGCCCGAGTTCCCGGGGCTGGCGGACCAGCTGCCCGCTGGGGCAGCCATGGACCACCCGCTGTTCCCGCTGCTGGTGGACGGGAACGGTGTGCCGCAGGGTGAACGGGCGTGAAGCAGTTTCTGGACTTGGCCTCCACGCCCCCAGTGCCGTGGAAGAACGGCGGCGGCAGCACACGCGAGCTGGCGTGCTGGCCGCCCGGCGCGGGCATGGACAGCTTTGCATGGCGCGTGAGCGTTGCCACCATTGCACGCCCCGGGCCTTTCTCGGCCTTTGTGGGGGTGGATCGGCAAATCATGTTGCTGGATGGCGATGGCGTACATCTGCAAGGCACAGAAGGGCATTGGCAGCATGCGCTGACGAACCGCTGGGAGCCGTTTGCGTTCTCCGGCGAAGAGCCGGTGGACTGCCGCATGCTGGGCGGAGTTTCCACCGACTTCAACCTGATGCTGCGCCGGGGTGAGTGGACCGGGAACCTGAAGGTGCTGCGCGATGTGCAGCCGCCCGCTGAGGGGGCTGCAGCGGGTCTGTGCATGGTGCTGCAGGGCACCTGGCGATGCGAGGACTGCGATACCCACCAAGTGCGGATGCTGGCAGCGGGGCAGGGCCTGTGGTGGGTGAACGAAGGGGGCGAAGCAGCGCCGTCGATCACCCCTGTGTGCCGCGCCGAAAGCGGTGGGTCTGCCGACGATGCACCCGTGCTGGCCTGGGTGGCCTTGCGCAGGGGCCCTGCACCATAATTTGAATCAAATGGGCTGAAAGCGCTGGTGGAATATGCTCCATTAGCTATATAAACAATAGCAAATCAATCCATGAACACAGCAGCAGGTAGCAACAAGCAGGGCGTTGTCCCGCCAGCATCTTCCGCACCCAGTGCCGATGGCGTGTGGACCAACCTGCGGCCCGTGGCCGCGTTGTGGGCGACGGATGTGCCGGTGCCTGAGGGCGCGCTGGCGTGTGTGGTGGTGCAGGGCGGCACCGTGCAGTGGGTGGGCCCGCAGGCCCAGGCGCCAGCAGCCTTTGTGGCCTTGCCTCGCATTGACGGCAGGGGCGCCGTCACCACCCCCGGTCTGGTCGATTGCCACACCCACCTGGTGTACGGTGGGCAGCGCGCCAACGAGTTCGCGATGCGGCTGGCGGGTGCCACGTATGAAGAGGTGGCCAAGGCGGGCGGGGGCATCGTGTCGTCGGTGAGCGCCACGCGCGAGGCCAGCGAAGACGAGCTTTTTGCCCTGGCCGCGTCGCGCCTGCAGGCGCTGCTGGACGAGGGCGTGTGTGCCATCGAGATCAAGTCCGGCTACGGACTGGCGCTGGAGCACGAACGCAAGCAGCTGCGCGTGGCCCGCCGCCTGGGCGATGCCTTTGGCGTCACGGTGCGCACCACCTTCCTCGGCGCGCATGCACTGCCGCCCGAATACGCTGGGCGCAGCCAAGACTACACCGACCTTGTCTGCAACGAGATGCTGCCCGCACTGGCCGCTGAAGGCCTGGTGGATGCCGTGGATGTGTTCTGCGAACGCATCGCCTTTACGCTGGCCGAGACCGAGCAGGTCTTCCAGGCCGCGCGCAAGCTCGGCATCCCCGTCAAGCTGCATGCGGAGCAACTGTCCGACATGGGCGGCTCGGCACTCGCTGCGCGCTATGGTGCATTGTCGTGTGACCACATCGAGCACCTGTCGGCCGACGGCATCGCTGCGATGAAAGCCGCAGGCACCGTGGCCGTGCTGCTGCCTGGCGCCTACTACACACTGCGCGACACGCACCTGCCGCCCATCGCGGCATTGCGCGCAGCGGGTGTGCCCATGGCCGTCTCCACCGACCACAACCCGGGTACCTCGCCCGCGCTGAGCCTGCTGCTGATGGCCAACATGGCCTGCACGCTGTTCCGTCTGACAGTGCCCGAGGCGCTGGCGGGCATCACCACCCACGCCGCGCGCGCGCTCGACCTGCAAGACACCCACGGCCTCATCGCATCCGGCAGGCCCGCTCACTTTGTGCTGTGGCCGGTGGGCGAGGCGGCCGAACTGGCCTACTGGCTGGGCCAAAAGCCTGTCTGCACCATCGTGCGGCAAGGGCGCATTCACGGAGTCATGCCATGACGCAACAACTGTTCGCCGCCGATGCACTGCTGCCCACGGGCTGGGCGCGCAACGTGCTGATCACATGGGATGGGGCAGGGCGCATCACTGCCGTCACGCCCAACGCGCGGTCAAACGGTGCCGCCATGGCCCCGGGCCCCGTGCTGCCCGGCATGCCCAACCTGCACTCGCATGCCTTCCAGCGCGCGTTTGTGGGCCTGACCGAATACCGGGGCGAAAGCCAGGACAGCTTCTGGAGCTGGCGCAACCTGATGTACCGCTTTGCGGCACGCATCACGCCCGAGTCGCTGGAGGCTATTGCGACCTGGCTGTACGTGGAGATGCTGGAGGCGGGCTACACCAGCGTGTGCGAGTTCCACTACGTGCACCACGACCAGGACGGCACACCGTATGCCGACGATGCCACGCTGTCGCTGGCCCTGCTGCGTGCGGCGCAGAATGCGGGCATCGGCATCACGCTGCTGCCGGTGCTGTACCAGACGAGTGGTTTTGGTGCCAAGCCACCGCGTGCGGACCAGGCCCGCTTCATTCGCAGCACGGACAACATGCTCTCATTGCTGGAGCGCCTTGCACCCGCTGCAAGAGCGCAAGCGGCCGTTTTGGGGCTGGCGCCGCACTCGCTGCGCGCGGTGCCGCCCGGCAGTCTGGAGGTTGCGGTGCAGGGCCTCACGGCGCTCAACGCGCAGGCGCCCATTCACATCCACATTGCCGAGCAGACGCAAGAGGTTCAGGATTGTGTGGCCTGGAGCGGCCAGCGCCCGGTGCAGTGGCTGCTGGAGAACGCACCCGTGGACGAGCGCTGGTGTCTGGTGCACGCCACGCACATGACACCGCAGGAGTACCAGGACGCAGCGCGCACGGGCGCCGTGGCGGGCATCTGTCCCACCACCGAGGCCAACCTGGGCGATGGCATCTTCGACATGCCGCTTTGGCTTCAGCACGGCGGGCGCTGGGGCGTGGGCTCGGACAGCCATGCCTGCGTGAATGCGGCAGAGGAATTGCTGATGCTCGAATACGGCCAGCGCCTGTCGCTGCGCCAGCGCAATGTGCTGGCCACCGCTGCGCAACCCGAGGTGGCCACGGCCATGACCTTGCAGGCCGTGCAGGGCGGGGCGCAGGCCGCGGGCCGCGCCATTGGTGGCCTCGCCGTGGGCCAGCAGGCCGACCTCGTGGCGCTGGATTCGCAGCACCTGGCGCTGCGCGATTTGCCTGCGCACAGCATGCTGTCGGCCCACGTGTTTGGCAGCCACCGCACCTCGGCCATCGACAGCGTGTGGGTGGCGGGGCAGCGGCGCATCGCCAGCGGCCGGCACACGCTGCATGACGCCGCGGCCCATGCGTTCGTGGCCGCGCGCTCGGCCACCATTGCACCCGATTGACGCGTCCGATTGAATTCCTACCCCTGAGCTTGTGATGACAGATACCTCTCCACCTCCTTTTGTCCTTTACCCCGGCACCGCGCCGCTGCTGGTGTCGATGCCCCATGCGGGCACCTACGTGCCGCCAGCGCTGGCTGCGCGCTTCACCGATGAGGCCCGCCAGGTGCCCGACACCGACTGGCACATGGAGCGCCTCTATGCGTTCGCCAAGGACCTGGGCGCGTCCATCCTCGTGGCCACGCACTCGCGCTATGTGGTCGATCTGAACCGCCCGCCCGATGGGACCAGCCTCTACCCTGGCCAAAGCGTCACCGGCCTGTGCCCGGTCGATACGTTTGACGACACGCCCATCTATGCCCGGGGCGATGTGCCCGATGATGCCGAGGTGGCCGCGCGCCGCGATGCCGTCTGGGCGCCGTACCACGCGCAACTACGTGCCGAGCTGGACCGCATCCGCGCGCAGCATGGTGTGGCGGTGCTGTGGGACGCACACTCCATCCGCTCGGTGCTGCCGCGCTTCTTTGAAGGCAAGCTGCCCGACCTGAACCTGGGGACGGCCAACGGCGAAAGCTGCGATCCGGCGCTGGCGCAGGAGCTGCTGTCCATCGCCAAAGAGGCCCAGGGCTACACCGCAGTGCTCAACGGTCGCTTCAAGGGCGGCCACATCACGCGCCACTATGGGCAGCCCGCGCAGAACATCCACGCGGTGCAGCTGGAGATGACGCAGTGCAGCTACATGCAAGAAGCCTTGCCGTTTGACTATCTGCCCGATGTGGCGGCAGGCGTGCAGCCGCACCTGCGCCGCATGCTGCAGGCCACGCTGGCCTTTGCGGCAACGCAATCAGTTTGAAATGGGCACCCCGCGGCGGGAGGGATCGGTGCTAGTATGAACTGGTCGGTCCACCATGGACCGCCGTCAGGGCCCGCATTCACGCAAGGGCCCGTTGTAGCGGGAGGAGCCGCGCCCCATGGACCCCACCGCTTACTACTACATGCCCCTGTTCAAGCCCGGCGCGTTTGTGCAATGGAACCACCAGCGCGAAACCGTGAGCCATGTGGTGGTGCGCCGCAACTCTCTCATGGTGTATCTGGTGGGGCACGAATCCCCCGTTCACCCTGAAGCGCTGCACCTGGCACCCACCGCCTTCCGGCTCACGCGCGCGCCAGACCGTTTGTGAGCGCGGCGCTCCGGCCGAAGGGCTACTGGGCTGATGGGCTGATGGGCTGAAGGTCAGCCGCCAGTGCACTGCGCCATCGCCTCGCCCAGCTGGATGGGGCGCGTGGGCGACCACTGCGGGTTGAACTGCAGCGGCCCCTGTGGGAACAGCATCACCACGGTGGAGCCGAGCAAGAAGCGGCCCATTTCCTCACCTTGCTGCAGGCTCACCTGGCCCTTGGCGTAGTCCCACTGCCGCAGCGTGCCGGTGCGCGGCGGGTTCACCTGCCCATGCCACACGGTGGCCATGCTGCCCACGATGGTGGCGCCCACGAGTACCAGCACGAACGGACCCTGGGCCGATTCAAAAAAGCACACCACGCGCTCATTGCGCGCGAACAGGCCGGGCACGCCGCGTGCCGTGGTGGGATTCACCGAGAACAGGTCGCCCGGCACATGCACCATGCGCGTGAGCTCGCCCGCGCAAGGCATGTGGATGCGGTGGTAGTCGCGCGGGCTCAGGTACAGCGTGGCGAAGTGGCCGTTGTCAAAACGGGCTGCGGCGGCCGCATCGCCACCCACCAGGGCGGTGGTGGAGTAGGTGTGCCCCTTGGCCTGGAAAACCTGGTCCTTGGAGATGGGGCCAAACTGGCTGATCGCACCGTCCACAGGGCAGATCAGGTCGGCTGAGGCCAGCGGGCGGGCGCCGGACTTGAGCGCCCGCGTGAAGAAGTCATTGAACGACGTGTAGCTGGCAATGTCGGGGTTGGCCGCCTCGGCCATGTTGACGTTGTAGCGACCCACGAACCAGCGGATCACCGAGGTGGTTAGGCCGCCCAGCCGGGCCGAGGCGAACTTGCCCGCCAGGGTGGTCAGTGCGCGTTTGGGAAGAGCGTATTGGGGCAGTACGGCGAGGCGATCGGACAAAACGTTCTTCCTGAGTCGATAGAGCGAATGATTCTAACGACGGGGGTGCTGCTGGCGACCCGGGTTATCAAGGGTGCGTGTGCATGCGGTGGATGGAGTCTGGCACTTCTGGTAGTCAGGTGATAAATTTGAAATTATTATCAAATTTATTGATTTTTCCGTTTCAAACAATTACATTTGCTCCATCAAGGCACACCCGCACGAAAGTCGGGGTCGCAAAGCCACCGGTCTAACCCCTTTTGAATGGGCATGGCAGCGGGGTTGCCACGGTTCTCCAGGGTGTTTGCTTGGGGGGTGCTTCAGGGCGCGTCGGCAATCCTCACAGGTGTTTGCATCCCAGCTTTCTTCGGTGTGTGCGGTGTGATTCCCGCATGTCATGGAGAACAGAATGCCAACGCAGACCCGCCGTCACCTTTTCACTCGCAAGCCCCAGCATGCTCGCTGGGCGTTGCTCTCTGTCGTTCCGTTGGTTGTCTTGGGGTGCGGCGGATCTGCCGACACGGAAGGACTTAGCGACGTGGCCTCCACCACCACCACGCTGCAAGTGTCTGCCGAGATGTTGCCGCCAGAGGTGGAGAGCTTGGGGGCGCAGCCCACGTTCCACATCGCGCCTGTGGTGCTGGAGGCTCCTGACGACATGGACGTGGAGGATGCCAACCAGTCCGCGCGGAGTACGCCCAAGTCGCAGCCGGTGCCGGAGATGTTCAAGGCATTGTCCACCCGCCGTCTCACACCCTCCAACCTGGAGGAGGTGAAGCAGAAGTCGGCGAATATGACCTGGACGGCGCCCAAGGATGCGCTGGCAGCGCCTCTCGCAGGTACCGGTGTGGTCACCACCTATTCGGTCGCTCAGGTACGCGCGGCCTACGGCTTCGGCGCGTTGCCCGCTGTAGGCTCCAAGCCGTCCGGAGCCCAAGCCGCTCAACTGGGGGCAGGGCAGACGGTGTATGTCATTGGAGCGAAGCACAACCTCAACGTGGCAGCCGAACTGGCAGCTTTTAATCAGAAGTTCGGGTTGCCCACCTGTGCTGCCAAGGTGTTGCCTGTAACCACTGGGCTGCCCCTGGCCGCCGCCTCCCCTGCAGCGGGTTGCGAATTGTGGGTGGCTTACAGCACAGCATCCGGCGGCATTTCTGGCGTGGCGCCCGCATACGACGCCGGGTGGGCGACGGAAATCGCGTTGGACGTTCAGTGGGTGCATGCGATTGCGCCGCTGGCACGTATCGTTCTTGTGGAGGCGCCCGACGCATCGGTGAACAGCTTGCTGGGCGCCGTACGGCTGGCCAACACCATGGGGCCGGGAGTGGTGTCCATGAGCTTCGGGGCGCAGGAAGGTGCATGGACAGCCTCTGTGGACTCTGCTTTTACTGCCGCGGGCATGACCTATCTGGCGGCGACCGGCGATTCTGGCGCAGGGGTGAACTGGCCTTCAGTTTCTTCCAATGTCATCGCGGTGGGCGGCACAACCCTGACCTATTCCGGCAGCGGGGCGCGCAGTGAGGTGAGCTGGTCGGGCACGGGTGGTGGTACCAGCGGCTTCATCGCCGTGCCGGCGTACCAGAAGTCGTCTGTGCCGGGTACTGGCTCGCTGGTGCGTCGCACGGTGGCTGATGTGGCCATGAATGCCGACCCTGCCACCGGGCAGTACGTGGCGGTGATGCAGCCAGGAAGCAGTGCTGTGCAATGGATCAGTGCAGGCGGTACCAGCCTGGCAGCACCCATGTGGGCCGGACTTGTAGCAGTCGCCAACGCAGGCAGGCAGCAAGCTGCGCGACCAGTGATGGGCGGTGGGCACGCGTTGCTCTATGGGCAGATTGGCGCAGTGGCATCGAACTATGCGAGCAGTTTTTCCGACATTCGCCTGGGCAGCCACGGCGTCTGCGGTACTTGCTCGGCCGGGCCTGGGTATGACCAGTTGACAGGCCTGGGTACTCCCAATGCCGGCGCGCTGGTGGGCTTGCTGGCTGGCGCTGCAGCACCTGCGCCAGCGCCGGTGGTCACATCGGCCAGTATCAGCGGCATCGTAGGTGCGGCACTGACCTTCACTGTGTCCGTCAACGCTCCCAACCCCGTGACTCTGAGCCTTGCCGGTGCGCCCACTGGCATGTCGATCAGTGCTGCCGGTGTGGTGTCGTGGCCGGCTCCTGTGGCAGGGGCCTACGCCGTCACCGTTGTGGCAAAGGACACCAAGACGGGGCTCACTGGGCAGGGGGTTTACAACATCAACGTGATCGCTCCGGTGGCCCCGACGATCGAAAGCGCGAGCATTGCAGGCCGCCCTGGTGTCGCCCTGTCTTTCAAGGCGAATGTCAGCGCTCTCAATCCGGTGGCGTATTCCCTTGCAGGGGCCCCATCGGCAATGGTTGTGGCTGCAGATGGCGTGGTGAGCTGGCCCAAACCGGTGGCTGGTACGTACAGCGTGACCTTGACGGCGAAGGACACCAAGACGGGCTTGTCGGGCAAGGGCGTCTTCACGGTCAAGATCGCCACGGCAGGGCCGGTGATCACGGCCTCAGCCATGGTGGGCTTAGCCGGTCAACCGCTGTCCGGCAGCATCAACATCACCTCGCCGGGCGCCACCTCGCTCTCCGTCTCCATCACCGGTGTGCCATTGGGCATGGGCTTTGTAGTGTCTGGAAGCACCATCACGGCCAACTGGCCCAAGCCGGTGGCTGGCAGCTATCAACTGGTGGTCACAGCCAAAGACTCGGCAGGTTTGTCCGCACAGCTGAATGTGCCGGTGACGATCAACCCGCGCTAGGAGGTCGAGCCGCTACGCGGCCACCGAGCTCCCGCTTTATCCCGGGCTGGCTGTAGCCGGTGCGTTCAAACCCCGAGGTACTGCTCCAGCAGCAGGGGCTGCGCATGCAGTGAGTCCGAGCTGCCGTCAAACACCACCTGGCCCTTGACCAGGATGATGTTGCGGTCGGTGATCTGCGTGACGTGCTTCCAGTTCTTGTCCACGATCACGCTGCTGATGCCGCTGTCCTTGATCAGGCTGCAGATGCGCCAGATCTCGCGTGCGATCAGCGGCGCCAGGCCCTCGGTGGCTTCATCGAGGATGAGCACGTCGGGGTTGGTCATCAGCGCGCGGCCGATGGTGAGCATCTGCTGTTCGCCACCGCTGAGCTGCTGGCCGCCGTGGCCCAGGCGCTCCTTCAGGCGCGGAAAGGTCTCCAGCACGCGCTCGTAGGTCCAGTCGCGCTGCCCACGTGTGCCGGCGCGGGCGGCCATCTGCAGGTTCTCGACCACGCTCAGGTTGCCGAAGATGCCCCGGCCCTCGGGCACGTAGGCAATGCCCAGCCGGGCCACTTCGTAGGGCGGCTTGCCGGTCATGTCGCGGCCGGCCACGGCCACGCTGCCCGAGCGAGGCTTGACCAGGCCCATCAGCGACTTGAGCAGGGTGCTCTTGCCCATGCCGTTGCGGCCCATGAGGCCGATGGTCTCGCCCCGGCCCACGGTGAAATCAATGCCGTGCAGGATGTGGCTGCTGCCGTAGAAGGTGTGGATGCCCTTGGCATCGATCCATGGAGTGGTCATCTCAGTGGTCCTCCCCCAGGTAGGCGGCCTGCACAGTGGCATCGGCGCGCACCTCGGGCGGTGTGCCATGCGCAATCACCTCGCCGTTGACCATCACCGTCAGGCGGTCGGCCAGCGCAAACACGGCATCCATGTCGTGCTCGACCAGCATCATGGCGTGGGCAGGCTTGAGTCGTTGCAGCAGCTCCACCATGCGTTCGGCCTCGGCCACGCCCATGCCGGCCAGGGGCTCGTCGAGCAGCAGCACCTGTGGCTCGGTGGCCAGGGTCATCGCAATTTCCAGCTGGCGCTGCTCGCCGTGGCTCATGGCTCCCGCGATGGCTGTGCGCCGGTCTTTGAGGCCTGACAGCTCGATAGCGCTTTCAAGACGTGCGCTGGTTGCTCTGTTTTTGATAGTGTCCGAGCGGGTGTCCTGGCACCAGCGCAACGGGTTCCAGGGCTGCTGCGCATCGCGCGATTGAGCCGCCAGGCGCACGTTTTCGTGCACGGTGAGAGGCAGGAAGATGTTGGTCTTCTGGTAGCTGCGGCCCAGGCCCTGGCGCGAAATGCGCTCGGGCGCCCAGCCGGTCACATTGGTGCCGCCCAGCAGCACCTGGCCTGAGGTGGGGGGCAGGTCGCCCGAGAGCAGGTTGGTCAGCGTGGACTTGCCCGCGCCGTTGGGGCCGATCACCGCGTGGATCTTGCCCCGCCACAGGTCCACCGAAACACCATTGACGGCGGCCAGGCCGCCAAAGCGTTTGGTGACCTTCTGTGCAGACAACAGGACTTCAGCCATGGTGCGATCCCTCCAAAGCCTTGGCTGCGCTCCGCTGCGCAAACATGCCCAGCAGCCCGCGCGGCGCGGCCACCACCACCAGCACGATGAAGCCTCCCATCAGAAGCTGCCAGTGTTTGCTGATGTCCTTGAAGACGTGCAGCAGGTACTCGAAGGCAAACGCACCCACGATGGCGCCTGCAAAGTTGCCCATGCCGCCCAGAATGACCATCATGATGGCGTGCGCGCTCATGTGAAAGCCCATGAGCTCAGGATTCACATAGCCGGTCTGCGCGCCCCACAGGTAACCCGCCAGGCCCGCCAGCGCCCCCGCGATGGTGAAGGCGGTGAGTTTGTAGCCCCGTGTGCCAAAGCCCGTGGCGCGCATGCGGTGCTCGTTGATTCGGATGCCCGCCAGCGCGCGGCCCAGCGGGCTCCACAGCAGGCGACGCAGCAGCACGTACACCAGCACTACCAGCGCCAGCGTGAAGTAGTAGAAGGTCTTGCGTCCCTCCAGATCGAACGGCAGCCAGCCGAAGAGCGACGCATCGGGCCGGAAGTTGATGTACAGCCCGTCCGATCCACCCAGCACCTTGTTGTCGAAGAACAGGTAGAAGACCATCTGCGCAAAAGCCATGGTGACCATGATGAAGTAGATGCCGTGGGTGCGCACCACAAAGAACCCGATCACCAGTGCCACCAGGCCGGACACAGCCACGGCCAGCGGCAGCGACCACCACAGGCTGACCGGCATGTCCGCCGGCGTGAGAAACGCGAGAGCGTAGCCCGCCACGCCAAAGTACGCCGCGTGGCCCAGTGATACCAGTCCGGTCACGCCCTGCAGCAGATCCAGGCTCATGGCAAAGATGGCCATGATCATCATGCGGGTGACCATCTGTACGTAAAAGTCGCTGCCCACCACAGGGAACAGCAGCAACGCAGCCAGCCCCAGTGCCAGGGCGAACTGCACGCTGCGCGGCAGCACTTCGATATTGGCGCGCGGGGTGCTCATGAGCGGCCGCCGGGCCGCCCCAAGGCAGCGAAGGCCCCCTTGGGGGGCAGCGAGATACACGAAGTGACGAGCGTGGGGGTAGTCATTGTTTAAACAGGCCTTCGGGTTTCCACAGCAGCACGGCCGCCATCAGCATATAGACCAGCATGCCCGCGGCCTGCGGCAGCAGCACCTTGCCAAACGTATCGACCAGGCCCACCAGCAGCGCCGCAATCAGCGCTCCCCGCACGGAGCCTATGCCACCAATCACCACCACCACAAAGCACATGATGAGGACCGACGAGCCCATGTTCGGGTACACGCTGGATACCGGTGCAGCCACCATGCCAGCAACCGCCGCCAGGCCTACACCCAGCGCGAAGACGATGGCATGGATGAGCTTGATGTTCACGCCCAGCGACTCGGCCATGTCGCGGTTGAAGGCGCCCGCGCGGATCTTCATGCCCAAACGCGTCTTGGAGATCAGCAGGTACAGCGCCACAGCCAGCGCGATGCACACGCCCGATATGAACAGCCGGTAGACCGGGTAGGAGAGGGTGTCGGTGAGCGGGATCGACCAGTCAAGCATTTGGGGGATGGGCACTCCGTGCACATCGTCGCCCCACAGGATGGAGCGCAGTTCTTCAAACATGTAGATCAGCCCGAAGGTCAGCAACACCTGGTCCAGGTGGTCGCGGTGGTAGAAGTGGCGAAAGAGCAGCCATTCAAGCGCCAGCCCAAAGACCACCGACAGCAGCGCGCCACCCACGATGGCCAACGCCAGGCTGCCGAAATGCCCTGAGAGTGAATACGCGAGGTAAGCACCCAGCATGTAAAAGCTGCCGTGCGCCAGGTTCACCACGCCCATGATTCCGAAGATCAGCGTGAGCCCGGCCGCCAACATGAACAGCAGCAGGCCGTATTGAACGCTGTTGAGCAGCTGGATCAGGAAGGTGGCGAAGTCCATGAATGTGGTGATGTTGGCGGCCTGCCGATGTGGCTGGCAGCCACTGGTGAAAGAGGCTTTGTGCGGGCGATGTACCCGTGGAGTTGGTAACTGGCGCGGCGCCATGGAGGGCAGCCGAGCAAGGGCCGCCTCGCAGCGAGGGCTGCGTCCCCCTGCCCGCTGCGCGCAACGCTGCGAGAACGGGGGGAAGGCGCGCAGCGCCTCAGGGGGGTGTTATCCCATCCTGCAACCGGCGCCGCTGTCGGCCAGCGCCTTGGCGGCTACGCCGATCACCTTGTTTTCCTTGTTCTCGACGCGGCGCAGGTAGATGTCCTGCACAGGGTTGTGCGACTTGCTCATCGTCCACTTGCCGCGTGGGCTGTCGATGACTGCGCTTTCCATCGCCTTGATGACGGCCGGTTTGGCAGAAAGGTCGCCCTTGACCGCGTTGGCGCCCTGCACCAGCAGCAGGCCGGTGTCGTAGCCTTGCACGGCATACACGTCGGGCTGACTGCGAAAGGCCTTGGCGTATTCCAAGCGGAACTGCTTGTTGCGCGGCGTGTCCAGCGAATCGCTGTAGTGCATGGTGGTGATGATGCCGTCGGCCGCGGGGCCGGCAGCGTCCAGCACGCCCTCGGTAAGGAAGCCCGAGCCGTACAGCGGAATCTTGTCCTTGAGGCCGGCCGCCGCATAGTCCTTGATGAACTTGGCCGCGCCGCCACCGGCGAAGAAGCAGGCCACGGCATCAGGCTTGAGGGCCGCGATCTCGGTCAGAAGCGCCTGGAATTCGACGTTGGGGAAGGGCAGGCCCAGCTCCTTGACGATGGTGCCGCCGGCCTTGGTGTAGCTTTCCTTGAAGCCCTCAAACGCCTCGTCACCAGCAGCGTACTTCCAGGTGATCCACACGGCCTTTTTGTGGCCCTTTTCGACCATGGCCTTGCCCAGTGCCAGCGTGGGCTGGGAGTTGCTGAACGAAGTGCGGAATACATTGGGCGCGCACAGCGCGCGGGTGGCGGCGTGCACGCCCGCGTTGGGGATGAGGTTGATCACACCGGTGTCGCGCGCCACCTTCTGGATGCCCATCTGCACGCCCGAGTGCACGGTGCCAATCAGCACATCGACCTTGTCGCGCTGGACCAGCTTGCTGGCGTTTTCCACGCCCTTGCTGGGCTCGGACTCGTCATCGACCTTGAACCACTCGATCTCGCGGCCGCCGAGCTTGCCTCCCTGCTGGTCGATGGCCAGGCGCACGCCGTTTTCGATGGCCACACCCAGTTGAGCAAAGGTGCCGGTGTAGGGCAACATGAACCCCACGCGCACCTTGCCGCTTTGAGCACGCACGATGGAGGGCAGCAGCAGGCCCGTGGATGCTGCGCCAACGAGGGCGGCACTGCGGCTGATGACGAGGCGGCGGGTGGTCATGGGGCTTGTCTCCTTTGTTTAGGCTTAAAGTAATTTACTGCAAGCGTTCGGTGGTGAATACCTATGGGTTACCCGTACCGGCGCTGGCGTGCGGTTCCGCGTGCATGGGTCGTTGCTTCCATGCCTTCTTTGTCTTCGCTGCTTGAAGCTCGCCGGATCCAGGCGACATGGCTGCGAACGTTGATGGCTACCGCAGCCAGGGGGTAAATTTGAAACATGAATTAAAATGCATGTATTGAATTTTTGTGCAGTATAGATCGTGTTTTTTGGATTCGGGTGGCCGATTTGAGCCTGCGTTGTAGGTAGTTTCCAGCAGGGAGGCGGCAGCGGCACCGACCGGTGCCAGGTGTTCCATCGAACCAATGACCTCCCGCGCTCCTGCAGCGTGGCTCTGCCTGCACAATCGCGGGCTGATCATCGGACCCGTCGCATATGGAAGGACGTCTTGCCGGGGTGATAGCGTGTTGACTGCACGGCGCCCGCCACCATCCAGTCTGCGCCGAGTTGATGCAGCTTGCGGTTGCATCCGCATTTTTATTCTGTATGCCTCCTTCTTCCCCCTCCGACCTTTCTCCTTCTGTACCGTCCCGGCCGCCATTGGCGGCGCGCCTGGCCGAATGGCTGCGGCATTTCTGGCCCGCCCCGCTGGGTATTGATGGCAAAGAGCGCCTGCGCTTTGTGGTGGGCGCGGTGATCGGTGTGCTGCTCACGGCATGGCTCAGCCGCTGGTGGGCCCAGGGGAATGGCACTGGACCGTGGATGGTGGCTTCTCTGGGTGCCAGTGCCGTACTGGTGTTTGGCATGCCCTCCAGCCCGCTGGCGCAGCCCTGGCCTGTGTTGGGTGGCAGCACCTTGTCAGCGCTGGTGGGGGCGGTCTGCTCTGCGTTGATTCCGGACAAGGCCCTGGCGGGGGCGGTGGCAGTGGGGCTGGCCATCGCGCTCATGGTGCCATTGCGTTGTCTGCATCCTCCGGGTGGGGCCATGGCGTTGTACGTGGTGTTGACCTCTGGCGATGGGTGGCACCTTGCGGCGTTCCCGGTGTTGTTCAACGTCGTCCTCCTGTTGATCGCCGCCGTGGTCTACAACGGTTTGACAGGCCGTCGCTACCCGCATCCTCAGCGTGTCACGCCGCGGGCGGCAACAAGCCAGGGCGCTTTCACTGCGTCGGATGTCGATGCGGCGCTGGCCCACTACAACCAGGTGCTCGATGTGAGCCGTGCGGATTTAGAGGGGTTGTTGCACCTGGCGGGCCGTGCAGCTTTTCAGAGAACCCTGGGAGAGTTGCGCTGCGCGGACATCATGTCCAGTCCGCCTCACGCTGTGGAGGCCGGCGTGTCGCTGAAGGAGGCGTGGGCTCTGATGCGTTTGCAGCAAATCAAGGCGCTGCCGGTGGTGGATGCGCAGCGCCAGGTGATCGGTATCGTGACGGTGGCCGACTTCATGCGGCTAGCCAACCTGGACACCCATGAAGGGCTTGGGCAGCGGTTGCGCACACTGGTCATGGGGCGTGGTGGGCAACCCCAGGCAGTGGGCGAGATCATGTCCCACCCGGTCCAGGTGGCGCGCTCGGCCCAGCATACGATGGACCTTGTGCCGCTCTTTTCGCAGGGCGGACACCATCACATTCCCATCGTGGATGATGTAGATCACCTCGTTGGCATCATCACCCAGACCGACCTCGTGCGCACCCTGGCCTCGGCAGTGCAAGGCCGATAGCGGATGGTTTTCGAGGTTCTGGCTGGGAGCGCTGCGCCCGCACCACAGGGCAGACCGGGTGTCCCATAGGCAAAACACGGCTTGTCGCGGTACAATTGACAGGCTTTGCACAGCGCTGACGCCTGTTCATTGAAGCCGTCTCCCGGCCCTCTGCCTGATCTGCGCCCTGGGTGCAGCGACTCCCACCGCCCGCCATGCACCGTGTGTCGAGTTTCGACAACGCTGCAGCTGCCGTGGTGAATGCAATAAAACCGCTCAGGCGCCGACCACAGAACATTTGCTTTGAAGAGATAGAGAAACACATGGCCAAAGAAGAACTCATTGAAATGCAGGGCTCCGTCACGGAAGTCTTGCCCGACTCGCGATTTCGCGTCACGCTGGACAACGGCCACCAACTGATTGCCTACACCGGCGGCAAGATGCGCAAGCACCACATCCGTATCCTGGCTGGTGACAAAGTGTCCCTGGAGATGTCGCCTTACGACCTGACCAAGGGCCGCATCACGTTCCGCCACCTCGCCGGTCGCGGTCCTGGCCCTTCCTCCAGCCGCTGATCTTTCCGTTTTCGGTCCGTGGCAGACCGAGGCGGTTTTGTAGTTTTTTTCTGGTTCGTCTCTTGCCACGTCGCGTTCGCGCGACCGCTCCCCCCTGCGATCTCTTCGCCCTGCTACTTTCTAAAAAAAAGTCAAAAAAGCAGGCGATGAGCCAAAAACAGGAGAATTGGCGGGTTAGAATACGAGCTGTCGGAGCGTAGCGCAGCCTGGTAGCGCATCTGCTTTGGGAGCAGAGGGTCGCGAGTTCGAATCCCGCCGCTCCGACCAATGTTTGAAGGCCTTGCAGCAAATGCTGCAAGGCCTTTTTTCTTGCCAGCCTGGTGCCTTTCAACGCAGAGGCGATCGGGGTCTCGGTGGCGAGCGGAAATGGGCTATTCACCGCCTTCGTTTCCAGCAGGCTCGCGGAATCTACGTACCATTGTGGCCATCGCCGGTTGGCTCCCATTCGCACCGCCCCTGCCGTTTACCGCGCACTGTGCTTGCTGGTATGTCCATGACCTTCTCTGTGCTCTCTAAAGCCGCTGCCGTACCGTTGCCCCAGTCCGAAGCGCTTGCCCTGCCTGCAGTGCAGCGATACGACGCGGTCGATGCTCTGAGGGGAGTCGCCATGGTGTGGATGACGGTGTTCCACTTCTGTTTTGATCTGAGCCACTTCGGCTTGTGGTCACAGAACTTTCGTGTGGATCCGTTCTGGACCACGCAGCGCACCTTCATCGTGAGTCTTTTCCTGTTTTGCGCGGGACTGGGCCAGGCCATTGCGTTGCATCAGGGGCAGGGCTGGCACCGGTTTGGGCGCCGCTGGGTGCAGATCGCCGGGTGTGCGCTGCTGGTGTCCGCGGGGTCGTTTGTGATGTTTCCGGCCAGCTTCATCTATTTCGGTGTGCTGCATGGCATGGCGGTGATGTTGCTCATTGCGCGCTGTACGGCAGGGTGGGGGCGCTGGCTGTGGCTGGCCGGACTGGTGGCGGTGGCCTTGCCGTGGGCTGCGCAGCAGCTTCTGGCGGGGCTATGGGCCGATGCCGCACCCTGGTTCAATGGGCGAGCCCTGAATTGGCTGGGGTTGGTGTCCCGCAAACCGTTCACGGAAGACTATGTGCCCGTGTTGCCATGGTTGGGTGTGCTCTGGTGGGGGCTCGCTGCAGGTCAATGGGCCATGCGCGCGCGCAGGGGCTGGTTGCAATGGCCGCTACCCGTGGTGGTGCGGCCTCTGGCGACACTGGGGCGATGGAGCCTGAGCTATTACATGCTCCACCAACCGGTGATGATCGGCCTGCTGATGGCTGTGGTGTGGCTGATGGGGCGGACCTGAGCCTCGTCGAACTGTCTGGCCTTGCCAAACAGGCCGAGCCATAAAAAAACGCGACCGAGGTCGCGTTTTTTGTGGCCATGACGGCTGGGGGGCCGAGTGGCTTATTCCACCTTGGCCTTGGCGCGCAGGTCTTCCTGGAACTTGGCCAGCTTTTGCTGCTGCAGTTGCTGCGCCACTTGGGGCTTGACTTCTTCGAGCTTGGGCAGCTCTGCCTGGCGCACATCGTCCAGGCGGATGATGTGCCAGCCAAACTGGCTCTTCACGGGCGTTTCGGTCATCTTGCCCTTTTCGAGCTTGACCAGCGCTTCGGTGAACTCGCTCACGTAGCTCGATGGGTTGGCCCAGTCGAGGTCGCCGCCCTTGGCGCCGGAGCCTGGGTCCTTGGATTGCTTCTTGGCGATGTCTTCAAACTTGGCGCCCTTCTTGATGGACGCGATGATGGCCTTGGCGTCGGCTTCCTTTTCCACCAGGATGTGGCGGGCCTTGTATTCCTTGCCGCTGTTGGCTGCCACGAACTTGTCGTATTCGGCCTGGATTTCAGCGTCGGTGACGGGGTTCGTCTTCTGGAAGTCGGCGAACAGTTCGCGGATCAGGATGGCCTGGCGTGCCAGGTCCAGCTGGGCCTTGTAGTCTGCCGAGGTTTCCAGGCCGCGCTTTTGAGCTTCCTGCATGAAGATTTCACGGGCAATGACTTCTTCCTTGATCTGGCCTTCGATGTCGGGCGTCACGGGGCGGCCCGAGCGTTCGACCTGCTGCTTGAGCGCTTCGACGCGCTCCTTGGGAACTGCCTTGCCGTTAACAATGGCGACATTCTGGGCGGAAACGGGCAGGGCCAACGTGCCCAGCACGGCAGCGGCAACGAGGCCGGACAGGAGCTGTTTCTTCATGCGGAATCCAAAAAATGAGGGGTTGTTTGCCGACTGAAATCCGGCAGATGTTGACTTGAGGCCGGCTCAGAGAACTTCAATGGCGAGGGCGTGAACGCCTTGGTCAATAAATTCTTGCAGCGCATCATACACAAGGCGGTGTTGGGCCACGCGGGAGCGTCCTGTAAAGAAAGGTGACGAAATTCGCACCCGAAAATGGGTGCCGAATCCCGTGCCGTTGGCACCCGCATGGCCTGCGTGGGCGGCACTTTCGTCCAGCACCTCCAGGTGGCTGGGGGTGAGGCGGTCGGCCAGTGTCTGGTGCATCTGGTCTGCGATGGAGTTCATGGGCTTCACACTCGTTCAGGTGGTGGGCTCGTCGCCCTTGAGGTGGGGCGCAATGTAGATACCCTGGGCCACCAGGAAGACCAGCGGAAACGCATAGCCCCACAACTTGAAGTCCACCCAGGCTTCGGTGCTGAAGTTCATCACCACGTACGCGTTGATGGCAGACATGAAGGCGCAGTAGATGATCCAGGCCACGTTCAGCCGCTGCCAGACGGCGTCGGGCAAGTCCAGCTGGCTGCCCAGCAGCATCTTGAGGAAATTCTTCTTGAGCGCCCAGAGCGCTACCGCCAGGGCCACCGACATAGCGCCATAGAGCACTGTGGGTTTCCATTTGATGAACCGGTCGTCCTGCAGCACCAGCGTGAGCGTGCCAAACAGCAGGATCAGCACCAGGGTGACCTTGTGCATGGTCTGCAGGCGCCGGTCGATGGCGTAGATGATGGCCATCTGCAAGGCCGTGGCCGCCATGAGCACGGCGGTGCCTACGTAGATGCCGTAGAACTTGTAGGCCCCGAAGAACAGCAGGATGGGAAAAAAGTCGATCAGAATTTTCATGGAGTCAGCAAGAAGTCCCGGGCTTCAGCGGTCGCCGGACTCGAAGTCCAGCGAAGCCGAGTTCATGCAATACCGCAACCCGGTGGGCGCTGGGCCATCTTCAAACACATGGCCCAGGTGCGCCCCGCATTGTGCACACACCGTTTCGGTGCGGACCATGCCATGGCTGCGGTCCACGATTTCGGTGATGGCCCCTGGAACTGCTTCCGAGAAGCTGGGCCAGCCGCAGCCCGCATCGAATTTGGTGACTGAGTCGAACAGCTTGGCGCCGCAGCAGACGCAGTGGTAGCTGCCGTCGGCCCAGTGGGCTTCGTACTTGCCAGTGAAAGGGCGCTCGGTGGCGGCATGGCGCGTGACCTGGAAGGCCACGGGTTCTGCGCCTTTTTCGCGCAGCACGGCTTGCCATTCGGCGTCAGTCTTCTGGATGGGATGGGTCATGATGAACAGCTGATCTCGATGGAAGACGCCCAGTCGGGCGGGAAGGCGGCGTAGGCGTCATGCCCCGGGTGCTCGTCAAACGGGCGCTCCAGCAGCCGCTGCAGGGTTTGGAGTTCACCGAAGTCGCCAAGTTTCGCCGCACGAATGGCCTGTTCGCCCAGGTGGTTGCGCAGCACGAACTTGGGATTGGTTTTGAGCATCAAATCGGCTTGATGCGCTACATCCATATGCCTTGAGTGCTCTGAATATAGTAGCATCCATTGGTCCAGGCCAGCACGGTCCGCAAACAGGTCGCGCACGGGCTCCATGTCTTGGGTGCCCACGGCCTGCGACAGGCGGCGCCAGAAGATGGGGTAGTCCACCCGGTTCTGGGCCAGCAGCAGCAAGATGCCGTCGATGAGAGCGCCATCGCCGTCGCTGGCCTCCCGCAGCCCCAGCTTGGCGCGCATGCGGGCCATGAAGGCCTCGGGGAAAACCGTCTTGTAAGACTCCAGGGCCTGCTTGGCCAGTTCCTGGTCGCCGATCAACGGCAGCAGCGCCTGTGCCAGGCAAAACAGGTTCCAGTACGCCACATTGGGCTGGCGGTTGTAGGCGTAACGGCCTTGCGAGTCGCTGTGGTTGCACACGTGGCCGGGCACAAACGCGTCGAGAAACTGGAACGGCCCGTAGTCAATCGTCAGGCCCAGGATGCTCATGTTGTCGGTGTTCATCACGCCATGGCAAAAGCCGACCGCCTGCCACTGCGCCATGAGGCGTGCGGTGCGCTCGCTCACGGCCTGCAGCAGGGCGGCGTACGGGTTGCCTGCCAGGTCGGTGCTGTCCCGGCATTCGGGGTAGTAGCGGTCAATGACGTAGTCGGCCAGCGTTTGCAGCGCGGCCTCCTGGCCGTTGGCAGCAAAGTGCTCGAAATGACCAAAACGCACAAAGCTGCGTGCCACGCGGGTGACGACGGCAGCGGTCTCGATTTCTTCGCGGCGGACGTGCGCGGGCGAGCCGGTGATGCACAGCGCGCGCGATGTCGGCACACCCAGTCCGTGCATGGCTTCGCTGCACAAAAACTCGCGGATGCTGGAGCGCAACACCGCACGGCCATCGCCCATGCGAGAGTAGGGCGTGCGGCCTGCACCCTTGAGCTGGACTTCCCACCCCGTAGCCGTCTCCCCGAGCATGATGGCGCGCCCATCGCCCAGCTGACCGGCCCAGACGCCAAACTGGTGTCCGCTGTACACGCTGGCCAGGGGGCGCGAGCCTGCCAGCAGGCGGTTGCCGGTGAAGGCCTGCAGGGCCTCATCGCTGCGCAAGGCGGCTTCATCCAGCCCTAGCAGTTGCGCTACGGCGGGGCTGGTGCCTACCCAATGGGGCGTGGGCAGAGGGGTGGGGCGCAGTTCGGTGAAAAAGTCGGTGCCCAGCGCGGCAAAGCGGTGGTCCCAGGCGAGGCCGAGGTCGGTGTGGGCGTCGCTGTCGGCAGTCAGGGTCATGGGCTGGATTGTCTCGCAGGCCGGATGCCCCGGCGCCCACAGGGCCATGGCAGGGCGGGGATAGCCTGCACCGCGACCGCTACAACAACGCTGCCGCCGTCAGGCAGGCCGGGCCTGACGCAGGCTGCAGCAGCTGCTGGCGGTATTGGCCTGGGGGCATGCCAAACCAGCGCTTGCAGGCCCGAAACAGGTTGCTCTGGTCGCTGAAGCCCAGCTGGTCCGCCACCTCGGCCAGGCTGCGGCGCGGGTCGGCCAGGTATTGGCGTGCCAGCTCGCTGCGGGTGTCGTCCAGCAGTTGCTGAAAACTCACCGACTCTGCCTGCAGCCGGCGCTGCAAAGTGCGATCGGTGAGGTGCAGGCGCGCAGCCACGTCCTCGCGGCGGGGTTCGCCGAGGTGCAGCATGCGCGATATTTCGGTGCGCACCTTGGCGCTGACCAGCGATTGGCCCAACGGGCCCAGTTGTCCCAGCTCGGCCTCCACCAGTTGTTCGTGCAGCGCCCACAGGCTGGGGTTGTGGGTGGGAATGGGTTGCAGCAGGTCGGCTTCGGCCATCAGAAAGCGGTTCACTGGCTGGCCAAAGCGCGGTGGCACGCCGAATGCCGCGCGATGCCGCGTGTCGTCGGCCGGCGCTGGGGTGACCAGCTCCACGGCCAGGGGCGTGAGGTCGCGCCGGGTGAGCCAATCGCACAGCGTCAGCAGGGTCAGCACCGCAAACTCCACCCGCTGTCGCGGTATGGGGCGCGAGGCGCCGATGTGGTTGAGCACCATCCAGTAACCGCGTGGGTCTCGCTCCATCGAGAACGTGGTGGCGTCCGAGATCAGCGCCATGTGCCGGTCCAGGTGCCTGAAGCCTTCGAGAAGGTTGGGCCCCGAGGCCAGTGCGTGGCCGACCAGATCCAGCTTGCCGTAGCGCGCGGCCAGCTGGCGGTCCAGGCCCAGCCCCGGGCGGTCGTAGTGCTGGGCTGCGGCCTCCCACAAGCGGCTGACGCGGTCCACATCCACGCGGGTGTGGGGGTGCTGCAGGCTCTCCAGGTCGATGTCGGCCTGCGCGCACAGGGCTTGCACCGGCAGTCCTTCGGCTGCAAACAGCTCCGCAATGCCGCGCACCCAGGCGGCAGAGCTGGTGCGCTGCGGCAGTGGGTTCATGGGCAGGCCCCTGTCTCAGGGTTTACGCGCGGGTGGTGTTCTGAAGTCACTGTTTTGGTGTGGTTGCGATAGTGGGTTGTGGGCCGGGCGTTTCCACAATCGGCGCCGAGGTCGGTTCCAGGCGCGAGTGTGATGCGTTCTGCAGGCCCGCCCCATTCCTGAAAACCCCGAAGGAGACAAACAACATGGCCTATTTTGCAAAGAGCCTGCGCTGGGGCGCAGCCTGTCTCGCCGCTGTGATGACCACGGCGTGTGGTGGTTCTGGCGGTACGCCGCCCGAACTGCGCGAAACCCGCTATGGCATGGTGCGCGGCACGGATGACAGCGCCACCAGCGGCACTTATGCCTGGAAGGGCGTTCCCTACGCACAACCCCCTGTAGGGGCCCTGCGCTGGCAGCCGCCCGCGGAGCCCACCGCCTGGACGGGCGAGCGCAGCGCCACCCGGTTTGGCAATGCGTGCCTGCAGATGGGCCGCATTTACGGCCCGGGCGCCAACAACCGCTTTGACGACACGATTGGCCAGACGCTCAACACCCCACTGGGCAGCGAAGACTGCCTGACCCTCAACATCTGGCGTCCGGCCACCGCGCAGGATAACCTGCCAGTGCTGGTCTTTATCCACGGTGGTAGTGCCATCTCGGGCTACACCGCCGACCCGGTGTACGACGGCGCCGCGCTGGCCAAGTCGGCCAATGCCATCGTGGTCACAGCCAACTACCGGCTGGATGTGCTGGGGTATCTGCAGTTGCCCGCCCTGCATGCCGGCAACAACGGCAATGGAAGCAGCGGAGGCAGCAGCACCTATACCGGCAACTACGCGCTGCTGGACGTCGTGCAGGCGCTGCGGTTTGTCCAGGGCAACATCGCCCGGTTTGGCGGCAATGCGGGCAACGTCACGTTGATGGGGCAGTCGGCGGGGGCCATCAATGCCTTGGCGCTGCTGGCCGCACCGCAGGCCGCCGGGCTCTTCCACAAATTGGTACCGATCAGCGGCGGGATCTCCTTGGCGTCGAACCTGCCCGCCGGGTCCATCCCCACACTCAACCCGGTCTCCCGCTACGCCACACAGGCCAGCCAGTTGCTGGCGCATCTGGCCGTGGCCGATGGCCTGGCACCTGGCCTGCCCGAAGCCCAGGCCCTGGTGGCCAGCTGGCCCCCGGCGCAGGTGGCCAGTTACCTGCGTGGCAAGGATGCGCGGGTCGTTTTGCAGACGGTGCTGGCAAAGGGGCTGACTGGTTCTGGCCCGATCCCGGACGGTGTGGTGGTTCCGGCCGATCCGATCACGGAGATTTCTGCGGGCCGCTATCAGAAGGTGCCTGTGTTGTCCGGCTACACGGCCGAGGAGGGCAAGCTGTTTGCCCCGTTCCTGGTGCTGCTGGGCGGCAAGCCCGGCATGAAGATCGGCGATGCCGAGCGCTTTGCGATGATGCAGCGCTTTGACCCTGATGTCCCCACCACCCTCACTGCGGCGGACATTCTGGATGCGTCCTACCTGCCGGTGACAGCCCCGGGCACGGGCTACAACGCACGCACCCAGCTGCTGGGCAATGTGTTCATTGGCGCCAGCCGCGACAACCTGCTGAACGCACTGCGCAGCCAGCAGAGCAATGTGTGGAACTACCAGTTCAACTGGGCTCAGCAGCCCGCACCGTGGAACGATGTGTATGGCGCGGCCCATGCGTTCGACCTGCCCTTTGTGTTTGGCAACTTCGGTCCCTCGGTGTTTGCGAAGGCGACCAACAGCGCTGCCAACCAGCCGGGGCGCGTGGCCCTGTCGCGGGCCATGATGGACAGCCTGCGCGCCTTTGTGCACACCGGCGATCCCAACAACGCCACGCTGGGCCAGACCTGGCAGCCGTGGCCCCGCAAGTTCATCTTTGATGCAGACCAGAAGGCGGTACGCCTGAGCGTGCAATGACCCTCGTGCTGCAGATGTCGAACAGACCTCGGCCGAATGCGGGGGGTCAGTGCGCGGCCGTGGCGGCGAGGTATGCGTTCAGCGCCTCGTCGTCCACGATGGCCACGCGCCCGAAGTCCAGCGACACAATGCCCATGCCCTCCAGCGACTGCAGCACCTTGTTCACGGTCTGCCGCGACAGGCCCACGAGCTGGCCCAGCTCTTCCTGCGTGAGGTTGAGCCGCCGGGTGCTGCGCCAGAACAGGCGGCTGAGGTACAGCGCCACGCGGTGCTCGGTGGACTGGGTGCGACCGGCTTCGATGATCGTCATGGCCTGGCCCAGGCGCATGTTCAGATGCAGCACCAGGAACTGGTTGAACGCCAGGCTGGTATCGCGCAGCGTGGCAAACAGCGGCAGGGGCAGGCACAGCAGGGTGGTGGGGCGCAGTGCCACCACGTGGTACCGGCGGGGCTCGGGCTTCATGGCCGAGCCCTCGCCAAACCATTCACCGTCAGGCACGCCGATGAAGGCTGACGACCGGCCCTTGCTGGTGGGGCTCTGCAGCATCACCAGGCCCGACAGCACGGCATGCCAGCCCCGCACGGCGCTGCCGGCGGGCATCATCACCGCGCCCTTGTCGGCCTGCTCGGCAAACACCTCTTCGCGCAGCCGCTCCTGCATGGCAGCAGGCAGGCCCGCGAACCAGGGCTGGGCGGCAATGAATCGTTGGGCAGAAGGGGTAGCGCAAAGCATGGGCCCGATTGTCGCTGCAGCGGTGCCGGCGGTTCAGGGTATTCCCTTGCCCTTTGTCAGTGGGACGACAAGTGTTGGCAGCCATGCCCGCCGGGCGCACACTCCGCTGCGGTTCACGGAGGCCAGCGATAGCGCAACCATGTCGCCGCCGATGCCATGCCAGTGTGGTGGTGCGGCGTGTGCGGGTTCATCCCAGCGGCGTGCGGGGGCACGACGCGGGCGACACCCGGACGCCGATACGCGCGCTACGATGACCGTTCCATTCACTACAACATCCAAGGAGTATTCATGCTGGGCTTGATGCAGAGTCAACCGTTGCTGATTTCGTCGCTGATCGAATTCGCAGAGCGCCACCACGGCGACGCCGAAATCGTGTCCCGACGGGTGGAGGGGGACATCCATCGCTACACGTACCGCGACCTCGCCGCACGTGCCCGCCGCCTGGCCAACGCGCTGGATGACCTGAAGCTCCAGTTCAGCGACCGGGTGGCCACGCTGGCCTGGAACGGCTATCGCCACATGGAGATGTATTTCGGTGTGAGCGGATCGGGCCGTGTGCTGCACACCGTCAATCCACGCCTGCACCCCGACCAGATCGCCTGGATCATCAACCACGCAGAAGACCAGGTGATGTGCTTTGACACCACCTTCCTGCCCCTGGTGCAGGCGGTGCACGCCAAATGCCCCACCGTCAAGAAATGGGTCGCCCTGTGCGATGCCGACAAGCTGCCGGCCGACACTGGCATCCCCGGCCTGACCAGCTACGAAGCCTGGATTGGTGCGCAGTCTTCGGACTACGCGTGGCCTGAGTTCGATGAGAACTCTGCATCGAGCATGTGCTACACCAGCGGCACCACGGGCAACCCCAAGGCCGCGCTGTACAGCCACCGTTCCACCACGCTGCACGCTTATGCTGCAGCGCTGCCCGATGTGATGTGCCTCTCGGCCCGCGACTCGGTGCTGCCGGTGGTGCCCATGTTCCACGTCAACGCCTGGGGCATTCCGTACTCGGCTGCACTCACAGGCTGCAAGCTGGTGTTCCCCGGCCCGGCGATGGACGGCAAGTCCATCTACGAACTCATCGAAGCGGAGAAGGTGAGCTATGCCGCAGGCGTGCCCACCGTGTGGCAGATGATGTTGGGCCACATGAAGCCTGCAGGCCTCAAGTTCTCCACCCTGCGCCGCACGGTCATCGGTGGCTCGGCCTGTCCGCCCGCCATGATCCACGCGTTCAAGGAGGACTACGGCGTGGAGGTGTTGCACGCCTGGGGCATGACCGAGATGAGCCCGCTGGGCACGCTGTGCACGCTCAAGAACAAACACCTCGCCATGTCCAAGGACGAGCAGATGAAGATCCTGCAAAAGCAGGGCCGTGCGATCTATGGTGTGGACATGAAGATCGTGGGTGGCGACGGCAACGAGCTGCCCTGGGACGGCAAGACCTATGGCGACCTGCTGGTCAAGGGCCCCTGGATCGTGGGCAGCTACTTCAAGGGCGAGGGCGGTGACCCGCTGGTGCGCGACGCGCAGGGCAGGGGCTGGTTCCCCACGGGTGACGTGGCCACCATCGACGCCGACGGCTTCATGCAGATCACCGACCGCAGCAAGGACGTGATCAAGTCCGGTGGCGAATGGATCAGCTCCATCGACATCGAGAACATTGCGATGGCCCATCCCGCCATTGCCATGGCAGCGTGTGTGGGTATGCCTCATCCCAAGTGGGACGAGCGCCCCATTGTGGCCGTGGTCAAGCGGCCTGGCGCAGAGGTGACGCGCGAAGCGCTGCTGGCCTTCTACGAAGGCAAGACGGCCAAGTGGCAGATCCCTGACGACGTGGTGTTTGTCGATGCCATTCCGCTCGGTGCCACCGGCAAGATGCTCAAGACCAAGCTGCGTGAGCAGCTCAAGGATTACAAGCTTCCCGGCCTGTGATCAGGGTGGGGCAATGCATGTGCGCGCATCGCTCGCGAGCGCCATTTTTTGCACTGCCCCAGGCTGGTGCGCGCTCGGGGGAGCGCAGCGCCAGTCACGTGTGCGACGCTGGTAGGGGCAATCCCTGAGCATCGCTTTGTTGCAACGCGGTACGCTGCGTTGTGTCGATTTACAAGGAGACAAAAGCATGAAGTTCGCTATTAAGGCTGTAGCAGCCTCGGTAATCTTGGCAAGCGCTGGCGGGGCCTTCGCTCAAAAGGGCGAGACGGTCAAAATCGCCTGGCTCGACCCCCTGTCTGGCCTGATGGCGGCCGTGGGAACGAACCAGCTCAAGAGCTTCCAGTTCATCGCTGAAGAGTTCAACAAGAAGAACCCTGCCGGCGTCAAATTTGAAATCATCGGCATCGACAACAAACTCAGCCCGCAGGAAACCACCAGCGCCCTGCGCTCGGCCATGGACCAGGGTGCGCGCTACGTGGTGCAGGGCAACGGCTCTGGCCCCGCACTGGCCATCATGGACGCGCTCGAAAAGCACAACGCACGCAATCCCGGCAAGGAAGTCCTGTTCCTGAACTACGCTGCCGTGGACCCAGACCTCACCAACAGCAAGTGCAGCTACTGGCACTTCCGTCTGGATGCAGACACCTCCATGAAGATGGAAGCGCTGACGACCTACATGAAGGACCTGCCAGAGGTCAAGAAGGTCTACCTGATCAACCAGAACTACTCCCACGGCCACCAGGTCTCCAAGTTTGCCAAGGAGATGATGCAGCGTAAGCGCCCCGACGTGCAGTTTGTGGGTGACGACCTGCACCCCCTGGCCCAGGTGCGCGACTTCTCGCCCTACATCGCCAAGATCAAGGCGTCGGGCGCTGACAGCGTGATCACCGGCAACTGGGGTTCTGACCTGGCACTGCTGATCAAGGCCGCCAACGACGCGGGCCTGAACAACGTCAACTTCTACACCTACTACGGCTCTGTCACCGGCAGCCCCACTGCCATGGGCTCTGCCGCTGCAGGCCGCGTGTACATGGTGGCTTACGCCCACATGAACCTGCCTGGCCCGCTGAACCAGATCGTTGTGGACTACAAGAAGAAGTTCAACGACGACATGTACACCGGTGCCGTGTACCACGCCTTCACCATGCTGTCCGAAGGTTTCGTGAAGGCCAAGTCCACCGACCCCGTCAAGGTGGCTGCAGCGTTTGAAGGCATGAAGTTCAAGAGCTTCAACGGTGAAGTCGAAATGCGCAAGACCGACCACCAGCTGCAACAGGGCCTGTTCATTTCCAAGTGGGAAAAGGCCGGCGGCAAGTACCCCATCGACTCGGAAAACACCGGCTACACCTTCGTGCCACTGAAGTACTACGAACCCTACGTGGCCAGCACGCCCACGTCGTGCCAGATGAAGCGCCCCTAAATCCGGCGCTGGCGTTTCGGCGCCAGAACTTCGAGGCCCGACGTACTCGGGCCTTTTTTTTCCCTCCGTGATGAAAAATTCCAATGAATCCTGAGTTTTTCGTGATCTCTTTGCTGAACGGCGTGAGCTACGGGCTCCTGCTGTTCATGCTGAGTTCCGGCCTCACGCTGATCTTCAGCATGATGGGCGTGCTCAACTTCGCACACACCAGCTTCTACATGCTGGGTGCCTATTTCGCGTTCACCATCTCCGGGGTGGTGGGCTTTTGGCCTGCGCTGGTGCTGGCACCGCTTGTGGTGTTTGTGCTGGGGGCTGCGTTCGAGCGCTACGCCCTGCGCCGGGTGCACAAGTTTGGCCATGTGCCCGAGCTGCTGGTCACGTTCGGGCTGTCGTACCTGATTCTGGAGGTCGTGCAGCTGGTCTGGGGTCGCTCCACGGTGCCTTACGGCCTGCCAGAGCAATTGCAGGGCCCGCTGTTCTCGCTGTACGGCACGCAGTTTCCCAAGTCGCGTTCGTTTGTGATGCTGGTGGCGCTGCTGATGCTGCTGTCGGTGTGGCTGCTGCTCACACGCACCCGCATCGGGCTGGTGATCCAGGCGGCTCTCAAGTACCCCGAAATGGTGGAAGCGCTGGGCCACAACGTGCCGCGTGTCTTCATGCTGGTGTTTGGTGGCGGTGCCGCGCTGGCGGGCCTGGCGGGCGTGATCGGTGGCAACACCTATGTGACCGAGCCTGCGATGGCGGCGTCTGTAGGCTCCATCATCTTCGTGGTGGTGGTGGTGGGCGGCATGGGCTCGCTCGCCGGTGCTTTCATCGCTTCGCTGTTGATTGGCGTGGTACAGACCTTTGCCGTGGCGCTGGACTACTCGCTGATCCACGTCTTCAAGGCCGTGGGTGTGGCGGTGACCGACCAGACCTTTGGCTATCCCTTGCTCAAGCTCACGATTTCCCAGGTGGCGCCCATCCTGCCGTACCTGTTCCTCGTGCTGATCCTGATCTTCCGCCCCAAGGGCCTTCTGGGCACGCGGGAGGACTGATGCCATGAATTCAACCACTCATCCTGTCTCCAGTGCCACGTCGCACTACCGGTTCAAGCCCTGGAACGTCGGGCGCTTTGTGATCTGGACGCTGTTTGCCGCAGCACTGATCGTGGCGCCCATGCTGTTTCGCAGCAGCCTGGCGCTGACCATGCTCTCGCAGATCGGCTACCTCATCATCATCTGCCTGTCCTACAACATGTTGTTGGGGCAGGGCGGCATGCTGAGCTTCGGCCATGCCGTGTACACCGGTTTGGGTTCGTTCATAGCCATCCACGCCATGAACATGGCAAGCAAAGGCAGCTTCAGCATTCCGCTAGTGCTGATCCCCATCGTGGGCGGGCTGGCCGGGGCCTTCTTTGCCATCTTGCTGGGCTTTGTCACGACCAAGAAGTCGGGCACCACGTTCGCCATGATCACGCTGGGCATTGGCGAGCTGGTGGCTTCGATGGCGCTGATGTTCCCCGAGTTCTTCGGGGGCGAAGGCGGCATCACCACCGACCGCGTGTATGGCCAGTCGTTCTTCGGCATCACCTTCGGTCCTGCCATTCAGGTGTACTACCTGATCGCCGTGTACTGCTTCGTGTGCACTGCGGCGATGTTTGCCTTCACCGGCACACCGCTGGGCCGCATCCTGAACGCAGTGCGCGACAACCCCGAGCGTGTGGAGTTCATTGGCTACAACACGCAGCGGGTGCGCTACTTCGCCTTCATCATTGCGGGCTTCTTTGCCGGCATTGGTGGTGGTCTGGCCACCATCAACTTCGAGATCGTGACGGGTGCTGACAGCCTGAACGTGGTGCGTTCGGGTGGCTACCTGCTGTTCACCTTCCTGGGCGGTGCCACCTTCTTCTTCGGCCCCATCATTGGTGCCGTGCTGCTGGTGCTGGCGTCGGTGCTGCTGTCCGAGCTGTCCAAGGCCTGGCTGCTGTATCTGGGCCTGGTGTTCCTGTTCATGGTGATGTATGCGCCCGGTGGCGTGGCCAGCCTGATCATGATGAACCTGCGCCTGGCCAAGTTCGGCAAGCTCCGCCAGCTGTGGACCTCTTACCTTGCGCTGGGCGGTACTGCCCTGGTGGGTGTGATGGGCGCGGCCTGCATGATCGAGATGACCTACCACCTGCAGCTCAATGCCGCACTGGGGCCAGAGTTGACCTTCCTCGGCGCCACGCTCAACGCCAAGGGCTTTACCAGCTGGTTTGGCGCGGTGTTTGTGATGGTGACGGGCTTTGCCCTGTTTGAACTCTGCCGCCGCCAATTTGTGCGCCAGTGGAGCAGGATCCAGGAAGAAATAGAACATGAAATCAAGCGCGGGGAGGCTTTGTAACCATGGCGGCTGACAACGCAACCTATGCGCTCGAACTGCGCGACCTGCGCAAGAGTTTTGGCAAGACCGAGATCATCCGCGGCGCCAACTTGGCCGTCGCGCCCGGTGAGCGCGTGGCCATCATCGGCCCCAACGGCGCGGGCAAGTCCACGCTGTTCAATCTGATCAGCGGGCGCTTTGCGCCCACCAGCGGCGATGTGATCCTGAATGGCCAGCGCATCAACGGCATGGCACCGTACGAGATCAACCGGCGCGGGCTCTCGCGCAGCTTCCAGATCACCAACATCTTTCCCAAGCTGTCGGTGTTCGAAAACCTGCGGTGCGGCGTGCTGTGGAGCATGGGCTACAAGTACACGTTCCTGCGCTTCCTGTCGAACCTGCACGATGCCAACGAGCGCGCCAAGCAGCTCATGGAGATGATCAAGCTCGACAAGAAGCGCGACACGCTGGCGATGAACCTGACCTACGCTGAGCAGCGCGCGCTGGAGATTGGCATCACCATCGCGGGCGGTGCCAATGTGATCCTGCTGGACGAACCGACGGCCGGCATGAGCAAGACCGAGACCTCACGCTTCATCCACCTCATCAAGGAAGTGACCGAAGGCCGCACGCTGTTGACGGTGGAGCACGACATGGGCGTGGTGTTCGGCCTGGCCGACAAGATCGCTGTGGTGGTGTATGGCGAGGTGATTGCCTTTGACACGCCTGACAAGGTGCGCGCCAACCAGCGCGTGCAAGAGGCCTATCTGGGCTCGGTCGTTGCGGACGAGCAAGGGGCGGGACACTGACATGCTGAAAATCGAAAATCTCCACGCCTATTACGGCAAGAGCCATGTGCTGCATGGCGTGACCTTTGATGTGCAACCCGGTGAAATCGTGGCCCTGCTGGGGCGCAACGGTTCGGGCCGCTCCACCACCGCCAAGGCCATCATGGGTCTGGTGGACTGGGAGGGCACACTCAACTGGAAGGGGCAGGACCTCAATGGCAGGAAGGCCTACGAGATCGCCCACCTGGGGGTGGGTTATGTGCCCGAAAGCCGCGATGTGTTCCCCAACCTCACCGTGCACCAGAACCTGATGCTCGGCCAAAAGGGCAGTGGCAAGAACAGCCGCTGGTCGTTTGACGATATGTACGAGATGTTCCCCCGACTCAAGGAGCGCCAGCACACCGAGGCGGGCGTGATGTCGGGCGGCGAGCAGCAGATGTTGACCCTGTGCCGCACGCTCATGGGTGACCCGGACCTCGTCATCATCGACGAGCCCACCGAGGGTCTGGCACCCAAGATCGTCGAGCTGGTGGGGCAGTACCTGCAGACCATCAAGTCGCGCGGCATCTCGGTGCTGTTGATCGAGCAGAAGCTGACCATTGCCATGAAGATCTCGGACCGCGCGCTGGTCATGGGGCATGGCTCGATCGTGTTCCAGGGCACACCGGACAGCCTGCGGGCCGACAACTACATCCGCAAGGAATGGCTTGAGGTGTGAAGCCCCCTGAGTCGCCTGGCGGCGCCTTCCCCCCATTGGGGGGACGCCCCCAGCGCGGCGGGGCGGCCCTTGCGCGGGGGCGCTGGCCTGCGACGCGCCAGTTTCACCGACTGAGGTCATGGTGAAGCCTGAGAAGCTGCTCCCATGTCGATCTGCAGAGGTGCCCTGTCTTCGGTGGTGCCTCTTTTTTTTGCCTGTCGGAGTGTGCTCTTCAGGGAATGTCTGAAACCCCCTTGTCCCGCCCGGGACAAATTGACACGCCAAATGGGTTTGAAGTCTCTACAATAAAAACGCACGATCGTTCTTTTTCACTTTCCAAGGAACAACAGCACCATGACCGCTGAATACAAAGTCCACGGCTCCGTTGCCGTGATCACCATGGCCAACCCTCCCGTCAACGGACTCGGTCTGGCGACCCGCCAGGGCATCGTGGACGGCCTTGGCCGTGCCAATGCCGATGCAGCGGTCACGTCCATCGTGATCACCGGTGCCGGTGGTGCGTTCTCTGGCGGCGCCGACATCAAGGAGTTCGGCACCGACAAGTCCCTGCAAGAACCCAACCTGCTGTCGGTGATTGCCGCCATTGAAAACTCGGCCAAGCCCGTCGTGGCTGCCATGCACAGCGTGGCCATGGGCGGCGGGCTGGAGCTGGCCCTGGGTTGCCACTACCGCATTGCGGCGCCTGGCTGCTCGATTGCACTGCCAGAAGTCAAGCTGGGCCTGATCCCCGGCGCAGGCGGTACGCAGCGCCTGCCACGCGTGATTGGTGTTGAAGCGGCGCTCAACCTCATCGTGAGCGGCGAGCCCGTCAAGAGTGAAATGATTGGCGCCGTGCCCGGCCAGAAGCTGTTTGACAAGATGGCCGCGTCGGCCGAGTCGCTGGCGGCAGAAGCCCTGGCATTCGCGCAAAGCGTGGCCGATGCCCGCCCGCTGCCCCTGGTGCGCAATTTCCCCTGCAAGCACCCCGAAGGCGATGCGTACTTCCAGTTCGCGCGCAACATGGTCAAGGGCATGGCCAAGAACTTCCCCGCACCCGCCAAGTGCGTGGACGCTGTTGAAGCCGCCACCAAGAAGAAGTTCGCCGAAGGCATGCTGGTCGAGCGCGAGATCTTCATCAACCTGATGTGGACGCCCGAGTCGCGTGCACTGCGCCATTTGTTCATGGCTGAGCGTGCGGCGAGCAAGATCCCTGATGTGGCCTCCGACACCCCCAAGCGCGACATCAAGCTGGTGGGCGTGATTGGCGCGGGCACCATGGGTGGCGGCATTTCCATGAACTTCCTGAACGCGGGCATCCCCGTCAAGATCCTGGAGATGAAGCAGGAAGCCCTGGACCGTGGCGTGGCCACGATCAAGAAGAACTACGAAGCCCAGGTCAAGAAGGGCAAGCTTAAGCAGGACAAGTACGAGCAGCGCATGGCCCTGCTGAGCACCACGCTGAGCTACGACGACTTCAAGGACTGCGACCTCATCATCGAAGCCGTGTTCGAGGAGATGGGCGTCAAGGAAGCTGTGTTCAAGCAACTCGACGCTGTGGCCAAGCCCGGCGCCATCCTGGCCTCCAACACCTCCACGCTTGACGTGGACAAGATCGCAGCGTTTACCAAGCGTCCGCAGGACGTGGTGGGCATGCACTTCTTCAGCCCTGCCAACGTGATGAAGCTGCTGGAAGTGGTGCGTGGCAAGGAGACCGCCAAGGATGTGCTGGCCACCGTGATGGCCATCGGCAAGAAGATCAAGAAGACTTCCGTGGTCTCGGGCGTGTGCGATGGTTTCATCGGCAACCGCATGATCGAGCAGTACAGCCGCCAGGCTGGCTTCCTGCTGGACGAAGGCTGCACTCCCCAGCAGGTGGACAAGGCCATCGAAAAGTTTGGCTTTGCCATGGGCCCGTTCCGCATGGGCGACTTGGCGGGTAACGACATTGGCTGGGCCATCCGCAAGCGCCGCTCCGTCGAGCGCGCCGACATGAAGTACAGCCGCACGGCCGACAAGCTGTGTGAACTGGGCCGCTTCGGCCAGAAGACCGGCGCAGGCTGGTACGACTACCAGGCCGGCAAGCGCGACGCGATCCCGAGCGACCTGGTCAACAAGATGATCGAAGACCACCGCAAGGAGCTGGGCATCACGCCGCGCAAGATTTCGGACGAAGAAATCGTGCAGCGCCTGGTGTTCGCACTGGTCAACGAAGGCGCGCACATCCTGGAAGACGGCATTGCCAGCAAGTCCGGCGACATCGACATGGTGTACCTGACCGGCTACGGCTTCCCCATCCACCGTGGCGGCCCCATGCACTACGCCAGCGAAGTGGGTCTGTTCAACGTGGTGCAGGCCATGGACCGTTTTGCCAAGAACCCGCTGGATGACGCAGCGTTCTGGAAGCCCGCTCCGCTGCTGGCCAAGCTGGCCGCCGAAGGCAAGGCCTTCCAGTAAATAGCCGCGTGCACCCATCTACAGAATCAAAGGAATTCACATGACCTCCGCAGTGATTGTTTCCACCGCCCGCACGCCGCTCGCCAAGAGCTGGAAGGGTTCGTTCAACATGACGCATGGCGCCACCCTGGGCGGCCATGCCGTGCAGCACGCCGTGTTGCGCGCCGGCATTGATGGCGCTGACGTGGACGACGTCATCATGGGTTGCGCCACGCCTGAAGGCGCCACCGGCAGCAACATCGCGCGCCAGATCGCCTTGAAGGCCGGTCTGCCCATCACCGCTTCCGGCGTCACGGTCAACCGCTTTTGCTCTTCGGGCCTGCAGACCATTGCCATGGCCGCCCAGCGCATCATCGCAGGCGAAGCCGATGTGTTCGTGGCCGGTGGTGTTGAAAGCATCTCCTGCGTGCAGCAGGAGATGAACCTGCACATGATCCAGGACCTGGCTCTGGCCAAGCAAAAGCCCGAGATCTACTGGAGCATGCTGCAGACCGCCGAGCAGGTGGCCAAGCGCTACAACATCGGCCGCGAAGCCATGGACGAGTACGGTGCAGGCAGCCAGCAAAAGGCCTGCGCCGCTCAGGCCAACGGCTTGTTTGATGCAGAAATCGCCCCCATCACCGTGACGGCCGGTGTGGCTGACAAGACGCTGGGCCTGATCACCAAGCAAGTGACGGTGAGCAAGGACGAAGGCACACGCGAAGGCACGACGGTGGAGGCCATCAGTGGCCTGCGGTCGGCACTGCCCGGTGGCCTGATCTCGGCCGGCAATGCCAGCCAATTCTCTGACGGCGCCGGTGCCTGCGTGATCACCAGCGAAGAGTACGCCAGCAAGAAGGGCCTCAAGCCCTTGGGCCGGTTCCTCGGCTTTGCGGTGGCCGGTTGCGAGCCTGACGAAATGGGCATCGGCCCTGTGTTTGCCGTGCCCAAGGTGCTGAAGAAGCTGGGCCTCACGGTGCAGGACATTGACCTGTGGGAGCTGAACGAAGCCTTCGCCGTGCAGGTGCTGTACTGCCGCGACAAGCTGGGCATCCCGGCGGACCGTCTGAACGTGAACGGCGGCGCCATCGCCCTGGGCCACCCCTACGGTGTGTCGGGCCAGCGCCTCACAGGCCACGCCCTCATCGAAGGCAAGCGCCGTGGCGCCAAGAAAGTGTGCGTGACGATGTGCATCGGCGGCGGCATGGGCGCTGCGGGCATTTTCGAGGTGCTGTAAACCATGTCCGGGCAGGCCTCCTCGCCACCGCGCACCGGCATCCCCGATGTCGTGGTGTCGCCCGAGGTCTTCCTGGCCATGGGGCGTGAGGTACTGGCATCGCAGCCGTTCAGCATCCTGGTGGGGGCGCGGCTGCATGCCTTGTCGCCCGGGCAGTGCGAGCTGCACCTGCCCGTCACGCCCCAGCTGCTGCAACAGCATGGTTTTGTGCACGGGGGCGTGCTGAGTTATGTGGCCGACAACGCCCTCACGTACGCCGGGGGCACCGCCATGCGGGTGCCCGTGGTGACGTCCGAGTTCAAGATCAACTACCTGCGGCCTGCGGTGGGCGAACTGCTCATCGCCCGTGCGCAGGCGGTGCACCATGGCCGCGCGCAGGCCGTGTGCCGCTGCGATGTGTTTGTGGTGCAGGCGGGCACCGAAAAGCTGTGCGCCGTGGCGCAAGGCACCATTGCCGCACTGCCACCGCGCGATGGCGCAGCGCCGGCCCCTGCGGGCGCCTGATGGTGGCAAGGGATGGGAGCATGTTTCTCCTCACTCCTGGGCCGTTTACTCCTTATTTGATAGCTGCGGGCGCATGATTTATCTGCGCCTGCGGCCGTTTTAATCCTGAAATGCCATGAGCCTACGTCCCACCGTCGATTTCCTGCTCTACCAGTGGCTGGACGCCGAGAAGCTGCAAGCCCGCGAGCGCTTTGCAGACCATTCCCGCGAAACCTTCGATGCCGTGCTCGACACCTCCGAGCGCATCGCACGCGAGAAGTACGCGCCCTTCAACCGCGTGGTGGACACTGAAGAGCCCCGCACCGAGACCGAGCCCGACGGCACGCTGCGTGTGGTGCTGCCGCAGGCCACCTACGAAGCACGGCGCGCCTATGCAGAATCGGGCCTGCTGAGCGCTGCGCAGGACTACGACATTGGCGGCATGCAGCTGCCCTACACGGTGGAGGCGGCGGCCAACAGCTTTTTTGCGGCCGCGTCGATCAGCATTGGCTCCAACCTGCTGACCTCGGGCAACGCCAACCTGCTCATGGTGCATGGCACCGACCTGCAAAAGCAGGTGTTTGCGCTCAACGAATTCAACGGCCGCTGGTCGGGCACCATGTGCCTGTCGGAGCCGCAGGCGGGCTCGTCCTTGTCGGATGTCGCCACGCGCGCCGTGCCGGATGGGGAGGGTTTTGAAAGCGACCCGCTGGGCCCGCGCTACCGCCTCAAGGGCAACAAGATGTGGATCAGCTCGGGCGACCATGAGCTGACCGAAAACATCGTGCACCTGGTGCTGGCCAAGATCCCGGGGCCAGACGGCAAGCTGGTGCCGGGCACCAAGGGCATCTCGCTGTTCATCGTGCCCAAGAAGCTCGTGGATACCAATGGCCAGTTGACCGGCGTGCGCAACGACGTGGCGCTGGCGGGCCTGAACCACAAGCTGGGCTGGCGCGGCACCACCAACACGCTGCTGAACTTTGGCGAGGGCAAGTACCCCGTGGATGGCCAGGCAGGCGCGGTGGGTTACCTGGTCGGCCAGCCCGGCAAGGGCCTGCACTGCATGTTCCACATGATGAACGAGGCGCGCATTGGCATCGGCATGGCCGCCACCATGCTGGGCCTGGCCGGCTACTACGCCAGCCTGGACTACGCCAAGAACCGACCCCAGGGCCGGCCCGTGCAGGGCCCCAAGGACGGCGCGGCTGCCGTGGTCAAGGACGCAGCCCAGCCCCAGGTGCGCATCGTGGAGCACGCGGACGTCAAACGCATGCTGCTGGCGCAAAAGTCGTATGGCGAGGGCGCGCTCGCGCTCAACCTGTTCTGCGCGCGGCTGGTGGACGAGCAACACACGGGCGATGCCGCTGCGGCCGACGAAGCCCGCCTGCTGCTGGAGGTGCTTACCCCCATCGCCAAGAGCTGGCCCAGCGAATGGTGCCTGGAGGCCAACAGCCTGGCCATCCAGATCCACGGCGGCTACGGCTACACGCGCGACTTTCCGGTGGAGCAGTACTGGCGCGACAACCGCCTGAACATGATCCACGAAGGCACCCACGGCATCCAGGCCATGGACCTGCTGGGCCGCAAGGTGCTGATGGAAGGCGGCCGGGGCCTGCAGCTGCTGGCCGGGCGCATCAACGCCACCATCGAGCGCGCCATCCAGGTGCCTGCACTCGCTGCCCACGCCAACGCGCTGGGCAAGGCGCTGCAGGACGTGGGCACCGCCACCAAAGCCGCCTGGGCCACGGGGCAACCGGCCGATGCGCTGGCCAACGCCGTACCGTACATGCAGGCCTTCGGCCACACGGTGCTGGCCTGGGTGTGGCTGGACGTGGCACTGGCCACGCTGGCGGCCGATGCCGCGCTGGCGCAGCCCGCCAGCGTGGGCCGCATGGGCGCCATGCGCTTCTTCTTCCATTACGAGCTGCCCAAGATCGGCGCCTGGCTGCAAGTGGTCAGCACACGCGACGCGAGCTGCGCCAGCTTTCCCGAAGAGGCGTTCTGATGGCGGCTCCGAGCACGTTGCAGCGCTTGCAAAAGCTCATCTGGGTGCTGATCTACGGCGGCCTGCTCACGCTGGTGCTGGGCATTGCCACTGCGCGCACCGACGCATCCACCGGCTGGGTACTGATGGTGGGTGGGGGCGTGGTGGCGGCAGTGGGCGTGGTGCTGATCGCCGTGCGTGCGCGGCTCAAGCCCGACCCCCAGGGCTGACGCTGCGGCACCGCGGCAGCCACCTGGCTGGCCCACTGCGGAGCGGACGCGGCGGCGACACAATGCAGCCTTCTGGCGCCGCACAATGGCTGCCTGTATTCCACCCCCTGGCTGGCGCATTCCAGCGCCGGGCTGTGGTCCGAGAACATCCATCGACTGGCAAAAATCCAAGGAGACATTCACATGACACGCACCATCCAACAACTGTTTGACCTGACGGGCAAGACCGCCCTGGTGACCGGCGGCTCGCGCGGCCTGGGCTTGCAACTGGCCCACGCGCTGGGCGAGGCGGGCGCCAAGATCGTGCTCAGCTCGCGCAAGGCATCTGACCTGGAAGAAGCCACGGCCGACCTGCAAGCCGCAGGCATCGACGCGCGCTGGATTGCCGCCGACTGCGCCAAGGAAGAGGACATCCGCCGCCTTGCCGACGAGACCTTGCAGCGCCTGGGCCATGTGGACATCCTGGTCAACAACGCAGGCGCGGCCTGGGGCTCTCCGGCTGAAGACCACCCTGTGGAGGCCTGGGACAAGGTGATGAACCTCAACGTGCGTGGGTACTTCATCCTGAGCCAGCACATCGCCAAGCACAGCATGATCGGCCGCCGCAGCGGCAGCATCATCAACGTCGCGTCCATCGCGGGCCTGGGCGGCAACCCCAAGGGCATGAACACCATCGCTTACAACACCTCCAAGGGCGCGGTGATCAACTTCACGCGGGCGCTGGCGGCCGAATGGGGCGCGTACAACATCCGCGTCAACGCGATCTGCCCGGGCTTCTTCCCGAGCAAGATGACGGTGGGCACGCTCAAGGCCATGGGCGAAGAGGCGCTGGCCGCGCACGCCCCGCTGGGCCGCCTGGGCGATGATGAAGACCTGAAGGGCCTGTGCGCGCTGTATGCGTCGGATGCGGGCAAGCACATCACCGGCCAGTGGCTGGCGGTGGATGGCGGGGTGAGTATCGTTACTGGAGGGTGAGCATCCCCCTGAGCGGTTGCGCCGCTTTCCCCTTCTCTCGAATCACTGCGCGGTCGGGAAAGGGGACGACGCAATCGCTGCGGGGCGGCCCTTGCTCTGCGTCCCTCGCCTGTGCCGCGCCAGTTGCGACCTACGTTTCCAAAGGAAAAAAACTTGATCAGTTTCGGTGTCGAAATCCCTTTTGTCAGCCACCTCGGCTTCACGCTGCACCGCATGGAGGACGGCGAGTCCGAGCTGCGTTACGAAGCCAAGCCTGAGCACCTGAACTCGTTTGCCGTCACCCACGGTGGCGCGTCGATGACGCTGCTGGACGTGACCATGGCCACGGCCGCGCGCAGCGTGACGCCGGACATGGGTGTGGTCACCATCGAAATGAAGACCAGCTTCATGCAGCCCGCACGCGGGCCGCTGGTGGCCAAGGGGCGGCTGATTCACCGCACGGCCACCATGGCGTTCACTGAGGGCACGGTGTACGACGCCCAGGGCAAGGTGTGCTGCCATGCCACCGGCACGTTCAAGTACGTCAAGCGCCTGCCGGTGGACGGGCGCAATGTGAATGACCTCAAGGTCATCTCCACCGACTGAGTGGGTGGGCGAGGTCGTCAGCAGGTTTTGAAGCCTTTTTGCCTGCAAGCGCAATGAATAAATGCGCTGGCAGCTATCAAAAACATAGTATTGAATTTTCTGAAGGAGCTTTCCATGCCACGCAACCAACAAATCGTTCTCGACAACCGCCCCCAGGGCGAAGCGGTGGCCAGCAACTTCAAGCTGGTCGCCACCGACACGCCCCCGCTGCAGGACGGCCAGGTGCTGGTGCGCCACCACTACCTGAGCCTGGACCCCTACATGCGCGGCCGTATGAACGAGAGCAAGAGCTACGCCGCATCGCAGGCGCTGGGCGAAGTGATGATCGGCGGCACCGTGGGCGAGGTGGCCGAGAGTAAGCACCCCAAGTACGCCGTGGGCGACAAGGTGGTGGGCATGGGCGGCTGGCAGGAATACAGCGTGGTCAATGCCGACCAGCCAGGCGCGCTGCGCAAGGTGGACACCACCCATGTGCCGCTGTCGCACTACCTGGGCGCGGTGGGCATGCCCGGCGTGACGGCCTGGTACGGCCTGGTCAAGATCATTGCGCCCAAGGAAGGCGACACCGTGGTGGTGAGTGCCGCTACGGGCGCCGTGGGCAGCGCCTTTGCCGCATTGGCCAAGGCCCGCGGCTGCCGCGCGGTGGGCATTGCAGGTGGTGCCGACAAGTGCAAGTACGCGGTGGAAGAGCTGGGCTTTGACGCCTGCATCGACTACAAGGAACACAGCGACGTGCGCGCCATGTCCAAGGCGCTGAAAGAAGCCTGCCCCAACGGTATCGACGGCTACTTCGAGAACGTGGGCGGCTGGATCATGGACGCCGTCATGCTGCGCATGAACGCCTTCAGCCGCATCGCCCTGTGCGGCATGATCGCCGGCTACGACGGCGCACCGCTGCCCATGGCCAACCCCGCGCTCATGCTCATCAACCGCATGAAGGTCGAAGGTTTCATCGTCAGCGAGCACATGGAAGTCTGGCCTGATGCCCTCAAGGAGCTGGGCACGCTGGTCGGCACCGGCAAGCTGCGCCCGCGCGAAACCATTGCCCAAGGCATTGCCGCCGCGCCCGAGGCCTTCCTGGGCCTGCTCAAGGGCAAGAACTTTGGCAAGCAACTGGTCAAGCTGATCTGATGATGCTGAAGTGGACCTGGGCCCGCTTCGATGGCCTGGGCGTGCATGCGCTGCATGACGCCCTGGCCCTGCGCTGCAAGGTGTTCATCCTGGAGCAGGGCCCCTACCAGGACCCGGACGAAGCGGACAAAAAGTCCTACCACCTGCTGGGCTACGACGAGGCGGGTGCGCTGCAAGCCTGTCTGCGCGTGGTGGACCCGGGCGTGAACTACCCCGAGCCCTCCATTGGCCGCGTGGTCATCGCCAAGGAGGCGCGCGGCAACGGCACAGGCCGGGCGCTGATGCAAGAGGGCATTGCCCGCTGCAGCCAGGCGTGGCCGGACCGGGGCATCCGCATCAGTGCGCAGGCGCACCTGCGGGGCTTCTACGGCAGCCTGGGTTTTGAGGCGGTCTCCGATGAATACCTGGAAGACGATATCCCGCACATTGAAATGCTGCGAAAGGCGGGCTGACACAGCCGCAGCCCCTTCGACCATTCACACAGCCCACCCGTGAAGGAGCCGACATGACCTTGCCCACCGCCACCCTGGCGCGTACCCATGACGTCTTCAACCAGAGCACGCCGTGGGCGGATGTGAACCTGTTCACCACCAACCAGCCGCTGCAGGACGCGCTGAGCTTGCATGCACCTGGCCTGGGTGTGGAGGGCCTCACCGCGCTGGGCGCCGAGATGGGCTCGGCCGAGATGCTGACCCACGCGCGCCTGGCCAACACCCACAAGCCCCAGCTGCGCACGCACGACCGCTTTGGCCACCGCACGGATGTGGTGGAGTTCCACCCCAGCTACCACGCGCTGATGGGCGCCGCGCTGCGCCACGGCCTGCATGCCACGCCCTGGTCGCGCCAGGACACGGGTCATGCGCATGTGGAGCGCGCGGCGGGCTTCATGCTGTTCACCGAGGCCGAGCCCTCGGTGCTGTGCCCCGTGTCGATGAGCTACGCCGTGACCCCGGCACTGCGAGGCAATTCAGCCGTATGGGCGGACTGGAGCAAGGGTTTGGCAAGCACGCAGTACGACCCGCGCCTGGCGCTGTTCTCGCAGAAATCCGCGCTCACCATGGGCATGGGCATGACCGAGAAGCAGGGCGGATCGGACGTGCGTGCCAACACCACACAGGCTGTCCACGACGGCGACGATGCCTGGGGCGCGCGCTACCGCATCACCGGCCACAAATGGTTTTTCTCGGCGCCCATGTGCGATGCCTTCCTGATCCTGGCGCAGGCGCCCGGCGGGCTCACCTGCTTCTTCCTGCCGCGTGTGTTGCCCGATGGCGGCGAAGGTGCGGTCAACACCATTCGCATCCAGCGCCTGAAAGACAAGCTGGGCAACCACGCCAATGCCAGCTCCGAGGTCGAGTTCATCGGCGCGATGGCCTGGCGCGTGGGCGAAGAGGGCCGGGGTGTGGCGCAGATCCTGGAGATGGGCACCATGACGCGGCTGGACTGCGCGCTGGGCACCAGCGGCCTCATGCGGCAGGCGCTCAGCATTGCGCTGCACCACACGCGCCAGCGCTCGGCCTTTGGCAAGAAGCTGATTGAACAGCCACTGATGCGCAATGTGCTGGCCGATTTGGCGCTGGAGAGCGAAGCCGCCACCGCACTGTCAATCCGCCTGGCCAGCGCCTTCGACAAGAAGGCCACCAGTGAGCACGAAGCCGTGATGGCCCGCCTGCTCACGCCCGTCGCCAAGTTCTGGGTGTGCAAGCGCGGCAGCGTGTTTGCGCAAGAGGCCATGGAATGCCTGGGCGGCAACGGCTATGTGGAGGAGGGCGGCGAGGGCGTGATGGCTCGTATCTACCGCGAGATGCCGCTCAACTCCATCTGGGAAGGCGCGGGCAACATCATGGCGCTGGATTTGATGCGCGCCGTGCGCCGCGCCGACACCGCTGCCGCGCTGGACGCCGAACTGGCACCCGCACGCGGCGCCCACCCGGCGCTGGACCGTCTGGCCGGTGCACTGCCCCTGCGTGTAGACGCCATGACCACCGAGGCCGAGGCCCGGCGACTCGCCCAGGATGTAGCGTTGGCAGTGCAGGCGGCCCTGTTGCTGCGCAGTGCGCCCGGCACAGTGTTCCGCGCGTTTTGCGACTCGCGCCTCTCCGGTGACTGGGGCTACAGCTTTGGCACGCTGGGCGCGGGTGTCAACCTTGACGCCATCTTGGACCGTGCACTTCCAGCCTGAGCCATCCCACAGAATTTTGCGGAGAAACCCATGTCCCACCTCATCCTGCACCACTACCCCTCGTCCCCGTTTTCCGAAAAGATCCGTGCGGTGCTCGGCTTCAAGCAGCTGGCCTGGAAGTCCGTCATCATCCCCAGCGTCATGCCCAAGCCCGATGTGGTGGCGCTGACCGGCGGGTATCGCAAGACGCCGTTCTTGCAGATCGGCGCCGATATCTATTGCGACTCGGCCCTGATCTGCGATGTGCTGGAGCATGAGCATCCCGAACCCGTGCTGTATCCGCCGCACCTCAAAGGCGTGTCGCGCGTGTTTGCGCAGTGGGCCGACACCACGCTGTTCTGGGCTGCCATGGCCTACAACCTGCAGCCCAAGGGCGCCGCCGTGTTGTTTGCCAACCTGCCGCCGGCGGCCGCGCAAGTGTTTGGCGAAGACCGCCGCGAGATGAGCGCGGGCATGCAGCGCCTGCGACCGGCCGATGCCACGGCCGCCTACCGCTCGTACCTGCGGCGCATTGCGCACATGGCCGAGGAACACGACTTCCTGTTCGGCGCCGAGCCTTGCCTGGCCGACTTTGCGGCCTACCACCCGCTGTGGTTCACGCGCCAGTGTGTGCCCGTGATGGCCGACATCTTTGCCGCCACACCCGCCGTGCTGGAGTGGATGGACCGCATCGCTGCGCTGGGCCACGGCCGCATGGAGAAGTTCAGTGCTGCCGACGCCATCACCGTGGCCGCGGGCATGGAGCCGCTGCCGCTGACCGACGATGTGTTCCAGGACGAGCACGGCATCCCGCTCGGCAGCCAGGTCACGATTGCCGCCGAGAGCTTTGGCACCGAGCCCACGGAAGGTGAGCTGATTGCCGCGACCCGCACCCGTTACACGCTGCGCCGTACCGATCCGCGCGCGGGCACGGTGCACGTTCACTTCCCCCGCATCGGCTACGTGCTGCGGCCGGTGACGTCGGCGTCCTGAAAAACGGCAGCCTTTTGATCGCATTGCGCCCGATGCGCTCTGCGCGTTCGGGCGGCGTTGGTCGAAGCTATGTGTCGGCATCAGAGCCGCCCCGTGTTTCACGACCGCACCCCATCATCCATCGATAACCCCTAGGAGACAAAAAACATGATCGACAACTTTGCTGGCAAAACCGCCGTCCTCACCGGCGCAGGCTCGGGCTTTGGCCTGGAATGCGCGCGCATTGGCGCCCGCCTGGGCATGAACCTGGTGCTGGTCGATGTGCAGCAGGACGCGCTCGACGCTGCAACGGCCGAGATGCAGGCCGCAGGCGCCCAGGTGCTGGCGCGCAAGGTGGACGTGTCGAACGCCGCCCAAATGGAGCAACTCGCCGCCGACGTGCAGCAACGCTTTGGCGCACCGCACCTGGTGTTCAACAACGCAGGCGTGGGCGCGGGCGGCCTGGTGTGGGAAAACTCGGTCAAGGACTGGGAGTGGGTGCTGGGCGTGAACCTGTGGGGTGTGGTGCACGGCGTGCGCCTGTTCACCCCCATGATGTTGGCAGCGGCCAAGGCCGACCCCACTTGGCGCGGGCACATCATCAACACCGCCAGCATGGCGGGCCTGCTGGCAGCGCCCAACATGGGCATCTACAACGTGAGCAAGCACGCAGTGGTCAGCCTGTCGGAGACGCTGTACCAGGATTTGTCGCTGGTCACTGACCAGATCGGCGCCAGCGTGTTGTGCCCGTTCTTCGTGCCCACCGGCATCAATCAAAGCCACCGCAACCGCCCCGGCGACCTGCCTGCCGAAAAGCCCACCAAGAGCCAGCTCATCGGCCAGGCCATGAGCGACAAGGCCGTGGGCAGTGGCAAGGTGACTGCTTCCGAGGTCGCGCAAAAGGTCTTCGACGCCGCCGCCCAGGGCCAGTTCTACATCTACAGCCACCCCAAGGCCCTGGCCTCGGTGCAGACGCGCATGGAAGACGTGATGATGGGCCGCAACCCCACCGACCCGTTTGCCGCCAAGCCCGAGTTGGGTGCACAGTTGCGGGCAGCGCTGAGGGCTGATTAAGCCAGAGGCGCTTGATTTACATGTCCTGAATGCTATTCAAAGAGTAGCAAATGGCCGCAGAGCTGCACGCCAACGACACGGCGCACCGCCCCACAGGCGGCTATGCGCTGTTCCCCACGGCCATTGGCCACTGCGGCATTGCATGGCGGGGGGCGCTGCTGGTGGGGGTGCAGTTGCCGGAAGACGCGGGCGAGGTGGCAACGCGTGCCCGCATGCAGCGCCGGTTTCCGCAGCTTGCCGAAGGTGCGATGCCACCCGATGTGGCAGCCTGGGCAGCACGCGTGGTGGCCCTGCTTGAAGGTGCGCAGGACGACCTGCGTGACGTGCCCCTGGCGCTCGACCCCGTGCCTCCCTTCCACGCCCGCGTGTACGAGCTGGCCCGCCACATTCCACCCGGCAAAACCATGACCTATGGCGAGATGGCTGCCGCATTGGGCGAGCCGGGTGCTGCGCGTGCCGTGGGTCAGGCGTTGGGCCACAACCCGTTTGCGCCTGTGGTGCCGTGCCACCGTATCCTGGCTGCAAACGGCAAGACAGGCGGTTTTTCGGCCGGTGGCGGCGCCACCACCAAGATGCGCATGCTGGAGATCGAGGGCGCGTTTGCGCACGAGACCCTGGCGCTGTTTGCACCCAGGGGCTGAAGGGGTTCAGCCGCGCTTTTTGAGCAGGGGCGACCCCGCGCTGGCCATGGCCAGCTCGTGCGTGGTGTTCAGCAGGGCAGGGCCCAGGGCCTGCATGCGCTCGGGCGTCAGGCGCACCAGTGGGCCCGCAATGGTCACCACCCCGATCACCGGGCCATTGCCTTGCCGGATGGGTGCGGCCATGGCCGTCATGGCCGGAGCAAACACCTCGACGATGGTGCTGAAGCCCTGCTGCCGTGCGGTGCGCAGGTAGGCCAGCAGGGCCTTCACGGTGGTGGGGGCGTTGGGGCCGTAGTCCTCGGGTTTGCCAAAGCCCTGGCGCGCTACCAGGGCCAGGGCCTCTTCATCGCTCATCGTGGACAGCCAGGCATGGCCGGCCGAGCTGCACGACAGGTTGACCGACAGGCCCATGTCCGGGTCGTAGCGCAGGCCGCGCACGGCCCCTTGCGCCTTGGCCACAAAGGTCAGCGCGTCGCCATCCACCACGGCCAGACGCACCAGCTCGCCAGATTCGGCGGCCAGCCGGTCCAGCAGGGGCTGGGCAATGTCCACCACGCCCGTGGCGCTCAGATAGCCCAGGCCCAGCGACACCAGCTTGATGGTGAGCATGTAGTTGCCCTGGCTCTGGTCCTGCCGCACGTAGCCGCAACGGATCAACTCGGCCAACAGGCGGTGCGTGGCGCTCAGTGGCATGTCCAGTTCGGAGGCCAGGCTCGACAGGGCCTTGCCTTCCGGGTGCGGTGCAAGATGCTCCAGGACTTTGAAACTGCGTTCAAGGATGCTGCTCATGGCGGGGGCTCTTCGTGATCGTGAACCGGTTTTTCCAGGATACCCAAGCGCTGGTTCTTCGGGCGCAATGTATCAAAAATTGTTAAAGGGTTTCTACTGTGGAAACAGTTTCCACTTTATTCATACGATGCAGTTCCCGATGCACTCCGGGCCTGGTGTGCCCATTGCTGGTCTCTTTTTGTTGGAGAAGTCCCTGTGAAAAAAACTGCTTGCCTTCTGGCGGCCGCTGGCCTGTCCTTCTTGATGGCGCTGCCCGCCGCCGCGCAGCAGGAGCGCGTGATCCGCTTCGGGCACCTGAACAATGCCGACCACCCCGTGAGCTTTGGCGTCAAGCGTTTTGGCGAACTGCTGGCGGCCAAGAGCGGCGGCAAGATGAAGGTGATGGAGTTCCCCGCCTCGCAGCTGGGCAACGAGATGCAGCAGCAGTCGGCGCTGCAGGGCGGTGTGCAGCAGATGTCGGCCCCGGCGACCACCTCGCTGGCCGGCATCGTCAAGGAATTCGGGTTGGTGGACTTTCCCTTTTCTGTGGCCAACTTTGCGCAGGCCGATGCGCTGCTCGATGGCCCCCTGGGCCAGGCGCTGATCGCCCGATTGCCCGAGAAGGGCCTGGTGGCCCTGGGCTACTGGGACCTCGGTTTTCGCAACGTGACCAACAGCAGGCGCCCCATCACCAAGGCCGATGATTTTGATGGACTCAAGCTGCGCGTGATCCCCAACCCGGTGTTCCTGGAGACCTTCAAGGCCTTCAAGGCCAACCCCGTGCCCATGCCGTTTGCCGAGCTGTACGGCGCGCTGGAAGCCAAGGCCGTGGACGGCCAGGAGAACCCCTATGCCGTGATCCTGTCGAACAAGATGTTCGAGGTGCAGAAGTACGTGAGCGCCACCAACCACGTGTACGCCGCCAACATCGTGCTGGTGAGCAAGAAGTTCTGGGACCAGCTCACGCCCGCTGAGCAGAAGATGATGCACGACGCCGCCAACGAGTCGCGTGGCTACCAGCGCCAGGTGAGCCGCGCTGCAGCGCAGCGTTCGGTGGGTGACCTGCAGGCCAAAGGCATGGCGTACAACGAGATCACGCCTTCCGAGCTGGCCCGCATGCAACAGATCGCCAAGCCCGTGATCGAGAAGTTCGCGGCCACCTATGACCCGGCGATCGTGAAGCTCTACAACGACGAACTCGCCCGCATCCGCAAGTAAGAGCGCCTGGCAAAACTCTTCTGGCGTCGTTGCTGCGTCTTGTCGTGCTATTCGCACTGCCTGCAACGCAGCGCCTAGCCAGAACCGCTTCGCTGAGCTTTGTCAGCCGCTCCCAACCCTCAACACCCCATGAAAATCCTCATCCTCCACGGCCCCAACCTCAACCTGTTCGGGCGCCGCGAACCCCATATCTACGGCACCACCACGCTGGCCCAGATCAACGATCGTTTGCTCAAGCTCGCTGCAGAGCTGGGTGTGGAGCTCGACATCGTGCAGTCCAACCATGAGGGCGCGCTCATCGACTTTCTGCACGCGAACATCGATGCAGCGCAGGGCGCACTCGTGAATCCTGCGGGCCTCACGCAGCACGGCGTGCCGCTGCACGACGCCATCAAGGCCATGCCTTTCCCGGTGATCGAAGTGCACATGTCCAACATCGCCGCGCGCGAGGCCTGGCGCGCGCATTCCATCATCTCGCCCGCCGTCAAGGCCACGGTGCAGGGCTTCGGTCCCCACTCCTACCTGGCCGGGCTGCGGGCGCTGGTGGACAGCCTGCGCGAGGCCGCCCAGGTTGCCTGAGCGGTGTGCGCGCATGGTGATGGGCGTTCAGCGTGTCCTCTGAAAAGTTGTAGTCCAGTGATGGACCGGCGCTGACTTTTGCCACGCTGGTACCGAGCGGCGGTTGCCCGGCGGTTTTTAGGCAAATCGGCCGCTGGCGATTGCTTGGATTGCTTTATTCAACTGCGCCCGTGGGCCCCGATGCTGCCCAGACCTTGCCCTGCGCGAACGGTCTTTGCTTGCGGCCCATATGCGCCGCCAGATGGCGACACCGCGCGGCGCGGGGCGAGCACCTCTCAGCACTGGCGCCGCGCCGGTGTGTCTGCCAAAGACCGCAAAAGCATGGCGCCAGCTTTTGCAGGGTGGACAGGACAGTGCCCCAGTCTGGACGCAGCACCTCTCCATCACCGTCTGGCAGCGCATAAAGACCTGTCAGGTGCAGCGCTAGCAGGCCTCAAGGTGGCGGTTGCGAGTGTTACATTTGTCCGTAGTATCCGCTGCAGTGAGCTCCATTTGCTGGACTGTTTTCCGAACGTCACTGTCTTCGCTGAGGAACCGTCGCATGTCACCAGAACGCCAACGGCTCATCCGCATGCTGTTCGACGAGTACATCGAGATGTATGCCGGGCGCGATGCCCGGCTTGTGGATCGCTTCAGCGAGAACTTCAGCGGCTTTGCGGGCAGCAGCGACAAGCTCATCAAAACCCGCAGCGAATGGGTGGACATCACGCAGACCGACTTTGCGCAGGTGCCCGGGCGCATCGGCATCGAGGTGCTGGACCTGTTCCCGCAGGAACTGGGCGCCGATGTGCTGGCCGTGACCGCGTTTTTCCACATCCACCTGCCCAACCCCGACCCGCTGTTTGCCAGCGAGACCGCCCGTTTGGTGCTCGTCTTCCGGCAAGAGGGCGATGACTGGAAGATTGCGCACAGCAGCATCTCCATCCCGTATGGACTGGCCCGAGACGGCGAGGTGTACCCCGTCAGCCGCCTGCAGCAGCGCAACCAGGAGCTGCAGACATTGGTGGATGAGCGCACCCAGGCACTGGCCCAGGCCAACAACCAGCTGCAGCTGCTCAGCAACACCGACGGCCTGACCGGTATCGCCAACCGCCGCCATTTTGACCAGGCCTTGGCCCATGAATGGGCTCGCGCACAACGGGCCCACGGACCGCTGTCGCTGATCATGCTGGACGTTGACGTGTTCAAGCACTTCAATGACCACTACGGCCATCTGGCGGGCGATGCCTGCCTGAAATCCCTGGCCCTGACGCTGGCACAGACCGGGGGACGGCGCGACGGTGACCTGGTGGCGCGCTTTGGCGGCGAGGAGTTTGTGGTGCTGCTGCCCGGCGCCGATGCCCGGGTCGCCCTGGAGATGGCCCAGCACATCCAGCAAGCCATCCAGGCGCTGGCCTTGCCGCACGAGGGTGCGCCGTGGGGCATCGTGACGGTGAGCTTCGGCGTGGCCACCATGGCGCCACAGCGCGAGCAGTTGGCCGAAGAGCTGGTACGCCGCGCGGACCGCGCGATGTACCGTGCCAAGCAAGGCGGCCGCAACCGCATCGAGCAGGCGCCGGAGCAATAAAGCGGGGTGGGTCGGGTTTTACCTGGCCGCCAGCCGAGCGAATTCTTCCGCCACGCCCCGCACCGTGAGCGGTGCACAGCCTTCGGCATGGTTGCTGATGGTCACGAAGGCGTTCTGTCCACGGCCGGTGATGCCTGCGATCACTGCGGCCAGTGCCGCCCGGGTGTCCAGGTCGGGGTGGTGCAGGCGGTCGTAGGGTTCGTACATCCGCTCGGCCTCTTCGTAGCCGTAGGGGCCGTGCACAGGGTTCAGGTTCCAGCGGCACACCAGCGGGCCAGGCCACAGAGCACGCAGCAGGGGCAGTTGGTCGTGGAGCTGCGGCATCTTGGCATGCAGCCCCAGGCAATAGGTGGCGCCCGCTTCACGCAGCACGGCCGCAAAGTCGGGCGTCAGCCACTCGGGGTCGCGCACCTCCACGGCAATCACCCCATCGGGCGCCAGTGGTGCCAGCGGGGGCAGGGCCAGCAGCATGGCACGCAGGCGATCCAGCAAGGCGGGCATGCGATCGAGCTGCGCCAGCGGCAGGGGGCTGAGCTGGAATACCAGCGCGCCCAGCTTGTGGCCCAGGCCCTGGAGCGCCGGCTCCACACATTCGCTGCGGGCCAGCTCGGGGCTGAGGAACGCCGGGTTGGGCTGGCGGCCGCTTCCGTCTTCGCTGCGTACCAGTGCATCCGTCACCACGCTGGGCGCCTTGACCACAAACCGGAAGTCGTCGGGCACTTGCGACGCATAGCGCTCGTATTGGCTCACCGTGAGTGGCCGGTAGAAGCTGCGGTCGATGCTCACCGTGCGCATTAGCGGGTGCTGGGCGTACACGGCCAGCCCCTGTTTGGACAGCTGCGTGTCGGAATGCTCGCCCTCCCACACCAGGCCTTTCCAGCCAGGGTAGGTCCATGACGAAGTGCCCAGGCGCAACTGGCGGGGCAGGGCGGCGGCGAGGGCCGTCAGCGCATCGTCGGGAACGATCGGAGCGACTGTGCTGGACCGGGTACGCCGTGCAGTGGACTCAGCGCCTTGCGTGGTGGATGGATTGGATGGCCCGTTGGCCGGCACGTCTGCCGACGGGGGCTTGGGCAGCGTGTCGCCAAAAAGATCGTCTTGCATGCGCTGCGGTGGTGCGGCTTGGTGCGGTACGGCGGGGTAGGTTGCGCTACGAGCTGCCAAACAGCCCGCTCTCGTCCAGCAGGTCAAACGTGATCTGGGGATGGGTGTCCATGCTTTTCTTGATGGCAGCCGGGATGGCCTGCCGTGTCTTGCGGCACAGGCCCGGCTGTTCGTGCACCAGGATCGCAATGCCCCGCAGGCTGCGCACCTCGTTCGGGCTTTGGGTGATGGACAGGCAGATGCCCAGTTGCTGCTCCATGCGCTCCTGCATCCTGCGCAGGTCGGCAAGACTGCCCAGGTTCTCCAGGCGCTCCAGCATCTTCTTTTCTTCGCTGCGCGTGAGCATCAGGATGCGCAGATCTCCCCCCGGTGCTTGCAGCAACGCCTCCCGGTCGCACACGCAGGTGCCAGGGGGGCATTCGGTACGGATGGGGAAAGGTGGGAGGGACATGAAGCGGCGTGCGAACAGTCCTTCATTCTATGAAGGGCTGACCGTGCCGAGCCTGTGGCCACCCGCAAGTCCATGCGGCCCAACAACAAAAAGGGCTCCCAAAAGGAGCCCTTTTTGCCTGCCCGCCCCTGCGGTTCAGTTAACACTCCCCATGGCAGCAGCACCCGCACCGCGCGAAGTGCCACCACCCTGGGAAGTCCCGCAACTGCTTCAAACCAATCTCAGCAGTTGGTCTGCCAAATTACATGGCGCTGAATTCGCCCGAAGGGATCTGGCCGGTGCGCACGGCTTCGGCAGCCTGTGCACGCACGGCAGCGCGGTCAGCGGTGGACTTGTAGGTCACCACACGCGAGCCTGCGGGTTCCATGTTGTGGGTGCGGGCTTCGACAACAGCTTCTGCAGCCACTTCAGCGCGGGTGCGGTTCGTGTCGAACTTCAGGGCAAATTGCGAGCCATCGGCTTCGTCGGCATGGGCGCCAAAAGCGGCGAAAGCGGCAACAGCGGCGACGGAGAGGAAACGGGCAGTCTTGTTCATGATGAAAATCCTTCAAAGCTAAAAAAAGCGTCTCAAAAAAGCCGGGTCAAAAACCATTTCTGAACCGGGTTCGGTGAGTCGCCTTGCGGGTTCGGCTCATCGATGGGATGAACTGTACGCCGATGGTGTTCAGGGAAAAACCACCCAGTCGCAAACTAACTGTTCCAGTATTGAGAACAATCCGCCCACCCGTCGCCGGGCTGCCAAACCGCCTGTGGCAAACTCGCGCGCTTCGCTTTTTTGTTTGACCGAGTCTCAGAGAGTCCGCCCCACCCATGCAGCAGATCGTTCGGCAGTTGGCCGCAGAAATCAAAGTCAGTGAACAACAGGTGCGCGCAGCGGTGGAGCTGCTGGATGGCGGTGCCACGGTGCCCTTCATTGCGCGCTATCGCAAGGAAGTGACGGGCGGGCTGGACGACATTCAGCTGCGCGAACTGGAGGCGCGCCTGTCCTATCTGCGCGAGCTGGAAGACCGCCGTGTGGCCGTGCTCAAGGCGATTGACGAGCAGGGCAAACTCACCGATGCACTGCGTGCCGCCATTGCGGCCGCCCCGACCAAGCAGGAGCTGGAAGACATCTACCTGCCGTTCAAGCAAAAGCGCCGCACCAAGGGCCAGATCGCCCGCGAGTTCGGCATCGAACCGCTGGCCGACAAGCTGTTTGCTGACCCCACACTGGACCCCGCCGTCGAAGCTGCGGCGTTCACCAAGCCACCCGAAGTGCTGGATGACGGCAAGCCCGGTGCCGATTTCTCTACCGTGCCCGCTGTGCTCGATGGTGTGCGCGACATCCTCAGCGAGCGCTGGGCCGAAGACCCGGCGCTGGTGCAGAACCTGCGTGAGTGGCTGTGGGCCGAAGGCCTGCTGCGCAGCAAGAAGGTGGACAGCAAGAACGAGAACGACCCCGAGGTCTCCAAGTTCCGCGACTACTTCGACTACGACGAACCCATCGGCCGCGTGCCCTCGCACCGCGCGCTGGCTGTGTTTCGCGGGCGCGGACTCGAAATTCTGGAAGCCAAGCTGGTATTGCCGGTGGAGCCCGAACCCGGCAAGCCCAGCATCGCCGAAGGCAAGATCGCCCTGCACCTGGGCTGGAGCCACCAGGGCCGCAAGGCCGATGACTTGATCCGCAAGTGCGTGGCTTGGACCTGGCGCGTGAAGCTCAGCCTCTCGACCGAACGCGACCTGTTCGCCCGCCTGCGCGATGAGGCCGAGAAGGTCGCCATCAAGGTGTTTGCCGACAACCTGCGTGACCTGCTGCTGGCCGCACCGGCCGGCCCGCGCGTGGTGATGGGGCTGGACCCAGGCATCCGTACAGGCGTGAAGGTGGCCGTGGTGGATGCCACGGGCAAGCTGGTGGAGACGGCCACCGTGTACCCGCATGAGCCCAAGCGCGACTGGGATGGCTCGCTGTTCACCCTGGCCAAGCTAGTGGAAAAACACGGCGTGAACCTGATCGCCATTGGCAACGGCACAGCCAGCCGCGAGACCGACAAGCTGGCCGCTGACCTCATCAAGATGGCCGCCAAGGCCGACCGCGCCATCGAGAAGGTGGTGGTGAGCGAGGCGGGGGCTTCGGTGTATTCCGCCAGCGAATATGCGTCGCAAGAAATGCCCGATGTGGACGTGAGCCTGCGCGGTGCGGCCTCCATCGCCCGACGCCTGCAAGACCCGCTGGCCGAGCTGGTGAAGATCGACCCCAAGAGCATCGGCGTGGGCCAGTACCAGCACGACGTGAACCAGAGCGAGCTGGCCCGCACCTTGGGCACGGTGGTGGAGGACTGCGTGAACTCGGTGGGTGTGGACCTGAACACGGCCAGCGTGCCGCTGCTCAGCCGCGTGTCGGGCTTGTCGGGCAGTGTGGCCAAGGCCGTGGTGCGCTGGCGCGAGGCCAATGGCGCGTTCAAGAGCCGCAAGCAGCTCATGGATGTGGCCGGTCTGGGTGCCAAGACCTTTGAGCAGAGCGCGGGCTTCTTGCGCATTCGCGGTGGTGACAACCCGCTGGACATGACGGGGGTGCACCCCGAGACCTACCCGGTGGTCGAGCAGATCATGGAAAAGACTGGCAAGCCGGTGGCCGAGATCATGGGCCGTGCCGACATGCTCAAGACCCTCAAGCCCGAGCTGTTTGCCAACGAGAAGTTTGGCGTGATCACTGTCAAGGACATCCTGGCCGAGCTGGAGAAGCCCGGCCGCGACCCGCGCCCCGACTTCAAGGTGGCGCGCTTCAACGACGGCGTGGAAGACATCAAGGACCTCAAGGAAGGCATGATCTTGGAGGGCACGGTGAGCAACGTGGCCCAGTTTGGCGCTTTCATCGACCTGGGCGTGCACCAGGACGGCCTGGTGCATGTGAGCCAGCTGGCGCACAAGTTTGTGAACGATGCGCGCGAGGTGGTCAAGACCGGCGACATCGTCAAGGTCAAGGTCATGGAGGTGGACGTGGAGCGCAAGCGCATCGGCCTGTCGATGAAGCTGGACGCCGCGCCACCGCGCCAGGGCGGCGACCGGGGCGCACCCCGTGACAACCGCTTTGAGGGCGCAGGCCGTGGCTACGCGCAACCCCAGCGCCGTGGGCCCGAGCCTGTGCAGCAGTCGGCCATGGCGTCCGCATTTGCGAAGTTGCAACAGGCCAAAGGCCGCTGACGCAGCCGGCTGTGCCGCCGGTGGTTTTTTGGCCGTGCAGGGGCCCATAATCGCCAGCACCTGAACCAACCACCGGCGCCGTACCCCATGGAGTTGAACGCACTGCTGGCCCAACCTGTGGCACTGCCCAGCCTTCCGCGCGCCGTGGCGCTGCTGATGAGCGAGCTGGCCCAGAACGAACCCAGCTTGCGGCGCCTGAACCAGTTGTTTGGCACCGATCCGGCCCTCGCGGCGCGTTTGCTGGAACTGGCCAATTCCCCCACCTTCCAGCTGCCCGGGCAGATCGCGGGCATCCCCGAGGCGCTGGCGCTGCTGGGCACCGCACAGCTGCGCACGTTGGTCACGTCGGCGCCGCTGGGCACCACGTCGCGCTCGGTGCCCGGGGTGAACATGCAGCAGTTCTGGCGCTACAGCCTCAACACGGCCAAGCTCGCGCGGTCGCTCGCTGGCATCGTCCACCACAACCAGATCGCGGCCTATACCGCCGGTTTGCTGCACGCCTTGGGCGAGCTGGTGATCCATCTGGCGGACCCCGAGAAGGCCCAGTCGGTCAACACCCTGGTAGCCCCGTTTGACCTGCGCCGCGACAAGATCGAGCAACGCATCTTTGGCTACAGCTACGGCCAGGTCACGGCGGGCTGCGCGCGCCGCTGGCAACTGCCCGAGGTGGTGATTGACGCCCTGCAGCACCAACACGCACCGTTTGACAACAAGGTCTACGAACCCCTGGCGGGCGTCATCCACCTGGCTGCCTGGCGCGCCCGCGCCCGCGAGGCGGAGCTGAACGAAAAAGAGCTGGCCGTGTCCTTCCCTGGCGAAGTGGGGCTGGCCCTGGGGCTCGACATCGACATGGTGCTGCAGCAAGACCCCATCGACTGGACCGCCCGACCGGATGCGGCGGCGGACTTCATCGTCTAGTTGCCCTGCGCCAGCGTAGCGGGGGTGGCATGGAGGGGCAGCCACCGGCCGATGTCCATGGGGGCCGTCTCACCGCAGCGGTTTGCGACAATCAGCGCCATGAAAGCACTGCGCATCCATGCTGGCCCCCGCGCCCGCCAACACCTGGAACAACAGGGCCTGCGGCCCGCTGACGTGGGCGTAATCCCGGCAGCAGCTGGCGGTCCCAAGGGACTGATCCTGGGACCGATGGACCGGTTCATTTTTGGGGAGTGGCTGCCGCGCTCCGATCAGCCCGTGCACCTGGTGGGCGCCTCAATTGGCGCGTGGCGCATGGCCACGGCCTGCCTGCAGCAATCGGTGGCGGCTTTTGAGCGGCTGGAGCACGACTACATCCACCAGGACTACGAGCTGCCACCCGGAAAAAAGCGCCCCACGGCCGCCCATGTGAGCGAGCGGTTCGGCCAGAACCTGGAGGCCTTCTACGGCGGGCGGGTGCAGGAAGTGCTCAGCCACCCCCGCTACCGCCTGCACATCGTCACGTCCCGGGGCCGCCATGTGCTGGGGCGTGAGCATGCGCTGGGCACGCCGCTGGGGTATCTGGGGGCGTTTGTGACCAACACCGTGCACCGCAAGGCGATGGGGGCCTGGCTGGAGCGGGTGGTGTTTTCCTCGTCGGGTGCGGCACTGCCTTTTGCCACGACCGACTACCGCACCCGGCAGGTGGGGCTGAACGCAGACAATTTCATGCAGGCGCTGCAGGCCAGCTGCTCGATCCCGTTTGTCTTGCAGGCCGTTCACAACATCCCGGGCGCCCCGCGGGGCGCGTACTGGGACGGCGGCATCACCGACTACCACCTGCATCTTGCCTATGGCCTGCCGAGCGGTGGTGCTTCTGAATTGATAGCTGCTCAGGCAATAAGCACTAGCGCTCCCAGCGGAAAAGGCTCAAAAACTGCGGCCGAGCCGCTGCGCGCGGGTGCTGGCGGCCTCGTGCTCTACCCCCACTTCCAGCACCGCGTGGTGCCGGGCTGGCTGGACAAGGGGCTGAAGTGGCGCCACAAGGCCACGTCGGCGCTTGACAACATGGTGGTGCTGTCGCCCGACCCGGACTGGGTGCGGCGCTTGCCCAATGCCAAGCTGCCCGACCGCAACGACTTCACCCACTACGGCACGGACAGCCGTGCCCGGGCCCAGGCGTGGCTCGCGGCCACGCGTGCCAGCCAGCAGCTGGTGGACGAGTGGCGCGAGTGGCTGGAGCGGCCTGACATGGGTGCGGTGCAGCCGCTGTAGGCCGCCAGGGCAGACGCGCCTCTGGGGCTCATTGGGTCTCCTGCGCTGGCCGCAGGTTTCTCAGGTCGAAGCAGGGCGACGTGCCGCCTCTTGCACCGCCCGGGCAGCATGGCGTGCAGCGTGGTCCCGGGCCCAAGGCAGCACGTCGGCCGCAGGCATGGGCCGGGCAATGCCATAACCTTGCGCGCGCTCGCAGCCCAGCTCCAGCAGCTTGGCGCAGTGCTCGGCGGTTTCGACGCCTTCGGCCACCACATGGCGGTGGAATGCAGCCGCCAGCGCCACGATGGCTTTGACCAGGGTAAGGTCGTCGCCGTCCTCCAGGATGCCGCGCACGAAGGACTGGTCGATCTTGATCGTCTCGGCGGGCAGGCGCTTGAGGTAGGACAGGGACGAAAAGCCGGTGCCGAAGTCGTCCAGCGCAAAACGCACGCCCAGGGCCTGGCAGCTTTGCATCATGCGGCGCATGTACTGCATGTCTTCGAGCGCGGCGGATTCCAGGATCTCCAGCTCCAGCCGCGAGGGAGACACCTCGGGGCAGGTGTGCAGGATGTCCTTGAGTCGCTGTACAAAGTTGGGCCGGTGAAAGTGGGGCGCTGCGATGTTGACGCTGACCTCCCAACCCATGCCCGCATCGCTCCACACCCGCATCTGCGCCAGGGCCTGGCGCAGCACCCATTCGCCCAGTTCGACCTGCAGGTCCGTGTCCTCCACCAGCGGCAGCACGTGCTGCGGGCCCAGCAGCCCCTCCTGCGGGTGTTGCCAGCGCAACAGGGCTTCGAGCCCGATGATCTCTCCCGTGCGCAGGTTGACCTTGGGCTGGTAGTGCAGCACCAGTTCGCCCGCGTGCAGTGCGCGGGCCACCCGGGTCTGGCGGGTGTGCTGGGTCTGTACGGCGTGGTCGTGCTGCACGTCGAACACGTGCAGCTGGTTGCGCCCGAAGCTCTTGGCCTGGCACATGGCCTGGTCGGCATGGCGCAGCAGGGTGTCGGGGTTGGCGTCGTCTTGCGGAAACACGGCCACGCCAATGCTGACGGTGATGTTCACCAGGCGGTCGTCAATCGCATAGGGCGCGGCCAGTTGCTGCATCAGCACGGCCAGGCGCGCCTCGATGGCAGGCACATCAGGCTGTTCGCCCAGCAGCAGCACAAACTCGTCGCCGCCCATGCGGGCTACGGCTTCGTGGGCCGTGATGAACGCGCCCAGGCGCCGCGCCACTTCCTTGAGCAGACGGTCGCCCACGCGCTGGCCAAAGGTGTCGTTCACGGCCTGAAAGTGGTCCAGGTCCAGCATGCACACCGCCAGCAGCAGCTGCTTGTTGCGGGCCACAAACAGGGCGTGTGTGAGCTTTTCGGCGAGGGCCGCACGGTTGTACAGACCGGTGAGCGCGTCGTGGCGGGCGTGCCACGAGATCTGGTGGCGCAGGTTGCGTGTTTCGGTCACGTCGCGGAACACCAGCACGCAGCCCGCCGCGTGGCCGCTGCCTTCGCGGATGGCGGCTGCCGTGTATTCGATAGCGTAGCGCTCGCCCGAGCGGTGGATCAGCACCTCGTAGGTCGCCTGCTGCAGCCCACCCGGCTGGGTGTCGCGTTCGGCGGCCGCGCTGGCGGTGCGGCTGGCGGGCTCTTCGTACAGACGAAACACGTCGTCCAGCTGCCGGCCCAGCGCCTGGTCGGCCGTGAACCCGGTCATGAGCTGTGCGGCCTCATTGATGGTCTCGATGCGCCCGCCCAGGTCGGTGGTGATGACCCCGTCGCCGATGGAGGCGAGGGTGACCTCGGCACGTTCCTTTTCAGCGCGCAGGGCTTCCTGGGCGCGCTTGCGCTCGGTCACGTCCACCAGCGTGCCGATGGTGCCAGCCAGTTCGCCGTTGGTGCTGGTGAAGGGCGCTTCGTAGTAGGCCATGTCCAGCGGGGGCTGGTGGGGGGGGCGGATGCGGATCTCGTTGTCGTGCGCGCTGGCGATGCGGGCCGACCGTTCCGGGGCCAGTTCGGCCGGCAGGCTGGCCCCTGAAACGCCGTCAGCACCTGGCTGCGACTGGAACAGGCGCTGCCATGCGCGGTTGGCGTCCAGGTAGGTGCCGTCGGCATGGCGCACAAACACGGGCAGGGGCAGGGCATCGATCAGCTGGCGGGTGAAGTGCAGTTGCTCGCTTTGCTGGCGCTGTGTTTCATGCAAGGACAGCACCAGGGACTGCACCTTGCCCGCCATGTCGTTGAAGGTCTCGGCCATGGCACGGGACTCCAGCGTGCCGGTGACCTCCATGCGCGTGCTCAGATAGCCTTGGCGAAACGCGTCGGTGGCCTGGGCCAGGCGCTGCAGCATGCGGGCATTGGCCCGCAGCAGCAGCGTCAGCAGAAAGAAGATGGTGAAGATGTTGAGTGCCGAGATGCGTGCCTGTACCAGCACCGTGGCCCACACCTGGTCCGCCAGGGGCTGCGGGTGGGCCGTCACCGTCAGTCGGCCCGATGTGCCGTCTGCCAGCGCGAGGCCGGACTGCTGCACAGGGGCGGAGAGGTCCAGCCAATCGGTAAACCATTTCGGAGCATTGGCGGGGTAGGGGAGGGCGGTGACCTCAATGGCGGGCTGGTCGGCGGCCTGCCATTTGATGGACGCCACTGCCGGCGCTGCCTGCGCCAACCCCTCGGTCAGGATACGGGTCACGGTGTCGGCATCGGGCGCGGGCAAGGCGGCCAGGCGCAGCTGCAAAGGATCGCTGGCGCGCCGCAGTTCGGTAGAGCCTTGCTGCAGGGCTTCGTCGATTTCTGCGGTCAGCAGGTAGTGGTAGCGCACCCCAGTGACCAGCAGGATGATCGCCACGATGGACACATACAGCCGGGGGTAGGTGCCCCGCAGAAGCCAGGTGGTGAGATTTCCGGTGCGCATTGACGGTGGTCCTCCCCCACAACCCCAGTGGTAATGAATGGTTAATTAATTGTTGACAGCGGCGAGTCTATCTTGTGAGAAGTTGTGAGCGCGGTTTTGCATCGCGCTACCGGCGCGGTGTTGCTGATGTGTGACGTTTTGTAAAACTGCGGAGCTGCCCGCACGCGCAATGCGCGCCTGACAAGTGCACGGGCACGCGCTGGCTCCCCTCCATGTGCCGCCGCGCTCAGGTGCGCGGCGGTGGTACCGCGGGTGAGGCGGCTGGGTTCAGAGCGACTGGGCCAGCATGTCGCGGTATTCCTCGGGGGTGGCGATGCGCGGGTTGGTCTTGTGGCAATGGTCGGCCATCGCGCCCTTGATGATGTCGTCGAACATCGCCTCGTTCACGCCCATGGCGGCCAGGCCCGTCGGCAGGCCCAGGCGGGCGTTCATGTCGCGGATGGCCTCGGGAATGTCGCCTGCGCTGGCCAGGCCCATGGCGTGGGCCATGCGCTCCAGGCGCTTTTCCTTCTGCACCGATTCGGCCTGTGCGTTGAAGCGCACTACGGCGGGCAAAAACATGGCATTGAGCGTGCCGTGGTGCAGGCGTGGGTTCACTCCGCCCAGGCTGTGGCTGAGCGAGTGCACGGCGCCCAGGCCCTTCTGGAAGGCCATGGCGCCCTGCATGCTGGCGCTCATCATGTGCAGGCGCGCATCGCGGTCGCTGCCATTCTTGGTGGCCTGCTCGATGTTCGCCCAGCCGCGCGTGAGGCCGTCCAGCGCAATGCCGTCAGCGGGCGGGTTGAACGCGGCGGACATGAAGGTTTCCATGCAGTGCGCAATCGCGTCCATGCCCGTGGCTGCTGTGAGCATGGGGGGCAGGCCGAGGGTGAGTTCGGGGTCGCAGATGGCGGTCTTGGGCACCAGGTTCCATGAGTGGAAGCCGAGCTTGCGGTGGTCGTCCACGATGATGATGGCGCCGCGCGCCACCTCGCTGCCCGTGCCGCTGGTGGTGGGCACGGCGATCAGCGGCGCGGCGCGGTCGGTGATGCGCGGCGAGCCGCCTTCGATGGTGGCGTAGTGCGTCAGCGGCCCCTCGTGCGTGGCCGCAATCGCGATGCCCTTGGCGCAGTCGATGGCGGAGCCCCCGCCCACGGCGATCAGCCCGTCGCAGCCCTGGGCCTTGTACATGTCCACGGCGGCGCGCACAGCGGCTTCGGTGGGGTTGGAAGGGGTCTGGTCAAACACGGCCACCGTCATGCCGGGCAGCGCGTCCAGCGCCTTTTGCAGCACGCCGGCGGCCTTCACGCCGGGGTCCGTCACGATCAGAGGGCGGGTGATGCCCACGCGCTCGCATTCCTGCTTCAGCAGTTGGACGGCGCCGAATTCAAACTGGATCTGGGTGACGTAGTAGATGAAAGCCATGGTGCAACAGAATGTGTGAATGGAGGTGCCAGCGATTACGATAGCTCGCCAGCCTTTGAAAAGGTTCTGAGCCCACTTTATAAGGAGGAGACAGCCTTGAAAACGAAGCAAACCCTGATGGCGGCCCTGGTGGCCGTCGCATCTGTGACAAGCGCCCAGGCCCAGTGCCTCACGGACGCGCAGGCCGCCGACCTGGTGGCCAACTATGTGGCCAAGACCCCGGCGGCCAACCCCGAGAACCTGACGGACGCCGACGGCGCCTGCACACGCGGCAAGGTCAACGCCTTGCTGGCCCAGCGCATGGGCAAGGTGATTGGCTACAAGGCGGGCCTGACCAACCCCGCCGTGCAAAAGCGCTTCAACACCGACAAGCCCGTGTGGGGCAAGCTCTACGAGGGCATGGTGCTGCCCAGTGGCGCCACGGTGGATGCAGCCTTCGGTGCCCGCCCCCTGTACGAGGCCGACATGCTGGTGCGCGTGAAAAGCGCCGCCATCAACCAGGCCAAGACCCCCATGGACGTGCTGGACGCCGTGGACCAGATCATCCCCTTCATCGAGCTGCCCGACCTGATGGTGCAGGCGCCGCCCAAGCTCAACGGCGCGGGCGTGACCGCCATCAACGTGGGCGCGCGCCTGGGTGTGGCGGGTGCCCCGATTGCCGTGCCGGCGTACCGGGGCGAGCGTTTTGCCATGCTCCAGGCCCTGGCCGACATGAACGTGTCGCTGACCGATGGCGCAGGTGCGCGACTGGGTGGCGGCAAAGGCAGCGACATCCTGGACCACCCGCTCAACGCGGTGGTGTGGCTGGCCGGTGCGCTCGCGCAGGAAGGCCTGGCCATGCAGCCGGGCGATCTGATCAGCCTGGGCTCGTTCTCTGCATTGCTGCCGCCCAAGGCTGGCTTGTCGGTGACGGCTACCTACGACGGCTTGCCCGGCGCAGCACCCGTGCGACTGAGCTTCAAGTAACCCACCCCTGATCGGCCCGCCGCCTTGCGGGCCGTTGTCTTTTCTGCCGAGACCCCGACCGTTGATCGACCTGCACATCCATCACACCCGCCTGACCCCCCAGATGCGCAGCGTGCTCGAACGCATGGCCCGCGCCGGGCACCCGCCGCTGCACACACGCACGCCGCAGGAGGCACGCATCGCCTACCAGGCGGGCGCCGACGTGCTGGAGGTGCCCAAGGCCGCGATGGCGCGGGTGGAAGACCTGCAGATCCCCGCCCGCGACGGTGCCATGCTGCCCGCACGGCTGTACGCGCCCAGCACCGACAAGGGCTTGCCCGTGCTGCTGTACACGCACGGCGGCGGCTTCACCATCGGCAACATCGCCACGCACGACATCCTGTGCCGCGAGCTGGCGCGTCTGGCGGGTTGCATGGTGGTGTCGCTGGACTACCGGCTGGCGCCGGAGCACCGCTTTCCCACCGCCAGCAACGATGCGTGGGATGCCTTGCAATGGCTCGCTGCCAACGCCGATGGCCTGGGCGCAGACCCGCAGCGCCTGGCCGTTGGCGGTGACAGCGCAGGCGGCACCCTGGCTGCCGTCAACGCCATCCTGGCGCGCGATGCAGGCCTGCCTCTGGCGCTGCAGCTGCTGATCTACCCCGGCTGCGCCGCGCACCAGGACACGCCTTCGCACGCCACCTTTGCACGTGGCCTGGTGCTGGAGGAGCCTGCCATCAGCTGGTTCTTTGGCCACTATGTGACGACGCGCGAGGAGCGCGAGGACTGGCGTTTTGCACCGTTGCTGGCGCCGGATGTGGAAGGCGTTGCGCCCGCCTGGATCGGCCTGGCCGAATGCGACCCGCTGGTGGACGAAGGCGTTGACTATGCTGACAAGCTGCGCCTGGCGGGCGTGCCCGTGGACCTGGACATCTACCGGGGCGTGACCCACGAATTCATCAAGATGGGCCGCGCCATCCCCGAGGCGCGCAAGGCCCATGCCGACGCGGCCCGTGCGCTGCGGCTGGCTTTTCACCTGGAGTAAACGAACCCATGCAACGCAGTGATTTCCGTTGTTTCCACCGCCTGCGCGTGCGCTGGGCCGAGGTGGACATGCAAAAGATCGTGTTCAACGCGCACTACCTCATGTACGTGGATACCGCCATGTCCGAGTACTGGCGCGCGCTGGCGCTGCCGTACGAGGCGAGCATGCTGGCGCTGGGCGGAGAGATGTATGTCAAGAAGGCCACGGTGGAGTACCACGCCTCGGCGCGGCTGGATGACACGCTGGATGTGGGCCTGCAATGCGCGCGCATCGGCAATTCGTCGTGCCTGTTCAAGGCGGGCATTTTCTGTGGTGACCGCTTGCTGATCTCTGCCGAGCTGGTCTATGTGTTTGCCGACCCAGCCACGCAGACCTCGCGCCCGGTGCCACCCGCACTGCGTGCGATCTTTGAAGGTTTTGAAGCGGGCGCCGAGATGGCCGAGGTGCGCACCGGCGACTGGAACACTCTGGGCCGTGATGCCGGCCGCGTACGCACCGATGTATTTGTGCATGAGCAGGGCATTCCGGCCGAGGTCGAGGCCGATAGGCACGACATTTCGGCGCGCCACGCTGTGCTGTACAACCGGCTGGGCATGCCCGTCGCTGCGGGCCGCCTGCTGCAGCATGCACCCGGAGTGGGCCGCATCGGCCGCATGGCGGTGGACCGGTCGGTGCGCGGTGCGCAGTGGGGCCGCCAATTGCTGGATGCGCTGGTGGACGCGGCGCGTGCCCGGGGCGATGCCGAAGTGCAATTGCACGCCCAGCGCAGCGCCGAGGGCTTTTACCGCCGCGCGGGGTTCACGGTGGTGGGCGAGCCGTACGAAGAGGCGGGCATTGCGCACATCGCCATGGCCCGCAAGCTTTGATGGTTTGCTATTAAAAGGAGAGCTACTCGGGCATGTTGGACTAGCGCCTGTGCCCGATTTGGCTCAAATATCGTCCAGCAGCGGGTAGGGCAGGGGCAGCAGCGACAGCGCCACGCCGCCTTCTGCGCCCACTTGCAGCGAGCCCTCTTGGGCAGCGCTGATCTGCAGCGACACGATGGTGTCAAACCCGCCGCCCGGCGCGGCGGCCACCTGCACCACGGTGCCGCAGGGCTGCTCCAGGTCGCTGGTGCTGAACACCTCGGCGCCCACCGCCACCTCGGCTGCTGCGTGGGCAATGTAGGCGCGGCGCTTGAGCGTGCCACGGAACTGGCTGCGCGCCACCACTTCCTGGCCGGGATAGCAGCCCTTCTTGAAGTTCACGCCGCCCACCGATTCGTAGTTGAGCATCTGGGGCACAAAGGCTTCGACCACCGGCGTGGTCAGCGTGGCGACACCGCTGATGACTTCGCTCCAGAGCCACAGCGTGGCATCCAGCGCAGGGCCTGCGGGCGCGGGCTCTGTGGCGGGGGCTACCCAGAGGGCGCGCGGGGTGCCGTCGGCGGGGTACAGGTGCACCACGGTGGCGGCACCCACATCGGCCTTGGTCCAGGCGGGCTGGGCGCCGCCAGCTACGGAGTTGATAGCGTCTCCGGCAACGCCATAGAGGGCGATGTCGGCGGTGGCATCGGTCAGCTTGGCCTTGGCGCGCAGCACAAACATCGACAGGCGCTTGAGCGTGGCGGGCAGCAGGTCGCGGCTGCAGACCAGCAGCACCTCGCTGGCGCTGCGCTTGAAGCCGATGAAGCTGGCCTGCATGCGGCCCTTGGCCGACAAGAAGGCCGCAAGGCGGGCCTGGTCCATGCCCAGCAGGGCGAAATCCTGGGTGAGCTGGCCGTGCAGAAACTTGGCGGCGTCTTCGCCTTCCACGCGAATCACGCCGAGGTGGGATAAGGGGGCTATGCCATTCAAGGGGTAGGTCATCGCTGAATTATGATGCCCTGATTCATACATATTGGTAGCAGGGTTGTGCGACGTTTACTGGCTTTGATCGTGTTGGTGGGGATCGCACTGGGCGGCGCTGCGTATTGGTGGCTGCACCAGCCGCTGGACCTGGGCCCCGAGCCGCTGGAGCTGGCCATCGAGCCCGGCACCACGCCGCGCGGCGTGGCCCGCGATGTGGTGGCGGCCGGGGTGAAGACGGACGCGCGCCTGCTCTACGCCTGGTTCCGTGTCTCGGGGCAAGACCGCGCCATCAAGGCGGGCAACTACGAAATCCCGCCCGGCACCACGCCCATCAGCCTGCTGCAAAAGCTGGCCCGGGGCGAAGAGGCCTTGCGCGCACTCACCTTGGTTGAAGGCTGGAACTGGCGCCAGGTGCGCCAAGCGCTGGCCAAGGAAGAGCAGATCAAACACGATGCTGCCGCCTTGACCGACGAGGCGCTGATGGCCCAGCTGGGCCGCCCCGGCGTGGCGCCCGAGGGGCGGTTCTTCCCGGACACCTACACCTACGCCAAAGGCTCCAGCGACATCGCCTTGCTGCGCCGGGCGATGCACGCCATGGACCGCCATCTGGAGGCTGCCTGGGCCCAGCGCGCGGCCGACACCCCGCTCAAGTCGGCGGACGAGGCGCTGACGCTGGCCAGCATCGTGGAAAAGGAAACTGGCAAGGCCAGCGACCGGGGCCAGATTGCGGGCGTGTTCGTCAACCGCCTGCGGGTGGGCATGCTGCTGCAGACCGACCCCACGGTGATCTATGGCCTGGGTGAGAAGTTTGACGGCAACCTGCGCAAGCGCGACCTGCAGACCGATACCCCCTGGAACACCTACACCCGCCCCGGCTTGCCGCCCACGCCCATCGCCATGCCCGGCAAGGCCTCGCTGCTGGCCGCCGTGCAGCCCCAGGCCACGCGCGCGCTCTACTTTGTGGCCAAGGGCGACGGCACCAGCCACTTCAGTGCCTCGCTGGAGGAACACAACCGCGCCGTCAACCGCTACCAGCGCGGGCAGCAGTAAACCGTTTCTTGAACCAAGGTGCCCATGTCACGACCCGGTCTGTTCATTTCGTTTGAAGGCATCGACGGTGCAGGCAAGTCCTCGCACATCGAGGGCCTTGCCGCCGCGTTCCGCACCCAGGGCCGCAACGTCACAGTGAGCCGCGAGCCCGGTGGCACGCCACTGGCCGAAAAGCTGCGCGAGATGGTCCTGAACGACCCGATGGATGCGCTCACCGAGTCGCTGCTGATATTTGCCGCCCGCCGTGACCACCTGCGCAATGTGATCGAGCCCGCTTTGGCCCGGGGCGACGTGGTGCTGTGCGACCGGTTCACCGATGCCACGTTTGCCTACCAGGGCGCGGGGCGGGGATTTGATCTGGGCGTGCTATCAACTTTGGAGCATCTCGCGCAGACGGGACTAGCGCCTCAGGCCAATTTGATGCGTGAGCCCGATCTGACGGTGTGGTTTGACCTGGCCCCCGAGGTGGCGGCCGAGCGGCTGGCGGGTGCGCGGGTACCCGACCGCTTCGAGGCCCAGCCGGTCGAGTTTTTCCGCCGCGTGGCCCAGGGTTATGCCGACCGCGCCGCTGCGGCGCCCCAGCGTTTTGCGCGCCTGGATGCTGCGCAAGACCGCCACCGCGTGTGGCAGCAGCTCACCAGCGTGTTTGTGCGCAAGGGTTGGCTGGCCATCATGGTGGCGACACAGGGAGGGCCGCAATGAGCGAAGCCGCCGTGGCGCTGGCGCCCTGGATCGCCGCACAGCGCACCAGCCTGCTGGCCCAGCGCGGCCATGCCTGGCTGTTGCAGGGGCCGTCGGGCCTGGGGCAGTACGCCCTGGGGTTGGAGCTGGTCCGCGCCTGGCTGTGCGATGCGCCGACAGAGCAGGGCGCCTGCGGCCACTGCGGCAGCTGCCACGCCATCGATGTACGCACCCATGCCGACCTGTGCGTGCTGATGCCCGAGGTGCAGATGATGGCGCTGGGCTGGCCCCTGTCGGAAAAGGCCCAGGCCGACATCGACGACAAAAAGCGCAAGCCCAGCCGCGAGATCCGCGTGGAGGCCATGCGCGATGCGGTGGAGTTCTCACAGCGCACCTCGGCGCGTGGCAAAGGCAAGGCCGTGCTGGTCTACCCGGCCGAGCAGATGAACCACGTGACGGCCAACGCATTGCTCAAGACGCTGGAAGAACCGCCCGGCGACGTGCGTTTTGTGCTGGCCAGCGAGGCTGCGCACCAGCTGCTGCCCACCATCCGCAGCCGCTGCCTCGGTCACACCATGGTCTGGCCGGCTGAGGCCGATAGCCTGGCGTGGTTGCAGGCCCAGGGCCTGGCCCGGGATGCGGCAGCGTCGTTTTTGCGCGCGGCAGGCGGGCGGCCTGAGGACGCCCTGGCGCTGGCCCAGTCGGGCCGCAGCCCGCAGGCCTGGTCTGCCTTGCCGCAGGCGGTGGCGCGGGGCGATGTGACGGCGCTGGGCGACTGGGCCCCGGCCCAGGTGATCGACGCACTGCAAAAGCTCTGCCACGACCTGCTGGCCGCCAGCGTGGGCGCCGCGCCACGCTACTTTGCTCCGGCCGACTTGCCCAAGACGCCGCCGCTGGGTGCGCTCACACGCTGGTCTCGTGCACTGTCCAAGGCGGCGCGCACGGCAGACCACCCGTTCAATGGTGGGCTCATGCTGGAGGCGCTTGTCGCCCAGGCGCGAAACACCCTACACTCCAGACACTAAGCCGCACACCCACCCATGAGCAGTCCATCCACCGCGCCCCGTCCCAGCGTCATGCAGCTGGCCATCAAGGAAAAGGCCGCGCTCTATGCCGCCTACATTCCTTTTTTTGCCGAAGGGGGCATCTTTGTGCCCACCCAGCGCGACTACAAGCTGGGCGACGATGTGTATGTGCTGCTGACCTTGCCAGACGACACCCAGCGCTACCCCGTGGCAGGCCGCGTGGCCTGGGTCACACCCGCCCGTGCCGCAGGCAACCGCACTCAGGGCGTGGGCATCCAGTTCCCCAAGGACGAAAAATCCCGCCAACTCAAGGCCAAGATCGAGGAGTTGCTGGGAACTGCGCTGGGCTCCGACCGTCCTACCCAGACGATCTGACCGCGCCACCGCCGCCCCCGTGCCGACCCGCGCTGGCTGGTCGGCTTTTTTGTTTTTCATCACATGTTCACTGATTCGCACTGCCACCTCAACTTCCCGGAACTGGTCAGCCAGCTGCCCGCCATCCGCCAGGCCATGGCCGAGGCGCAGGTCACCCGGGCCCTGTGCATTTGCACCACCATGGAAGAGTTCGAGGGCGTGCACGCCCTGGCCCTGGCCCATGACAACTTTTGGAGCACGGTGGGCGTGCACCCCGACAACGAGGGCGTGACGGAGCCCAGCGTGCAGGATCTGCTGGACCGCGCGGCGCTGCCCCGCGTGGTGGCGATTGGCGAGACCGGCCTGGACTACTACGGCATGGAAGATCGCAAGGGCGGGCGCAGCATTGCCGACCTGGAGTGGCAACGCGACCGCTTCCGCACCCACATCCGCGCGGCGCGCGCCTGTGGCAAGCCCCTCATCATCCACACGCGCAGTGCCTCTGACGACACGCTGGCCATCCTGCAGGAAGAGGGCGAGGATGGCGCAGGCAATCTGGCGGGCGGCGTTTTCCACTGCTTTACCGAATCGATGCAGGTCGCGCGCGCTGCGCTGGATCGGGGCTACTACATCTCGTTCTCGGGCATCGTCACCTTCAAGAGCGCGCAGGAGCTGCGCGACGTGGTGGCCTTTGTGCCGCTGGACCGCATGCTCATCGAGACCGACAGCCCCTACCTGGCCCCGGTGCCCTACCGTGGCAAGACCAACAATCCGTCGTATGTGCCCCATGTGGCCCGGCAGGTGGCCGAGACCAAGGGCCTCACGCTGGAGGAGGTGGCGGAGGCCACCAGCCGCAATTTCGACCGCTTGTTCCCTGAGGTGATGGCATGAGCCTGCAACGACGTTCTGCTTTGGCCGCCGTGGCGTTGGGCCTGGTGTCAGTCCGGGCCTGGGCAGGTGCCTATGAAGACTTTTTTGTGGCTGTCCTGCGCGATGACGGTGATGCAATCACTGCGCTGCTGCGCCGGGGGTTTGATCCGAACACCCGTGATCCCAAGGGGCAGGTGGGGCTCATGATTGCCCTGCAAAACGGCGCGAACAAGGCCGTTGCTGCGTTGCTGGCATCCCGTCGGCTGAATGTGGAGGCCCGCAATGCCAAGGACGAAAGCCCGTTGATGATGGCTGCCATCAAGGGCAACGTGGAGGCCGTCAAGGCGCTCATCGCGCGCGATGCCGATGTCAACAAGACGGGCTGGACCCCGCTGCACTACGCCGCGTCGGCAGGTTCGCCGCAGCATGCCGTGATCATTTCATTGCTGCTCGAAAACCACGCCTACATTGACGCAACATCGCCCAACGGCACCACGCCGCTGATGATGGCGGCGCACTACGGCTCTACCGAGGCCGTGCAATTGCTGCTGGACGAAGGGGCCGACCCCACGCTCAAGAACCAGCTGGGTTTGACCGCCGCCGATTTCGCCTTGCGTGTGAGCCGTACCGAGTCTGCAGACAGAATCGCCGCGGCCATCCGGCGGCGCCAGCCCAACCGGGGCAAGTGGTAGCCAAGGCTGGCGACAGCAGCAGATTGGGGGCTGGTGCAAAGAGGGCCGTCGGGACTGGTCAGAAGTCAGCGAAGGCCAGCGCCGCCGGTCGTGCCGCGCCAAATTACTCGGCGATGGCCCCTGTGCCCGACGCGGCGCGTGTCTGCAGCCGCGCATACAACCCACCCTGCGCCATCAGCTCGCTGTGGGTGCCTTGCTCGGCGATGCGCCCGCGCTCCATCACCACGACGCGGTCGGCATGCTCGATGGTGGACAGCCGGTGTGCAATGACCAGGGTCGTGCGGCCCTGCATCAGGCGTTGTAGGGCCTCTTGCACCAGGCGTTCCGATTCGGTGTCCAGGGCAGACGTCGCCTCGTCCAGGATGAGGATGGGGGCGTCCTTGTACAGGGCCCGCGCAATGGCCAGCCGCTGACGCTGCCCACCTGACAACTGCGTGGCGTTGTGTCCCACCACTGTGTGGATGCCCTGCGGCAGACCTGCTACATGCTCCGCCAGGTTGGCGGCAGCGAGGCATTCCCGCACCCGGGTTTCGTTCACGGCCTGGCCCAGCGCCACATTGGTGGCAATGGTGTCATTGAACATCACCACATCCTGGCTCACCATGGCAAATTGCGACCGGAGCGAGGGCAGGTCCCAGTCCGGCAAGGCATGCCCGTCGACCGCGATGGTGCCCGCCGACGGCATGACAAAACGCGGGAGCAGGTTGACCAGCGTGGTCTTGCCGGCGCCAGAGGGCCCCACCAGTGCCACGATCTCGCCCGGGGCCACCTGCAGGTTGACCTCGTCCAGGGCGGGGGCGTGGTCGGCGCCAAACGATACAGTGACATTGCTCAGCGTGAGTGCGCCTTGCACGCGGTCCTTGCGGTAGCTGCCACCAGTTTCTGCACCCGTGTCGCCCAGCAGCCCAAGGCCGCGTTCCAAAGCTGCTACACCCCTGGTCACGGGGCTGGCCACATCAGCCAGGCGCCGAATGGGCGCGATCAGCATCAGCATGGCCGTAATAAAGGACACAAACCCGCCCACGGTCACGTCCTTCGTATCGACCGCACCCCGGCTCTGCCAGAGCGCAATGCAGATCACCACCGACAGCGCAGCGGCGGCCAGCAGCTGGGTCAGCGGTGTCATGGCTGCGGAGGCGATGGTGGACTTGATGGCCAGGCGGCGCAGGCTGCGGCTCAGGTCGGCAAAACGCTGCGCCTGCCCGCCTTGCGCGCCATGCAGGCGCACCATACGATGCGCCAGCACGTTTTCTTCGACCACATAGGCCAGCTCATCCGTGGCCTGCTGGCTGCTTTTGGTCAAGTGGTACAGCCGCCGCGACAGGGTCTTCATGATCCAGGCGACCCCCGGAACGACGACGGCAACAATCAGTGTGAGCTGCCAGTTGAGGTACAGCAAATAGACCAGCAGCGCGACCAGCGTGAAGCCATCGCGCGACAGGCCGAGCAGGGCCTGCACCAGCAACGTGGCACCGGTCTGCACTTCATAGACCACGGTGTTGGAGAGGGCGCTGGCCGACTGGCGCGCAAACAATCCCATCTCTGCGGCCAGAACACGATCAAACAGCGCCTGGCGCAGTGTCAGCATGCCTTCGTTTGCGATGCGCGCCAGTGCATATTGACCCACAAACTGGGCTACGCCGCGGACGAAGAAAACCCCCAGAATCGCCAGGGGCACCATCCACAGCTGCAAGGTCCCTTGGGTAAAGCCCTTGTCCAGCAGCGGCTGCAGCAGGGCAGGGATCAGGGGTTCGGTGATTGCACCCACCAAGGTTGCAACAATGGCCAGACTCCAGGCCATTCGCTGGTCGCCAAAGTACACCGACAGCCGCCTCAGGCGCGCCATCAAGGTCGTGGGGGGAGTAGGGGCTGTGGCGGGCTTGGTGCCCGTGTCGGTGGCTTGCATGTCGCCCGGATTCTACGTTTGTGCCATACGCAGCCTGTCCGGCACGGTGCGTCGCGCACAGTTTGTCACAGGGGGCTCGCCGCTGTGTGTAACATTCGGGTTTGCCCTTTCGGCACTTGTTCGGCCACTGCTGGATGCCAATGACCACAGATCGAATCTCCCAACACCCATCTTCCGCAGCTCCGCTGCTTCCCCTGCGCCGCCAGTTGCTGGCCGCACTCATCGCCTCACCATCCATTCCAGCGCTTGCTCAGTTCCGTGTGGAAGTCACCGGCGTTGGGTTGACCCAATTGCCCATCGCCATTGCGCCGTTCCGGGGCGAGGCGCAATCGCCCCAAAAAATTGCGGCCATCGTCCAGGCCGACCTGGAGCGAAGCGGGCAGTTCCGCGCCATTGATGCCTCCGGCGCCGCGCTGGACGAAACCGCGCGGCCAGACGTCGCACTGTGGCGCCAGAAAAGTGCGGATTCGCTGGCCACTGGCAGCGTCACGCGTTTGGCCGATGGGCGTTTTGATGTGCGTTTTCGCTTGTGGGATGTGGTCAAGGGCCAAGACCTGGGCGGACAGAGTTTTGTGGTCACGCAGGGCGACCTGCGCCTGGTGTCGCACCGCATTGCCGACTTCATCTACGAAAAGCTCACGGGCGAGCGCGGTATCTTCTCGACGCGCATCGCCTATGTGACCAAAACCGGCCCCCGTTACAGCCTTTGGGTCGCGGATGCCGACGGCGAGAACGCTCAGTCCGCACTGTCCAGCCCCGAACCCATCATCTCGCCTGCGTGGTCGCCCAACGGGGGGCAACTGGCCTACGTGTCGTTCGAGTCGCGCAAGCCGGTGGTCTATGTGCACGATGTGGCCACAGGTCGCAGGCGCCTGATCGCGAACTTCCGTGGCTCCAACAGTGCGCCAGCCTGGGCGCCGGATGGCCGTACGCTGGCGGTCACGTTGAGCCGCGATGGCGGCTCGCAGCTGTACACCATTGATGCCAACGGCGGCGAGCCGCGCCGCCTGATGCAAAGCGCTGGCATCGATACCGAACCCGTGTTCTCTGGCGACGGCCGCAGCATTTTCTTTGTGAGCGACCGGGGCGGTGCCCCGCAAATCTACAAGGTGGGTGCGTCCGGTGGCAATGCGGAGCGCGTGACCTTTACCGGCACCTACAACATCTCACCCAGCGTGAGTCCCGACGGTCGCTGGCTGGCCTACATCTCCCGCGTGGGTGGTGCATTCAAGCTGCACGTGATGGACCTGTCCACGGGCACTGTCAATGCAGTGACCGACACGACGTCCGACGAAAATCCCAGCTTTGCACCCAACAGCCGGCTCATTGTTTACGCCACCCAACAGCAGGGCCGTGAAGCCCTCATGACCACCACCCTGGACGGCAAGATCAAGGCGCGTCTCGCCGGTCAGGCGGGCGACATTCGCGAGCCGGACTGGGGCCCATTCCAAAAGCAATGAACTTATCTGCACTTTCAGTTATCAAGCCTTCAGGAGAAATTTGGATGATGAAACGTATTACCCTTGCCCTCACCGTTGCCGCTCTCGTGGCGGGCTGCAGCTCTGGCGTGAAGCTGGACGATGTGCCGGTCGAAGACAAAAATGCCACCTCCACCATGGGTGGAGCCAACAACGGTGCCAACTCCGGCAATACATCGCAAAGCGGCGTGGCGGGCGTGGACCTCGGCCAGTCCGGCCGCGACGGTGTAGGCCCCGTGGGGGTCGCGCGCGTCGTGTACTTTGATTACGACAGCTACGTGATCAAACCCGAGTTCCAGTCGCTGATCGAAGCGCATTCCCGCTTCATCAAAGCGGCCCCCAACCGCAAGGTCATGATCGAAGGCCACACGGATGACCGTGGTGGCCGCGAGTACAACCTGGCACTGGGCCAGAAGCGCGCAGAAGCAGTGCGCCGTTCGCTGGGCTTGCTGGGCGTGCCTGACAGCCAGGTCGAGGCCGTGAGTTTTGGCAAGGAAAAGCCTGCAGCCCAAGGCGCTACCGAAGATGCACGCGCCCAGAACCGCCGCGCTGAACTGTCGTACCGTTAATGACATCCGCTGCACCGGTTTTCTCGTTGCGGGCGCTGGCCACGGCGGCATTGCTCGCCGTGTCGCTGTCTTCTGCCCATGCCGCCATCTTCGAAGACGGCGAAGCGCGACGGGCTATCCTGGAGATGCGACAGCGCGTTGATGGTCTGCAGTTGTCTCAGCAGCGTTCTGCCGAAGAGGTGCGCAAGCTGGGCGAGGAAAACGCTCAGCTTCGCCGCAGTCTGCTGGATTTGCAGACGCAGATCGAGACCTTGCGTGCCGAGCAGGCCAAACTCAATGGCCAGAACGAGCAGCTGTTGCGCGATGTCGGTGAACTGCAGCGTCGGCAGAAAGACATCGCGCAGGGTGTGGATGAGCGATTGCGGCAGTTTGAGCCCATCAAGGTCAATGTGGATGGCCGCGATTTCCAGGCAGATCCTGCCGAAAAGCGGGATTTTGAGGCGGCTCTGGCTGTCTTTCGCTCCGGCAAATTCCCTGATGCAAGTGTCGCTTTCGCTGGCTTTGTGCGGCAGTATCCGCGCAGCGGCTACGTGCCCTCTGCGCGTTTCTGGTTGGGAAATGCCCAGTACGCTACGCGTGACTACAAGGAAGCCATCGGCAATTTCAAGCAAATGCTGACCGACGCCCCCACGCACGCCCGTGCGCCCGAGGCAGCGCTGTCCATCGCCAATTGCCAGATTGAGCTCAAAGACACACGCACCGCGCGCAAGACACTGGAAGACCTCATCCGGGCTTATCCGCAGTCTGAGGCCGCTGTGGCCGCTAAAGAACGCCTGTCGCGGCTCAAGTGATGGCGGGTGATGTGGCTTTTGCCTGGCAGGCTGCGCCAGATGGTGGTGCGGAGCACGCTTCGGAGCGCCGCTTTGGTGGGCTTCAGCGGCTCTACGGAGTGCAGGGCGCAGCCAGAATTCGCTCCGCGCACGTGGCCGTGGTTGGTATTGGTGGAGTCGGGTCGTGGGCCGCAGAGGCCCTGGCGCGCAGCGGCGTCGCGCAAATTACCCTGATCGACTTGGACCATGTGGCTGAATCCAACATCAACCGACAGATCCATGCGCTCACCGATACGGTGGGACAGGCCAAGGTTTTGGCAATGCGTGATCGCATCGCACAAATCCACCCGGACTGCATCGTTCATTGCGTGGAGGAGTTTGTGGAGCCTGGAAACTGGCCGGCCTTGCTGCAAACGCCCGTAGACGCTCTCATTGATGCCTGTGACCAGATCAAAGCCAAAACTGCACTGTCCATATGGGCGCAGGCCCATGGGGTGCTGCACATCACCGTGGGTGCAGCAGGGGGCAAGCGGCATGCGCACAAGGTGGATGTGGATGATCTCGCACTGACCACCCATGACCCACTGTTGGCCCAAATGCGCTATCAGCTGCGCAAACACCACGGCGCACCGCGGGAGGGCAAGAAGATCGGGGTCACCTGCGTTTTCAGCCGTGAGGCCGTAGCCCCGCCAGATGCTTCCTGCAATATCGATGGCGATGGTTCTTTGAACTGCCACGGCTACGGCTCGGTGGTCGCTGTGACCGCGACCTTCGGCCAATGTGCCGCAGGCTGGGTGCTCGATAAACTTGCAACCAATTCCCAATCGGCTGGAAAAAAGACGCTATAATTCAAGGCTTTGCAGCAATCGACACGATAGCTGCAATCGGTCGGGACGTTAGCTCAGTTGGTAGAGCAGCGGACTTTTAATCCGTTGGTCACAAGTTCGAATCTTGTACGTCCTACCACCCGATTCAAAGCGCATCATTGAATGTGTGTTCATCCAAAAGCCTCCCTTGGGAGGCTTTTGTTTTTGGCGGCCATTTAAAGCGCCAGTCAAAGGCCATCGATGCCCCTGACTGGTAAATGTGGCCGAGGCTGGAGGGGATCACCGGGTGGGTGCGTCCGTCTCCGGCGGTGGTGAAAAAAGGTCCCAGCTGGCCATGAACAGTGCAGCTATCACTGGACCGATCACAAACCCCGTGAGTCCGAACAAGGCCATGCCGCCCAGTGTAGAGATCAGCACGATGTAGTCGGGCATCTTGGTGTCTTTGCCCACCAAGATGGGGCGTAGGATGTTGTCCACGAGTCCGATCACGCAGATGCCGAATGCAGTCAGCACCACGCCTTGCCACACAGCGCCGGTTGCCAGAAAGTAGATGGCCACAGGCACCCAGATCAGCCCGGCGCCCACGGCTGGCAAAAGGGACAGGAAGGCCATGAGCACCCCCCACAGCACCGGTCCCTGGATGCCCAAGATCCAGAAAATCATGCCGCCCAGCGCGCCCTGAGAAGCCGCCACCACAATGTTTCCTTTGACCGTGGCCCGGATCACGGTCGTGAATTTACCGACCAGCTGGCGCTTGTGCGCTTCTTCGAGGGGGGTGGCCTGCCCGATACGCTGTGCCAGACTGGCTCCGTCTCGCAGCAGGAAGAACAACAGGTACAACATGATGCCGAAGCTGACAATGAACTCCAGGGTGTTTTGACCGATGCTCAGCGCCTGTGTCGCAACGAATTGACTGGCCTGTACCGCGAAGGACGAGAGCTTTTGCTGCAACTCGCCTACGCTGGTAAGTTGGAGGCGGTCAAGCAGGCCGACGGCCCAAGCTGGCAGTGCAGCAATGACCTGCTGCAGGTACAGCCCAAAATTGATTTGACCTGAGCGCACCCGTTCGTAGATTGCAGTGGCCTCCTGAATGAGCGACACCGTGATGGCCGTCATCGGCAAGATCACCACCACAAGGCACAAACCGAGTGTGCATAAAGCCGCAAGCGTGGGCCGCTTGGGCATTTTTCGCAGCAGTTTGCGGTGCAGTGGGGCAAAAAGAATGGCGAGGATGACGCCCCAGAAAACGGCTCCGTGAAACTGCCACAGGATTGCTCCAAACGCGACGGTGACGAGGGTGAGCAGCAGCAAAAAGGCTTTGTCCTGGAGATGTTGATGCGGCATGGAGTGGGGTTTGCAATGGGATACCCGGAATGTACGCGAGGCGCTGATCGGCGCAGCTTCTTGCGCTGTGCGGCGATGGTCTGGATCCACTTTTTGGGGGTGGACTTCGGTTCGGTGGCACAATGGCGCCCGTACCAAGGCCCTTCCCCAGCCACAGTCGCATCCGCCAACCGGTTCAGCCGTGTCGCGGAAGGTTTCTCAACCAGCTAATGCTTTCCCAAGGAAAGCGGAGGTCAGCGGAATATGAGCGATACGACATCCGTCTATCAAGCCTACCAAGGCAACACCTACCTCTTCGGCGGCAATGCGCCCTATGTCGAAGAGATGTACGAGAACTATCTCGCCAATCCCGGTAGCGTGCCAGATACGTGGCGCGAGTACTTTGACGCGCTGCAGCATGTCCCCGCCGTGGATGGCAGCAACGCCAAAGACGTTCCCCATCTGCCTGTCATCAATGCCTTTGCCGAGCGTGCCAAGCAAGGCGGCACCAAGGTCGTGGTTGCGACGGGCGCCGACTCTGAACTGGGCCGCAAGCGTACCGCCGTTCAGCAGCTGATCGCCGCTTACCGCAATGTGGGTCAGCGCTGGGCCGACCTGGATCCGCTCAAGCGCACAGAGCGTCCCGCAATTCCTGAACTGGAGCCTTCGTTCTACGGTTTCAGCGACGCCGATCAGGAAACTGTGTTCAACACCAGCAACACGTTCTTCGGCAAAGAGTCGATGACGTTGCGTGAACTCATCAACGCGCTGCGTGAGACCTATTGTGGCTCCATCGGCGCTGAATACATGTACGCCACCGACCAGAACCAGAAGCGCTGGTGGCAGGAGAAGCTGGAAAAGATCCGCAGCAAGCCCAGCTTTGGTGCTGACAAGAAAAAACAAATCCTTGACCGCCTGACGGCTGCCGAAGGGCTGGAGCGCTTCCTGCACACCAAGTACGTGGGTCAGAAGCGCTTTTCGTTGGAAGGCGGCGAAAGCTTTATTGCTGCGATGGATGAACTCATCCAGTCTGCAGGCGCCAAGGGCGTACAAGAAATCGTGATCGGCATGGCCCACCGGGGCCGCCTGAACGTGCTGGTCAACTCGCTGGGCAAGATGCCCAAGGACCTGTTCGCTGAGTTCGATCACACCGCTCCCGAAGACCTGCCTGCGGGTGACGTGAAGTACCACCAGGGCTTCAGCTCGGATGTGACGACCCCCGGCGGTCCGGTTCACCTGTCGCTGGCATTCAACCCCTCGCACCTGGAAATCGTGAACCCCGTGGTCGAAGGCTCTGTGCGTGCTCGCATGGACCGCCGTGCCGATCCACACGGCAAGCAGGTTTTGCCAGTGCTGGTGCATGGTGACGCGGCCTTTGCAGGCCAAGGTGTCAATCAGGAAACTCTGGCGCTGGCCCAGACCCGTGGCTACTACACGGGTGGCACGGTGCACATCATCATCAACAACCAGATCGGCTTCACCACGTCCGATCCACGTGACACCCGCTCCACGCTGTACTGCACCGACATCGTCAAGATGATCGAGTCGCCCGTACTGCACGTGAACGGTGATGATCCGGAAGCTGTGGTTTTGGCCACTCAGCTCGCGCTTGAGTTCCGCATGGAGTTCAAGAAAGACGTGGTTGTGGACATCATCTGCTTCCGCAAGCTGGGCCACAACGAGCAGGACACCCCGGCTCTGACGCAGCCGCTGATGTACAAGAAGATCGGCGCACACCCCGGCACACGCAAGCTGTACGCCGATAAGCTGGCGGCGCAGGGTCTGGGCGAGTCACTGGGCGATGACATGGTCAAGGCCTACCGCGCTGCTATGGATGCGGGCAAGCACACGGTCGATCCCGTGCTGACCAACTTCAAGAGCAAGTACGCGGTGGACTGGAGCCCGTTCCTGGGCAAAAAGTGGACTGATGCTGGAGACACGGCTATTCCTCTGGCCGAGTGGAAGCGCCTGGCTGAGAAGATCACCACCATCCCCGAGAGCGTGACGCCGCATCAGTTGGTGAAGAAGGTGTATGACGACCGCGCGGCCATGGGCCGTGGTGACATCCCTGTGGACTGGGGCATGGGTGAGCACATGGCATTTGCCTCGCTGGTGGCCAGCGGCTATCCCGTGCGCCTGTCCGGTGAAGACTGCGGCCGCGGCACGTTCACGCACCGCCACGCCGTGATCCATGACCAAAAGCGCGAGAAGTGGGACATTGGTACCTACGTGCCGCTGCAGAACGTGGCCGACAACCAGGCCCCGTTTGTTGTGATCGACTCCATCCTGTCCGAAGAGGCCGTCCTGGGCTTCGAGTACGGCTATGCGTCGAACGACCCCAACACACTGGTGATCTGGGAAGCGCAGTTCGGCGACTTCGCCAATGGCGCCCAAGTGGTGATCGACCAGTTCATCGCCTCCGGCGAAGTGAAGTGGGGCCGGGTAAACGGCATCACCCTGATGCTGCCCCACGGCTACGAAGGCCAGGGCCCAGAGCACAGCTCTGCCCGCCTGGAGCGCTTCATGCAATTGGCTGCCGACGCCAACATGCAGATCGTGCAGCCCACTACGGCCAGCCAGATCTTCCACGTGCTGCGTCGCCAGATGGTGCGTGATCTGCGCAAGCCGCTGATCATCATGACGCCCAAGTCGCTGCTGCGTAACAAGGATGCGACCTCGCCGCTGTCCGAGTTCACCAAGGGCAGCTTCCAGACGGTGATTCCTGAGCAGGATGAAGCCATCGTCAAGAAGGCTGCCAAGGTCAAGCGCGTGATCGCATGCTCTGGCAAGGTTTACTACGACCTCGTGAAGAAGCGCGCAGAGAAGGAGGCCGACGATGTGGTGATCCTGCGCGTCGAGCAGTTGTACCCCTTCCCGCACAAGGCGTTTGCCGCTGAACTGAAGAAGTACCCCAACGCTACCGACGTGGTGTGGTGCCAGGACGAGCCGCAAAACCAGGGTGCCTGGTTCTTCGTGCAGCACTACATCCACGAGAACATGCTCGAAGGCCAGAAGCTGGGCTACTCCGGCCGCGCTGCTTCGGCATCGCCAGCCGTGGGTTACTCGCACCTGCACCAGGAACAACAAAAGGCGCTGGTGGACGGCGCGTTTGCCAAGCTCAAGGGTTTTGTCCTGACCAAGTAAGGCCAGCTGCGACCCGACAACAGAACAAAACCCCATTCCGAAAGAATTGATATGGCTATCGTAGAAGTCAAAGTCCCCCAGCTGTCCGAATCCGTGGCCGAAGCCACCATGCTGACCTGGAAGAAAAAGGCCGGTGAGGCCGTGGCCGTGGACGAGATCCTGATCGAGATCGAAACCGACAAGGTTGTGCTCGAAGTGCCCGCACCGTCCGCTGGCGTGCTGGCTGAAATCATCCAGGGCGACGGCGCCACGGTGGTTGCCGACCAGCTCATCGCCAAGATCGACACCGAAGGCAAGGCTGGTGCCGCGGCTCCTGCTCCGGCAGCAGCAGCTCCTGTTGCCGCCGCAGCGCCTGTTGCTGCTCCTGCCGCTGCCGGTGGCTCCAAGGGCGATGTGGCCATGCCTGCCGCCGCCAAGCTGCTCGCCGACAACAACCTGTCTGTGTCGGCCGTGGCCGGTTCGGGCAAGGATGGCCGTGTGACCAAGGGTGACGTGCTGGCCGCTGTGGCCGGTAGCGCCAAGGCTGCCGTGGCAGCCCCCAGCGTGATCCCCACCGGTGTGCCCTCCAAGACACTGCCCCAGGTGGCAGCGCCCGCTGGCAAGGAAGACCTGAGCGGCCGCCCCGAGCAGCGCGTGCCCATGAGCCGCCTGCGTGCCCGCGTGGCCGAGCGTCTGCTGCAGTCGCAATCGACCAACGCCATCCTGACCACGTTCAACGAAGTGAACATGGCTCCTGTGATGGACCTGCGCAAGAAGTTCCAGGACAGCTTCACCAAGGAGCACGGCACCAAGCTGGGCTTCATGTCCTTCTTCGTGAAGGCTGCTGTGCATGCCCTCAAGAAGTACCCTGTGCTGAATGCATCGGTGGACGGCAACGACATCGTCTACCACGGCTACTTCGACATTGGTATCGCTGTGGGCTCGCCCCGTGGCCTGGTGGTGCCCATCCTGCGCAATGCAGACCAGATGAGCTTCGCCGACATCGAGAAGAAGATTGCCGAGTTCGGCAAGAAGGCTGCGGAAGGCAAGCTGGGCATTGAGGAAATGACCGGTGGAACGTTCTCCATCTCCAATGGCGGCACGTTCGGTTCCATGCTGTCCACCCCCATCATCAACCCGCCCCAGTCGGCTATTCTGGGCGTGCACGCCACCAAGGATCGCGCCGTGGTCGAAAACGGCCAGATCGTGATCCGCCCGATGAACTACCTGGCCATGTCCTATGACCACCGCATCATCGACGGCCGCGAAGCCGTGCTGGGCTTGGTGGCGATGAAGGACGCGCTGGAAGACCCATCGCGCCTGCTGTTCGACATCTGATCCCCTGACTGTATCGACCCACCCGCGTGGCCCGGCCTCTGGTCCTGCCCGCCGGTGGGTCTTTCTCCAACTGACTGAACGAGATTTCCCATGAGCAAACAATTTGATGTGATCGTCATCGGTGGCGGCCCCGGCGGCTACATCGCCGCCATCCGCGCCGCCCAGCTGGGCTTCAATGTCGCGTGCATCGACGAATGGAAGAACGAAAAGGGTGGCCCCGCACCGGGCGGCACTTGCACCAACGTGGGCTGCATTCCCTCCAAGGCCCTGCTGCAGTCGTCCGAGCATTTCGAGCATGCCAACAAACACTTTGCCGAGCATGGCATCACCGCCACTGGCGTCAAGATGGACGTGGCCAAGATGATCGCCCGCAAGGACACCGTCGTGAAGCAGAACAACGATGGCATCATGTACCTGTTCAAGAAGAACAAGGTCAGCTTCTTCCACGGCCGTGGCTCGTTCGTGAAGGCTGCCGAAGGCGGTTACGAGATCAAGGTGGCAGGTGCCGCTGAAGAGACGCTGACCGGTAAGCAGATCATCATCGCCACCGGCTCCAACGCCCGTGCGCTGCCCGGCACGCCGTTCGACGAAGAACTGGTGCTGTCCAACGACGGTGCGCTGCGCGTTGGCGCCGTACCCAAGAAGCTCGGCCTCATCGGCTCGGGCGTGATCGGCCTGGAAATGGGCTCGGTCTGGCGCCGCCTGGGCGCTGAAGTCATCATCCTCGAAGGTCTGCCCACTTTCCTGGGCGCGGTGGATGAGCAGATCGCCAAGGAAGCCAAGAAGGCCTTCGACAAGCAGGGCCTGAAGATCGAGCTGGGCGTGAAGGTCGGCGAGATCAAGACCGGCAAAAAGGGTGTGAGCATTGCCTACACCAACGCCAAGGGCGAAGCCCAGTCGCTGGACGTGGACAAGCTCATCGTCTCCATCGGCCGCGTGCCCAACACCATCGGCCTGAACACCGAAGCGGTGGGCCTGCAGCTCGACGAGCGCGGCGCCATCGTGGTGGATGCCGACTGCAAGACCAATCTGCCTGGCGTCTGGGCGGTGGGCGACGTGGTGCGCGGCCCCATGCTTGCCCACAAGGCCGAGGAAGAGGGCGTTGCCGTGGCCGAGCGCATTGCCGGCCAGCATGGCCATGTCAACTTCAACACCATCCCCTGGGTCATCTACACCAGCCCCGAGATCGCCTGGGTGGGCCGCACTGAGCAGCAGCTCAAGGCCGAGGGGGTCAAGTACAAGGCGGGCAGCTTCCCGTTCCTGGCCAATGGCCGCGCACGTGCGCTGGGCGACACCACCGGCATGGTCAAGATGTTGGCGGATGCCGAGACCGACGAGATCCTGGGCGTGCACATCGTGGGCCCACAGGCCAGCGAGCTGATCTCCGAGGCCGTGGTCGCCATGGAGTTCAAGGCCAGCAGCGAAGACATCGCACGCATTTGCCATGCGCACCCCAGCTTGAGCGAAGCCACCAAGGAAGCAGCGCTGGCGGTGGACAAGCGCACGCTGAACTTCTGATTTAGGCCTCAATCAGCTACAGGTGCATGATCTACATGCGCCTGTAGCTATTATTTTTGTAGTATCAGAGCATCCGCAAAGTGACCGTCAAACAGGCTTACCTGGCCGAGCTGGCCGCCAAAGGCTATCAAAGCGACCCCGCCCAGCTGCGAGCAGTGGAGGCCCTGCAGCGCTGTGCGGACGAGTGGGCCCAGTACAAGGCTCGGCGCTCTAACGCGATCAAAAAGCTGATCAACCGCCCGGAGATTCCCCGCGGTGTCTACATGTATGGCGGGGTGGGGCGCGGCAAGAGCTTTTTGATGGAGTGCTTTTTTGACGCTGTACCCCTGAAGCGAAAGGTGCGCCTGCACTTTCACGAATTCATGCGTGAGGTGCATCGCGAACTGGCGGCCCTTCAGGGCACGGTCAATCCGCTGGATGTGTTGGGCGAGCGCATTGCCAAACGCTACAAGCTCATCTGTTTTGATGAGTTCCATGTGGCGGACATCACGGACGCGATGATCCTGCACCGATTGCTGGTGGCGTTGTTCGACAACGGCGTTGGCTTCGTGACCACTTCCAATTTCAAGCCTGACGACCTTTACCCCGGTGGCTTGCATCGCGACCGTATCTTGCCCGCCATTGCACTGCTCAACGAGCGGCTGGAGGTGGTCAATGTGGACAACGGCACCGACTACCGCCGGCGTACGCTGGAGCACGTAAAGCTGTATCACACGCCACTGGGCGCAGAGGCGGATGCCGAGATGAACCAGGCGTTCGACCAACTCGCTGAAGTGCACGATGAAGACCCCGTGCTGCATATCGAGGCGCGCGAAATTCGCGCCCGTCGCAAGGCTGGCGGGGTGGTGTGGTTTGACTTCAAGACACTGTGTGGTGGTCCTCGATCGCAAAACGACTACCTGGAAATTGCAACGCAGTTCCACACGGTGTTGTTGTCCGATGTTCCTTACATGCCTGTGAGCATGGCGTCGCCTGCGCGGCGCTTTACCTGGCTGGTGGATGTGCTGTACGACCGCCGGGTCAAACTCATCCTGTCGGCGGCTGTACCGCCCGAGCAGTTGTATACCGAAGGGCCTTTGGCTCACGAGTTTCCGCGCACTGTGTCCCGGCTCAACGAGATGCAGTCCAAGGAGTTTCTGGCGCTGGAGCGCCGCATGGTGGATACGGGATTGACATGAACAAGACCGGTGGTCGCTTTTTGGCGGTAGTGCTGGCGCTGGCTTGCTCAATACTGCCTGTGCTGGTCGCCCCGGCCTGGGCCGCGACGGGGGTAGAAGTAGATCCCGCATCGGCGTCGACCGCTGCACATCGCAAAGTGGAGCGTGACCGAATCAAAATGGAGCGCGAGGCACTGACGGCCCGGCGGCAGCAGGATGAGGCGGTGTGCTACCAACGCTTTGCTGTGGAGGATTGCTTGCGCAGCGTGCGTGCCAAGGCACGGGAGTCCCACGACCGATTGCGGGCGCAGGAAATTGAACTCAACGATGCCGAGCGCAGGGAGAAAGCGGTGGAGCGCCTGCGGGCCATTGAAGACAAGCAAATGGCCGTACCGCCAGCGAGCAAACGCGCTGACGCGCAGGTTCGCAAGCCATCCGCCGATCCGGATGTTGCCAAGGCACAGCGGGACCAGGACGCACACCAACGCGCGCAGCAACAAAATATCCGTGCCCAGGTTCAGGCCAGTGAACAGGCGGCTCGCGCTGCGGGGACTGCTGAGCGCGCTGCCCAATCGCGTGCCAAACATACCCAGGCGCTCCAAGCGGCGGAGGAGCGCCGCGCGCGGGTCGAAAAATCTCGAGCTGATGCCCTGGCTCAGGGCCGCAAGCCTGCAGCGCCCTTGCCAGCGCCTGCTACTTCTGCGCCTCGCTGAGTTTGGAAGGGCCGCTGAGCCACGCAATCATTGGCCGAGTGGCTGACGATAGGGTAGCGGCGACTACCGGCTGGTTGCTCGATGGGGTTTGCGTTCACCCGTCGATACACCGACGGGTGGTGCAGACAAGGCCCTCAGGGCCGACCCGTGTCCAGCGGCGTCAGGCGCGCAATCTTTTTCTCTTCGGCCAGGGCTTCGATCTTGACGACCACCAGCGACAGGTTGTCGCCGCCTCCGCGGGCCCGGGAGCGGGCTTTTTCAATCAGGAACTCCGTCGCTTCGCGGGGCGACAGCGAATCGACCACCGATGCCAGTTCGGTGGGGGAAAAGTAGTGCCAAACCCCGTCGCTGCAGGCCAGCAAGACATCGCCCGGCTGAAGTTGGGGAATGACGTGGGTAGTGATGGGCGGGTCACTCTCTGTGCCCAGGCAACCCACCAGAATGTTGGAATGAGGATGGTTGTTGGCCTCGGCTTCCGTCAGCTCACCCCGGTCCACCAGTGCTTGCACATAGGAGTGGTCGCTGGTGCGGAATGCCAGCCGTGAGCCTTGAAAGTGGTAGATGCGCGAGTCGCCCGCATGCACCCAATGGCAGTCGCCCCGGGGATTGATGAGAAACGCAGCGATGGTGCTGTGGGGTTCCTGCTCTGCCGATATGGCCGTCAACCGGATAACGATGTGGGCCTCTTCAACCATGTTCTTGAGCATTGCCACCGGGTCATCGGTGTCGGGCGAGTACCGCTCGAACAATTGCCGTGCTGTCATCATGACCTGGTCTGATGCCTTGCGCCCCCCGCTGCGGCCGCCCATCCCGTCGGCAACCACACCCAGAACGCAGCCGTTGTGCCGCTCGTGGGAGATCAGGGCCACCTGGTCTTGCTGGTATTCGCGGTCACCCTTGTGGATGCCGGTGGAGGCGATGAGGCGAAACGCTTTGGTCATGCTGCAGATTGTGGGGGCGCCTACGCGAACGCCTGTCGTGGAAAGCGGGCCAAGCGCGTATTATCCGCCCGCCTGTGGCATTTTTGCCATGCCCATGGCCTCCTGCCTTGAAACCCAGTCTGCACTCTCCCCACCGTCAGTTGATCGAGCTGCGCATGGAACATGCCGATCTCGACGCACTCATCGACCGGTGTACGCCCGAAGCGGCACCCGACGAACTCACCCTGCGCCGTCTCAAAAAGCGCCGACTCGTGTTGCGTGACGCGATGGAACGGCTGGAGCGGCAACTTCAACCGCAAGAGCCCGCCTGATGTCACTGGAGGCCATGGTGCCCGAGGTGTTTGCCTCCGATGGTGTGCTGGCGAGGGCGGATGGGCATTTTCAACCGCGTGACGGTCAGACCCAGATGGCCATTGCGGTGGCCCAGACCATTACAGAGGGAGGGGCGCTGGTGGTGGAGGCAGGCACCGGAGTGGGCAAGACCTTTGCCTACCTGGTGCCGGCCTTGCTGAGTGGCGAGCGGGTGCTGTTGTCTACGGCCACCAAGGCCTTGCAAGACCAGTTGTTCGCCCGCGATCTGCCCCGCTTGGCGCAAATCCTGGGGCTGCCCGTTCGCATGGCCCTGCTCAAGGGGCGCGCCAGTTACTTGTGCCTGCACCGCATGGAGCAGGCACGGCAGGATGCTCAGGCTCTGGACCGTGGCGTCGCCCGTGTGCTGGCCAAGGTGGAGGACTGGTCGCGCCAGACCGTATCCGGCGATCTGGCCGAGCTGACAGGGTTGGACGAGCGATCGCCCGTGATCCCCCTGGTCACCTCGACGCGTGAGAACTGCCTGGGGTCTTCCTGCCCGCGTTTTCGGGATTGCCATGTTCATCGGGCGCGGCGCGAGGCGTTGGCGGCGGACATCGTGGTCATCAATCACCATCTGTTCTTTGCGGATGTGGCGGTACGCGAGTCAGGCATGGCCGAGTTGCTGCCGACGGTGCGTGTGGTCGTTTTTGATGAGGCCCACCAGATCAATGAGACTGGCGTGCAGTTTTTGGGTACGCAGATTTCCACGGGGCAATGGATGGACTTTGCCCGTGACCTTTTGATAGCCGGGCTGCAGCATGCGCGCGGTCTGGCTGACTGGACAGGCCTGGCGCAGCTTCTGGAGTTGTCTGCACGGGACCTCCGTCTGGCCGTGGGCACCGCTGCTTTCCAGGGACTGAATGGCATTTCGGGAGGGGGCAGATTGCGCTGGACGGAGGAGGCTCCCGAAGGTGTCTCGGGCGCCGTATGGCAGTCCGCGCTGCGCGCACTGGCCTTGGCGTGTGCACAGGCGCTGGAGGCCCTGGACACCGTGAGCGAAATGTCCCCCGATCTGGAGCGCCTGTACGAACGGGGCGGTGCACTATTGGCCCGGCTGGCCAGGTTTTCAGGCCCGTGCCAGGCCGATGCGGTGCGTTGGCTCGATGTGGGCAACCAGTTGCGCCTGATCGAGTCCCCGTTGGACATTGCAGACGCCATGCGCACCCGGATTCTGGCGTCGCCCGCTGAAACCTCGGGCGGCGAAGCTTGGCCCGAGGAGCCTGGCGCAAACGCCGGCAGGGCGTGGATTTTCACTTCTGCGACCCTCGGTGCGGACGAGGCGTTGACCTGGTTCACCGAACGAGCTGGGCTCACGGATGCTCGCATCCTTCGGGTGGCCAGCCCCTTCGACTATGCGCGACAGGCGGCTTTGTATGTGCCGCGCCAGTTGCCGTCGCCTGCAGATCCGTCCCACAGCCGTAGTGTGGCGGACTGGGTTGCACTGGCCGCCGAGCCGCTGGGCGGGCGCACGCTGGTGCTGACCACCACGCTCAAGGCCTTGCGCACCATTGGCGACGCACTCAAAGCACGTTGGCAGGCTTCAGGCACGTTGGAGGTGCTGGTGCAGGGCGAGCGGCCCAAGCGGCGCCTGATGGAGCGTTTTCGCGAGGGGGCATCGCACGGGCGGCCGGGTTGTGTGCTGGTGGCTTCGGCTTCCTTCTGGGAGGGGTTTGATGTGCCAGGCGATGCTCTGCAACTGGTGGTTATCGACAAGCTGCCTTTTCCGCCCCCGGGAGATCCATTGGTGGAGGCTCGCACCCAACACATCGAAATGGCTGGTGGCAAAGCGTTCACTGCCTACGCTCTGCCAGAGGCGGCGGTGGCACTCAAGCAAGGTGCCGGGCGTTTGATCCGGCATGAAGCGGATCGGGGTATTTTGGTAGTGGGCGACACGCGCCTCATCACGATGGGCTATGGCAAGCGCTTGCTGGCGGCTTTGCCCCCCATGCGCAGGCTGGAATCGCCAGAAGAGTTTCAGTCTGCGCTGATGGCGCTTACCAAACCTTCCACCACGGATCCGACTTGCCTTTGACGCCGCCATTCAGATAGGCGCTTTGAGGGTAGGACTTGTCCATCACGCGGCGTGCATCGTCCCGCAGCTGGGTCATTCCGAGCGCGTCGTACGACTGGATCAGGATGTACAACGCCTCTTCCAGCGCGGGCACGCCCTGGTAGTCTGCCAATGCGACCTGCGCGCGACTGATGGCAGCCACATAGGCGCCGCGCTGGAAGTAGTACCGCGCCACATGCACTTCGTATTGGGCCAGCGAGTTGACGATGTAGGTCATGCGCTGGCGCGAGTCCTGCGCATAACGGGACTCAGGAAAGCGTGTGACCAGTTCGCTGAATGCTTCAAAGGAGTCTTTGGCCGCCTTTTGGTCACGCTCTGATAGATCCTGGCGCGAGATAAATGAGAACAGACCCAAGTTGTCGTTGAAGTTGACCAGGCCTTTCAGGTACAGCGCATAGTCCAATGCAGGGCTGGCAGGGTGCAGCTTCATGAAGCGGTCCAGCGTTGCGACGGCTTGCGCCTTTTCGCCCGCCTTGTAGTGGGCATAGGCTTTGTCAATCTGGGCCTGCTGTGCCAGTGGCGTGCCTGCCGCGCGGCCTTCCAGCTTTTCCAGCAGAGGAACGGCCTTGTCATACGCCCCGCTGTTCATTTCGTCCTGGGCTTCCGAGTGGATGCGATTGGGACTCCAGCCTGCCGTTTTATCAACTGTGGTGCTGGAGCAGCCAACCAGCAAACCAGCCAGCAGCAGGGCGGAAACAAGGGGCAGTGGGGCACGCAGCATCGCAAGCAGCTTTCAGCAAAGAAGGAAAAAGGTGCACAAAGAATGGCGCGAGGGTTCAGTCATAGGGGAGTGCGTTTGGCGTACTCGTCACGGAAGCCTTCGGCGCCATTTCAGGCACGAAAAAGCATTGTACTGGTGGCGCCAGCAGCGCCAAGGCGCTGCCGACGCAAGTCCTGTTGGAGAGTCGCAGGGGTTTCTACAATGCCTGCATGTTTGTTCATTTGCGCCTGCACACCGAGTTCTCCGTCGTTGACGGTACCAATCGCATCGACGAGGTGGCCAAAGCGGCCGCCAAGGACGGCCAGCCCGCTCTGGCCATCACCGATCTCAATAACCTCTTCGGGGCGATCAAGTTCTACAAGGAAGCGCGAGGTAAAGGTGTCAAGCCCATCTTGGGTGCAGAAATCTTTCTTGAAGGCGAGGCGGGCGGTGTCCCATCGCGCCTTATCCTCCTGGTGCAGAGTCGCCAGGGGTATCTGAATCTGTCGGAGCTGCTGGCCCGGGCCTGGACGCGCAATATCGTCAAGAACCTGGCGCTGAGCACTTGGACGTGGCTGGAAGAGCTGTCAGAGGGATTGATTGCCCTGTCTGGCGCGCAGGCGGGCCCGGTAGGGCAAGCGCTAATGAAGGGGGATGAGTCAGGTGCCGCTGAGGTTGCGTTGCGCTTGGCGGGCATTTTTCCGCACCGGTTTTACGTCGAGCTGCAACGGGCCGGCCGAAATGACGATGAAGCCCATGTGGTGGCAGCCGCTCAGCTTGCTGCACGGTTGAACCTGCCGGTGGTGGCGACCCACCCCGTTCAGTTTGCCGAGCCCGATGATTACGAGGCCCACGAGGCGCGCATCTGTATCGCCGAGGGGGAAATCCTGGCAAACCCGCGTCGTGTCCGCAAGTTCACCCGCGACCAGTATTTCAAGTCCTCGGCGGAGATGGAGGCCTTGTTTGCCGACCTGCCATCGGCCATCGCCAATACGGTCGAGATTGCACAACGCTGCAACCTGACCCTGGTGCTGGGCAAGCCGCAGCTCCCGGATTTTCCGACGCCCAACGGCATGCCCATCGACGAGTATTTCCGCTACGCGTCTTTCGAAGGGCTGGAGGAGCGCCTGAAACATCTTTTTCCTAACGAAGCTGAGAGGGACAAGGAGCGCCCGCGCTATGTCGAGCGCCTGGAGTTCGAGCTGGGCACCATCCTCAAGATGGGGTTCCCGGGCTACTTTCTGATCGTGGGTGATTTCATCCAGTGGGCGAAGCAGAACGGCTGCCCAGTGGGGCCTGGCCGTGGCTCCGGCGCCGGTTCGCTGGTCGCTTATGCGCTAAGAATCACTGACCTAGACCCGCTGCAATACAACCTGCTGTTCGAGCGATTCCTGAACCCGGAGCGCGTGTCGATGCCCGACTTCGACATCGACTTCTGCCAATCCAACCGCGACCGTGTGATTGACTACGTCAAGGACAAGTACGGCAAGAACGCCGTGAGCCAGATCGCTACCTTCGGCACGATGGCGGCCAAGGCGGCAATCCGCGACGTGGGCCGGGTCATGGACATGAGCTACACATTTTGTGATGGCATCTCCAAGTTGGTGCCCGGCAAGCCTGGCATGTCTTACACCCTGGCCTATCCGCCTGAGGTGAAAAAGGAAGGCGACAAGAACAACTATGCGCTGGAACTGGAGCCCATGCTCTACGAGCGCGTGCGCAAGGAAGAAGACGTCAAGACCGTCATCGAGATGGCACAAAAGCTTGAGGGTATGACGCGGAACATCGGCATGCATGCCGGTGGCGTTCTGATCGCGCCTGGCAAGCTCACCGATTTTTGTCCGCTGTACCAGCAGCCGGGCAGCGAGTCCGCTGTAAGCCAGTATGACAAGGACGACGTGGAAGCCATCGGCTTGGTGAAGTTCGACTTCTTGGGGCTTGCCACGCTCACCATTCTGGAAATTGCGCGCGAGTTCATCATGAGGCGGCACAAGGGCCAGGAGAATTTCGCGTTCGAAAATATTCCCCTCGACGACGGGCCCACTTATCGGCTGTTCTCCGAGGGTAAGACCGAAGCAGTGTTCCAGTTTGAAAGCCGCGGCATGCAGGGCATGTTGAAAGAGGCGCGGCCCAGTCGGCTGGAAGACCTCATTGCCTTGAATGCGTTGTACCGGCCGGGGCCTATGGACCTGATTCCCAGCTTTGTGAACCGCAAGCATGGCAAGGAAGAGGTCATCTACCCCCACCCGCTGGTAGAGCCGGTGCTGGCCGAAACCTACGGCATCATGGTGTACCAGGAGCAGGTGATGCAGACCGCCCAGGTGCTGGGCGGATATAGCTTGGGCGGCGCCGACATGCTTCGGCGTGCCATGGGGAAAAAGAAGGCCGAGGAAATGGCCGAACACCGCGCCATTTTCCGCAAGGGTGCAGCGGAGAAAGGCATCAGCCAGGAGAAGGCCGACGAGGTGTTCGACCTGATGGAGAAGTTCGCGGGCTATGGCTTCAACAAGTCACACGCGGCTGCTTACTCCCTGCTGGCGTACCACACTGGCTGGCTCAAGGTGCACTACACGGCCGAGTTTTTCTGCGCCAACATGACCGTGGAAATGGACGACACCGACAAGCTCAAGGTGCTGTTCGAGGATGCACACAAGATGGGGCTGTCGTTCGAGCCGCCGGACGTGAATCGGGGCTTTTATCGGTTTGAACCAGTCACCGACAAGATCATCCGTTACGGTCTGGGGGCGGTGAAAGGCACTGGACAGCAGGCGATCGAAGCTATCGTCGCGGCCCGTGAAGGGCGCGGTGAAGGCACCCAGGGTTCGACCAAAGGGCCCTTCAAAAGTCTGTTTGACTTCTGCGTGCGAGTGGACAAGGCCCGCATGAACAAGCGCACGGTCGAGGCCCTGATCAAGGCGGGTGCCTTTGATTCGATCCATCTCAATCGGGCGGCCCTGGTGGCCTCTATTGATCGGGCCTTTGACTTTGCTGCCGCAACGCTGGCCAACGTCAACCAGGGCGGGTTGTTTGACATGATGGGTGACGATGCCCATGGCTCCAGCACCCAGGAGCCCGATCTGGTGGACGCAACGCCCTGGGGTATCAAGGAACGGCTTACGCTGGAAAAAACCGCCGTTGGGTTCTACCTGTCTGGCCATCTATTTGACGAAGTGGCCACCGAGGTGCGCCGCTTTGTGCGCACCCAGATCGATGAGCTGCTTGACAGCCGCGAGCCCCAGATACTTGCCGGCATCATCAGCGACTTTCGGGTCATCAACGGGCAACGCGGGAGGCTGGGACTCTTCAAGCTGGACGACAAGTCTGGCGTGATTGAGGCTTCTGCCGATGAGGCGTTGCTCAATACCTACCGCAATCAGCTCAAGGAAGATGAGTTTGTAGTGATGATGGGCCGGCTGCAGCTGGACCACTTCAGTGGCGGTCTGCGCGTCAAGGTGCAGCAGGTGTGGGACCTGGCGGGCGCGCGCTGCCGGTTTGGCAAATACCTGCATGTGACCGTGGGTGATAAGGCGCCAGATGTGCCGCGCTTGGTGCGCGAGTTTCCGCCGTTGCGCGAAGAGGTCGCTGAAGGGGAGTTGGTGCACGGGTTGCGCGTGCGAATGGGCGTGCGCTGCCAGTCGGACGATGCTGTTGCAGTGGCAGAGTTGCAACTGGGCGAAAACGCGCGTTTCTACCCCAGCGATGCGGCGTTGGCGGCATGGACTGCCCAAGTGGGTGCTGGTGCCGCCAATGTGGTGTACGAGTGATTGAGTTCCCTGCAGAAGTTTCTGTAAGCCGTGGGTTGAAAAATACCTGGTCAACAACCAGCTTCTCCTGCAGCAGCACCCTGTTCGGGTCGCTAGAATGATTTTCATGGCAACAAAACCACCTTCACCCCCCACCGCGCCGCCCGTGATCCGGCCTGCGCGGGATGATGGCGGTTCGGTCGTGCTCGAGAGGCGCACCCAAAAGACCCAGCCGCCGCAGATGTACCAGGTGGTCATGCTGAACGACGACTACACGCCCATGGAGTTCGTCATCGTGGTTCTGCAGGAGTTTTTCAGTAAAGACCGCGAAACTGCCACCCAGATCATGTTGAAGATCCACCTCGATGGCAAAGGCGTCTGCGGCGTTTATTCGCGCGATGTGGCAGCCACCAAGGTAGAGCAAGTGCTTGACGCCGCCCTCAAGGCGGGCCACCCACTGCAATGTGTCAGTGAGCCTGTTGAATAACAGGTCTTTTGTCCCGATCTAAAGTTATCCCTTCCACGCAAGCACAAAGGAGTTCACATGATTGCCCAGGAACTGGAAGTCAGCTTGCACATGGCCTTTGTTGAGGCCCGTCAGCAGCGCCACGAGTTCATCACCGTGGAGCATCTGTTGCTTGCATTGCTCGATAACCCCAGCGCAGCGGAGGTGCTGCGCGCATGTTCGGCCAATATCGATGATCTGCGTTCATCGTTGGCGAATTTCATCAAAGACAACACCCCCCAGGTCGCAGGTACCGACGAGGTGGACACCCAGCCTACGCTGGGATTCCAGCGCGTGATCCAGCGCGCCATCATGCACGTGCAGTCCACGGGCAACGGCAAAAAAGAGGTGACGGGTGCCAATGTGCTCGTGGCAATTTTTGGCGAAAAGGATTCGCACGCCGTGTACTACCTGCACCAGCAAGGTGTCACGCGCCTGGATGTGGTGAATTTCATCGCCCACGGTATCAAGAAGGGCGAGCCGCCCGAGCCTGCTAAGGCCGAGAATCAGGCCGAGGGCGAAGAGGGCGGAGGTGGCGAGCGTAACGAAAAGGCGTCGCCGCTGGAGCAATTCACCCAGAACCTGAACCAAGCCGCCAAGGATGGCAAGATCGATCCATTGATCGGCCGCCATTATGAGGTCGAGCGCACGATCCAGATTTTGTGCCGTCGCCGCAAAAACAATCCTCTGCTGGTGGGCGAGGCAGGGGTGGGCAAGACTGCGATTGCCGAGGGCCTGGCTTGGCGGATCACGCAAAACGATGTGCCCGAGATCCTGGCCGAGGCAACGGTGTACTCCCTGGACATGGGTGCTTTGCTTGCGGGCACCAAGTACCGTGGCGACTTCGAGCAGCGCCTCAAGGGCGTGCTCAAGTCGCTCAAGGACAAGCCCAACGCCATCCTTTTCATCGACGAGATCCACACCTTGATCGGTGCGGGTGCGGCCTCTGGAGGAACGCTCGATGCTTCCAACCTGCTGAAGCCGGCGCTGTCCAGTGGCCAGCTCAAGTGCATCGGTGCGACCACTTTCACGGAGTACCGGGGGATCTTCGAGAAAGATGCTGCCTTGTCGCGCCGCTTCCAGAAAGTGGACGTGGTGGAGCCCAGTGTGGCCGAAACCATCGACATCCTGAAGGGGCTGAAGTCTCGTTTTGAAGAGCATCACAGCGTGAAGTACGCTGCAGCTGCCCTGCAGGCTGCGGCAGAACTGAGCGCCAAGTACATCAACGACCGCCACCTGCCCGACAAGGCAATCGACGTCATCGATGAAGCCGGTGCGGCCCAGCGCATCATGGTGCCGAGCAAGCGCAAGAAGACCATCGGCAAGGCCGAGATCGAAGAGATCGTGGCCAAGATCGCACGCATTCCGCCTGCCAACGTGTCCAATGACGACCGCGGCAAGTTGCAGACGCTGGAGCGCGACCTGAAAAGCGTGGTGTTCGGCCAGGACAAGGCATTGGAAGTGCTTGCCAGTGCCGTCAAGATGGCACGCTCGGGTCTGGGCAAGGGCGACAAGCCGATCGGCTCGTTCCTGTTCAGCGGTCCCACCGGCGTCGGCAAGACTGAAGCGGCCAAGCAGCTTGCCTACATCATGGGCATCGAGCTGATCCGTTTTGACATGTCCGAGTACATGGAGCGCCATGCTGTGAGCCGCCTGATTGGCGCGCCTCCAGGTTATGTCGGTTTCGACCAAGGTGGTCTGCTGACGGAAGCCATCACGAAGAAGCCGCACGCGGTGCTGCTGCTCGATGAGATCGAGAAAGCACATCCGGACATCTTCAACGTGCTGCTGCAGGTCATGGACCACGGCACGCTGACGGATAACAACGGCCGCAAGGCCGACTTCCGTAACGTGCTCATCATCATGACCACGAATGCTGGCGCCGAGACCATGAACAAGGCGACCATTGGCTTTACCAACCCGCGGCAGGCGGGCGATGAAATGGGTGATATCAAGCGCCTGTTCACGCCTGAGTTCCGCAACCGGCTGGATGCCATCGTCAACTTCAAGGCACTCGATGAACAGATCATCCTGCGCGTAGTGGACAAGTTCCTGCTGCAGCTGGAGACGCAGTTGGCCGAGAAGAAGGTGGAGGTCACCTTCACCGATGCCCTGCGCAAGCACCTGGCCAAGAAGGGTTTCGACCCGCTGATGGGCGCGCGCCCTATGCAGCGCCTGATCCAGGACACCATCCGCCGCGCCTTGGCTGACGAGTTGCTGTTTGGCCGCCTGACAGAAGGGGGACGCCTGACCGTGGATATCGAGATGAAGAAGGACGACAAGGGTGTGGAAACACCCGACGTGCTGCTGGATATCCAGCCTTTGCCGAAGAAGGAGCGTTCGGCGAAGTCCGAGCCTGCAGAGCCTGAAGAGGCGACGGCCGACTGACCTCGGGTTCCTCGCAGATCCACGAAAAGCCCACGGTTCACGCCGTGGGCTTTTTCATTGGCGATGGCCGCTGGGGCCCACACACCCGCAGAGGCGGTGTAGAAGTATTTTTTAGCGTGACGGCGTGGTGCGCGCGACCGGCGCGCCAGCGCGCCCTGCCTTGACCGGTTGTGTAGCTTGAGCAAGCAAGGGCGCACACTGCGCGTCGTCGTCAGCTCCGGGTACCGTTACAGGTAACAATGCCAAGGCTGCAGGCGCGGCCACCGCAGCGGCAATGGCTGCCCCGGCGCGCAACAGCAGCGGGCCTGGTTCTGCGCCCACATCGGGTTTGCCCAGCGTGCCGCGCACGTACAGCGGAGTGCGCAGCGAGAAGAACTTCCACTCCAGCGACGCTGGTTTCACGCTCAGGTTCAGGCGTTCCTCTGCCATGTCGATGGTGCCCGTGACATCCACCACCGCCTCGTTGGTGCTCAGCTTGGCGGTGCGGACCGTGGCAAGGCCTTCGCGCACCGCCAGATCTGCCACCGCGCAATGCAGTTGCACTTCTTTGTTGTCGCCAAACAGCTTGCCCACCACGATGCTGCCCACGTTGAGTGCAGCGCGGTCCAGTAGTTCGCGGCTCAGAGTGCCATCGCGCACATACAGGCGGGCCTCGCCGCTGCTGCTGCCAAGCCACTGCGCTACAGAATTCCCCTGGCCATTCAGCGCCATGGCGCCATCGAGTCGCCCCAGGCTTTTTTGGGTCAGTTCCACCTCGGGAAACAGTGCAGCGAGCCGCAGGTTTTGCACGCGGGTGTCCATGTGTACCGTCAGCGGTCGTTTGCGGCTGTCCAGCACCAGTTTGGATTCAATCTGGCCTTTGGCCACACCAAAATGCAAGGGTTCCAGGCGCAGCACGGCATCGTCCAATACGGCATGCACGCTAAGGTCCTCCAGCGGCAGGCTGTTGGGTCGGATCACACGCTGCCCCGCGAACTTGAGATCCATATCCATGGTGCTCCAGCGATCGGTTGCAAACGCAGCGTTGGGCAGCACCTTGCCATTGCGGCCAGGCTGGGCAGTCGCCGTGGTGGCTGTACCGAGCACTGGTCCCAGGTCCACCAGGCGCAACTGATTGGATGTGATGGCGCCTGAAAGTTTGCCGCGCGGCGCACCCGACACGAAGCGCAGATTGCCGTGCAGATCGCTCTGGCCTACCGTACCAGTGAAGTCACGGTAGTCCCATACAGCACGGCCTGGTTGCAGACTGCCCTGCAATCGCCCCTGGGTCTGAAATGCGGGCGTATTGGGCAGGACAAGACCCGTGAGTGCATACAGGTCTGCCATGCTGGCGCCTTTGAGCATGACTTGGAAATCCAACCCTGACAGCGCACCCGGATTTGCCAGAATGCCCCGAACGGCTGTTTCTACGCTGCCCGCCTTGGCGGTGAATTGCAGGGGGTAGTTCACCTCTTTGTCGCGCAGCGAGAGCACAGAGCCGGCCTGACCCTGACCCTCGATACGCGCCTTGCCCAGCGTGCCCTTGAGGTCGAAGCGCACGCCATAGACTGGGGTGCTAGAGGCACTCGCCGTGCCGGACGCAGGCGATGCAGCATTCCCCGATGCAACGACTGTCTGCCCTTCGCTCAGGGTGTCGACGCGGGCGGTCAGATCAAGGTCTTGCTTGGCGTCGTTATATGCCAAATGCCCCCCGCGGACTGCTAGCTGATGAATGCTGAACGCCCAGCGCGGCGTAGCGTCATCGGGATCCCTCTTTGGGAGCAGCGTCCAATTGTTGCTGCCGTCGCGCAGGCGGGCGAGGGAGATGTCCGGGCCAGACAGCTCCAGGGCATCAATGACCACTTGCCGCCCCAGTAGTGGCCAAAGCTTGAGCGATGCGCGCGCCATCTCGGCGCGTGCCGTGGTTTGGGGCGTTGCGGCTTTGCCAGGACGGGCAAATCCTGGCGGGTCTTGCAAAACCAGCTGGGTTCCCTGCACAGTGATGCCGGGAACCCAGCGGTGCCAACCTTCTTCAAGGGGTTGTGGCCAGTGCCAGGATGCGGATAAATCGCCCTCCACCGCAAACTGTCTTCCGGCTGCCTCGCTGAGGGTTTGGTTGATCCAAGGTTTGGAGCGGTTCCAATCCCACTGGCTCAGCGTCACAGCGCCTATCAGCAGCAGTCCTACCATGACTCCCGCTACGCCACAGGCAATGCGGACCCTGCTCTGGCCCTGCCTCAGGCGAGGCGTTAAAGTCACTCCCGCTGGTGCCATTGCCGTCGCCGTTGCGCGTGCAGATGTGGTGTGCTGGTCCGTTTGGGGTCTTGTCATAGAGCAGCCATGCTAGCCCGCAGAACGCAAATTTGCGTCGATTGCGTTGGTCAACAGGCCTTTTGGCGTGCTTGTCCTACAGCGCTGCTCTGCATGGGCTTTGTGCTCCACCTGTATGCGCGGGTGAAGCGCTATCCCCGGTCGGGACTGGCGTATCTTGACGCCGACCAACCCCCTAGAATTTGCACGCCATGCACAACCCTCGCCATCCCCATGTATTGCCCGTGCGCGATGGGGTGAGCCCCAGCTGCGTGGTACTGCCAGTGCGAGGGCAGGGCAGCATGCTGGATTTTTTGACAGAGCGGCTGCCGGCCGTGTCCCGTGAAGGGTGGCACGAGCGCATGGAGGCGGGTGTCGTGGTGGATGAACGCGGGCAGGCCGTGTTGCCTGATCGGGCTTTTGAGGGAGGGCTGCGCCTTTACTACTATCGCAGCCTTCCGGCCGAGCCCGCCTTGCCGTTCAGTGAAGCGGTGGTGTATCAGGACGAGCATCTGGTGGTGGCAGATAAGCCGCACTTCATGCCGGTAACGCCCTCAGGCCGGTATCTGCATAACACCTTGCTGGTACGCCTCAAACGCCGGTTGGGGCTGCCCGAGCTTTCGCCATTGCACCGCATTGACCGTGATACGGCTGGGTTGGTGATGCTGTCAGTGCATCAGGCAACGCGCGGGGCGTATCAGGCGCTGTTCCGCGATCGGCAGATCATCAAGCATTACGAGGCCGTTGCACCGTGGCGCGCTGACCTGACCTTCCCGCGTGACCACCGCAGCCGGTTGGAGGAGAGTCCGCAGTTCTTTCGTATGCAAGAGGTGTCGGGCGAGCCCAATAGCTACACCCATATCCAGGTGCTAGAGGTCGCAGGCGACTGGGCTCGGTACCTGCTGTCGCCCGTCACTGGCAAGCGCCACCAGTTGCGCGTGCATATGGCTGCCCTGGGGCTGCCACTGCGCAACGACCCTTTTTATCCCGTCGTCAACGACCCGCCCGAAGGCGACTACTCGCGGCCTCTGCAGCTGCTGGCGCGGTCTCTGGAGTTTGTGGATCCCGTCACTGGGGTGCAAAGGGTTTTTGAAAGCAGACAGGCGCTGAGCCTGCCTTGAACACGCTGGGACCTCGACGCAGACCTGCATGACGACTTCTGTGTCTGCAGCAGCGGGTTGTTGTGGTGGTGAGTTTTTGCAAGGGTTTTCCCTATGCCTAAAAAGGCCATTGCACTGGCGATGGTTTTGTTTTTGCGCGACTTCGGGTACTTTGGTTCTCCGTATGCAAGTCGATGCATAAATTACCCAAACGCACCAGATGATTCCCTCAAGCTCCCGCCATTCCGTCGCCTTCAAGCTGTCCTTGACGGCTTTGCTCAGTCTGTTGGCGGTTTTGTTGGCCACGATGGGCGTCGTCAGTACCCTGCTCTGGAAAGACTTCGGTCGCCTCGCGCGTGGTGATGCCATGCAATACGCCGCCCAGGTACGCACTTTGGTCCAGACCTTTGATGAAACGGCGCAAGAGCAGGCCAAGCGCGACTTCACCCTGTTCAAGGCGAATTTCCCAGGTCAATTCACCGTCGCAGAGTCGCCCGGGGCCGATGGAAAGCCCGAGGCGGTGCTGTCTTTCCAGGGGGCCTCCGTCAACGGCGACTTTGAAGTGGTGGACCGATTCTCCAAGGACAGCACGGGAGCAGTGGCCACGATTTTCGCGCGCACCGGCGACGATTTCATTCGTGTGACCACATCCCTCAAAAAGCAGGATGGTGAGCGTGCTTACAAGACCCTGCTGGACCGTAAGCACCCGGCCTATGCCCTCATGAATGAGGGCAAAACCTATATCGGCCGTGCCAGCCTGTTTGGCCGTGAGTACATGACCGTGTATGAGCCCATCCGCGACGGGACTCGCACCATCGGCATCCTGTTCATTGGCTCCGACATGGGTGCCATTCTGGGCAAGCTCGACACCGTGATGGCGGGACAAAAATTGTTTACCTCGGGTGCTGTGTATGCCGTCAATCTCTCATCAGGCCCCGCACGGGGCAGTGTTTTCGGGTTGCCCGGCGCTGGCAAGTCCCTGAAGTTGGATGACAAGGACGACAACGCCAAGGCTTGGCTGGCGTCGTTGGCTGCGGTCCAGTCCTCTGGCGATCTGGAGTCCGGTTGGTCGCCCCGTCGCAGCGGTGAGAGTGATACCGCCACCCGCTACGTGGCGGTTGAGCACTACAAACCCTGGAGCTGGGCCATCGTTGCCGAGGCACCTTTGACAGAGATGATGAGTGAGGCGCGCGGCGTGCTCACCTGGCTTTGGCTGGGTGTGGCGGTGGCACTCGCGTTGCTCACTGTGGTGCTGTTGGTGGCTACGCGCAGGCTGGTGGGTGCCCCTGTGCAGCAGCTAAGCACAGCCCTTGGCTATCTGGCGCAGGGGGATCTCACGCACGCGGTGTCCGTCCGGTCGCGCGATGAAATCGGCTCTCTGGCCCAGGCCATGGAAGGCTTTCGCGTCCGGTTGGTGGAAAGTTTGGGCACGGTGCGTACCAGTGCCGTCAGCGTATCCGCTGCCAGTACGGAGATTGCACAGGGCAACCAGGACCTGTCGGGGCGCACCGAAAGTCAAGCCAGTGCGTTGGAGCAGACGGCGGCCAGTATGGAGCAACTGGGCGCCACCATACGCCACAACGCCGACAGCGCAAGCCAAGCCAACCAACTGGCCGTGGGGGCCAGCCGGATTGCCCAGCAGGGTGGTGAGGTGGTGTCCAAAGTGGTCCGCACGATGCAGGACATCAACAACAGCAGCCAGAGGATCGCCGACATCATTGGTGTGATCGACGGCATTGCTTTTCAGACCAACATCCTGGCGCTCAACGCGGCGGTCGAGGCGGCACGCGCGGGTGAACAAGGTCGCGGCTTCGCGGTGGTGGCCGCCGAGGTGCGTAACCTGGCCCAGCGCACGGCAGCCGAAGCCAAGGCCATCAAGGAGCTGATTGGCGCCAGCAGCGCCATGGTGCAACAGGGCTCGGTGCTGGCCGATCAGGCGGGCACCACGATGCAGGAAGTCGTCAGCTCTATCCAGCGCGTGGCCGATATGGTCTCTGAAATCAGCGCGGCCAGTAACGAGCAGACCGCCGGAGTTGGCCAGGTGGGTGAGGCTGTCACACAGCTCGACCAGACCACGCAGCAGAATGCGGCGCTGGTGGAGGAAATGGCTGCGGCTGCCAGCAGCCTGCGCACGCAGGCACAGCAGATGGTTGAGGCCATTGCGCGGTTCAACCTGGGCCAGGATGCAACAACGGCGCGTATGCATGTGCCCGCGTCGGACCGTGCCGTGCCAAAGCTCGGCGGCTAGAGAGCATCGACAGAAAGACATCAGCCCATGAAAAAACCTGCCAGGCATTGCTGCCTGGCAGGTTTTATTGATTTGGAGCGGGTGAAGGGAATCGAACCCTCGTATGAAGCTTGGGAAGCTGCCGTTCTACCATTGAACTACACCCGCGACGCTCCGGATTATAGGCAGCATCCGCCAGCCGTCTGGCAATCGCTTTGTGCAAGCGTGCAAAACGCATATCCATAGCCGAACATGTTGGTTGGTTGTGATCGCGTCGGGCTCTAAATTCCTTCTACCTGCTGCACTGCGCAGGCACTTCAAAGAAAAGGAAAGGATGCCAATGACAACCCAACGCACTCTCTCATCGCTATGGTCTGGACGCCGCTGGATGCGTGCCTCCTTGGCATCCTGCATGGCGTTGTTCGGTGGAACTTTGCTCGCTGCCACCCCCATCCCCGCGGGCCCTCTGGTCACCACCGAATGGCTGGCGCAGAACCTGGACAACCAGCAGGTGCGCATTGTGGAGGTGAGCGTGAACCCCGGCCTGTACGAGCGCGGCCATGTGCCGGGTGCGGTCAACTTCTCGTGGCACCAGGACCTGAACGACCGGGTGCGCCGTGACATCGTGAGCAAGGAGGCGTTTGAGGCCCTGTTGTCCAAGGCGGGTGTGTCGCAAGACACCACGGTGGTGCTGTACGGCGACACCAACAACTGGTTTGCAGCCTGGGGCGCGTGGGTGTTTGACATCTATGGTGTCAAGAACGTGAAGCTGCTCGACGGCGGCCGCAAGAAGTGGGAGGCGGAGAACCAGCCGCTGAACAACCGCGTGCCCGAGTTTGCAACCACCAGCTACCGGGTGGCCAAGGTGAACACCGACCTGCGTGCCCGCCTGTCCGATGCATTGGCTGCGGCAGAGGGCAAGAGCAATGCAAAGCTGGTGGACATCCGGTCGGCCGACGAATACGCGGGCAAGATTTTTGCCCCGGCCGGTGTGCCCGAGCTGAGCATCCGTGCTGGCCACATCCCCGGCGCGGCCAACGTGCCCTGGGGCCAGGCGGTCAAGGAGGATGGCACCTTCAAGTCCGCCGAGGACCTCAAAAAGCTCTACGCCAGCGCGGGCGTGGATGGCAGCAAGCCCATCATCACCTACTGCCGCATTGGCGAACGCTCCAGCCACACCTGGTTTGCGCTGTCCAAGATCCTGGGCTACAGCGTCAAGAACTATGACGGTTCGTGGACGGAATACGGCAATGCGGTGGGCGTGCCCATCACCAACCCGGCGGGCACCATCTGGGCCGCGAAGTGAATGGGCTGACCGACAGAACCTTTTGGGAAGAAGGTGCAATGCAAAACAAAGAGATCTTTTGAGTTTTGGTAGGGGGTCTCCTTTACAGCCCGCCTGGTGCGGGCTTTTTTTATGGGTGCGGTGCAATGACATACAAGATCAATTTCTCTGGCGCAGGAGCCCTGGCGTCGCTTGCAGCGCTGGTGGCATTGGGTTGGGCGGCCCAGGCGGTTCAGGGCTTGCCAGGCGGGCGCACGCTCGTTTTTGCTTTGGTCACGGGCGCGGTGCTGGGGCTCGTGCTGCAGCGCTCGCGCTTTTGCTTTTACTGCCACGCGCGCGACTGGTTTGAAGACCGCAATCCGCGCGGGCTGCTGGCCATCGTGCTGGCGCTGGCGGTGGGGGTGGTGGGCTACACCGTGGTGCTGGGCAGCTGGCTGCCGGTGCCCCAGCCGGGTAAGCTGCCGCCCGACATGCACATCGGCCCCGTGAGCTGGGTGCTGGTAGCGGCTGGGCTGTCGTTTGGCACCGGCATGGTGGTGTCGGGCTCGTGCATCAGCGCGCACTGGTACCGGCTGGCCGAGGGGGCCACGGTATCGCCGTTCGCGCTGGCCGGGTCGGCACTGGGCTTCATCCTGGGTTTCAAGACCTGGAACCCCTTGTACAGCCAGAGTGTGGCCGATGCGCCCGTGGTGTGGCTGCCTGCCCACCTGGGGTATGGCGGCGCCTTGCTGGTGCAACTGGTCGGGTTGGCCCTGGTGGCTGCCTGGCTTTGGCGGGGCTTTGCGCAGGAGGCCGCCGCATCATCAGCGCCGGGCGCAGTCCCTGCCGTACCAGGACTTCGTGCCGTGTGGCGCAACCTGTGGACCGGGCGCTGGCACTACTGGGTAGGCGGGTTGGTCGTGGGGCTGATTGGCGCATTTGCCATCGTGCGCATGCGACCCCTGGGCGTGACGGCCACGCTGGGCAGCGCCGCACGCCAGTGGGCACAGGGGCAGGGCTGGATTCCAGACCGGCTCGATGGACTCGATGGATTTGCGGGTTGCGCTACCGTGCCGCAGGCCACCTGGTTTACCCCCAATGCCGTGCTGTTGGTGGGCCTGGTGGCGGGAGCGTTCGTGGCAGCTACAGCCAGCCGCCAGTTTGTGCCGCGCTGGCCCACGTGGCGCGATGCTGTACGGGGCCTGTCGGGTGGCGTGTTCCTGGGCTGGGGGGCGATGACCGGGCTGGGCTGCACCATTGGCACGTTGCTGTCCGGCGGCATGGCGGGCGCGCTGTCGGGTTGGGTGTTTGGTGCCGCGGTGTTCTTCGCAGTGTGGGCCGGCCTGCGCGTGAAGGCGATGTTGCGTCGCTGACGAGGCCCTAAATTTTGAAGCTTTTTTGGCTGCTAGCGCTTATAAATTAGGCGCTAGCAGCTATTAAAAGCATATCAACGGGAAGCCGTTCTGGCGCTGGTCACTTCTGGATGTCGCCCAGGCACAGGTACTTGATCTCCACATAGTCGTCCATGCCGTAGTGCGAGCCTTCGCGGCCCAGGCCCGACTGCTTGACGCCGCCAAAGGGTACGTGCTCTGTGGCCAGAATGCCCACGTTGGCACCAACCATGCCGTATTCCAGCGCCTCGGTCACGCGGAAGATGCGACCCACGTCGCGGCTGTAGAAGTAGCTGGCCAGGCCGAATTCGGTGTTGTTGGCTGCGTCGATGGCTTCCTGCTCGGTCTTGAACTTGAACACGGGCGCAAACGGGCCAAAGGTTTCTTCGCGGGCACACAGCATGTCGGCCGACGCATTGGCCACCACCGTGGGCTCGAAGAACTGCCCGGAGCCCAGACTCTTGAGCCGCTGGCCGCCAGCCACCACCTGGCCGCCCTTGGCCAGCGCGTCGTCCACGTGGCGCTGCACCTTGGCCAGCGCGGCTTCCTCGATCAGCGGGCCCTGGTTCACACCGGCTTCAAAGCCATTGCCCACCTTGGCCGTCTTGACCTTGGCGGCGAACTTGGCCACGAACTCGTCGTACACACCTTCCTGCACGTAAAAGCGGTTGGTGCATACGCAGGTCTGGCCCGCGTTGCGGTACTTGCTGGCAAAGGCGCCTTCCACGGCGCTGTCGATGTCGGCATCGTCAAACACCAGGAAGGGCGCATTGCCGCCCAGCTCCAGCGACATCTTCTTGACCGTGGGGGCCGATTGCGCCATCAGGATGCGGCCCACTTCGGTGCTGCCTGTGAAGCTGATGTGGCGCACCACGTCGCTCGCACACAGCACCTTGCCGATGGCAATGGAGTTGTCGCTGTCGGCGGACAGGATGTTGAAAACACCGGCCGGAATGCCCGCGCGGATGGCCAGCTCGGCGGCGGCCAGGGCGGTGAGTGGTGTCAGCTCGGCCGGCTTGATGACCACGGGGCAGCCCGCAGCAAGCGCAGGTGCGACCTTGCGGGTGATCATGGCCAGCGGGAAGTTCCATGGCGTGATTGCCGCGCACACGCCGATGGGTTGCTTGAGCACCAGCAGGCGGCGGTTGTTGTCAAATTGGGGCAGGGTCTCGCCGTTGATGCGTTTGGCCTCCTCGGCAAACCATTCCACAAAGCTCGCGCCGTAGGCGACCTCGCCCTTGGCTTCTGGCAGGGGCTTGCCCTGTTCGGCGGTCATGATGCGGCCCAGGTCGTCCTGATTGGCCATGAGCAGGTCAAACCACTTGCGCAGGATGATGCTGCGCTCCTTGGCGGTCTTGGTCTTCCAAGGGCCCCAGGCGGCGTTGGCGGCGGCAATGGCGGCCTCGGCATCCTGCGGGCCCAGATTGGCCACGTCGGCCAGCTTCAGTCCCGTGGCTGGGTCGTTCACGTCAAAGCGGCTGCTGCCCGCCACCCACTGGCCGTTGATGAGGCCGTCAGTCTTGAGCAGCGTGGGGTCGTTCAGCAGTGTGAGGGGAGATGTCTTCATGTCCATGGGAATACTTCCGGGAGAGGTGACGAAACAGAGGGCGAGCAGAAAAGAGAAGGGGCGCAGAGCGGGTAGCCAACGACCCGCGTACATCTAGCCAAAGGCTAGCATGGGCGGGGCTGCGCCATGCGTCGCCAAAGTGGCACGGGCAACAGGGGCATGGGTGTGGATGCGTGCATGGTTGAACACGGCTTGCGCCGTCATGCGCGCCGGCCCCGCAGCCACTCCAGCGCCAGCAAGAGGCTGGTGGTGAAGAGGATGAGCAGTGTGGCCACGGCGGCAATGGTGGGCGAAATGTTCTCGCGGATGCCATTGAACATCTGGCGCGGCAGCGTGGACTGGTCGGCCCCGGCCAGGAAGAGGGTGACCACCACTTCGTCAAAGGAGGTGGCAAACGCAAACAGCGCGCCGGAGATCACGCCCGGCGCAATCACCGGCAGCGTGACGCGGAAGAAAGTGTTGAGCGGTGTCTCACCCAGGCTCAGCGAGGCGCGCACCAGGTTGTGGTTGAAGCCCGCCAGCGTGGCCAGCACGGTGGTCAGCACAAAGGGTGCGCCCAGGGCTGCGTGCACGATGATGAGGCCGAAGTAGCTGTCGGCCAGGCCCAGCGGCGCGAAGTACAGGTAGGTGGCCACGCCCACCACGATGATGGGCACCACCATGGGGGCAATCAGGATGGCCATGAGCAGTCCCTTGAACCGGAAGTCCGCCCGCGACAGGCCCACGGCGGCCAGGGTGCCCAGCACAGTGGCAATCAGCGTGGCTGCGGGCGCCACGATGAAGCTGTTGCGCGTGGCACGGGCCCATTCGGCCGACTCGAACAGGTTGCGGTACCACTTGAGCGACCAGCCGTGGATGGGGTAGGCGAGGAACGAGCTTTCGGAGAACGACAGCGGCACCATCACCAGGATGGGGGCCAGCAGGAACACCAGCACGGACACGCACAGCGCGCGCACGGCCCACCAGCCGAGCTTGTCGGCCAACGTGGCGTACAGGGGGAATTGGGGCAGGCGAAACATGGTCAGCGACTTTCAGCTTTGGAGGGAGTGATCAGCCCAGACTCAATTCGGCTTTGCCAATGCGGCGGTACACGCCGTACAGCAGCAGCGTGGCAGCCAGCAGCAGGGCACCCAGCGCGCAGGCCATGCCCCAGTTCACTTCCACATTGGTGTAGCGGGCGATGTAGTAGCTCAGCATCTGGTCATCGGCTCCGCCCAGCAGTGCGGGCGTGACGTAGTAGCCAATGGCCAGGATGAACACCAGCAGGGCACCCGCGCCAATGCCGGGGTAGGTTTGCGGCACATACACCCGAAAGAACGCGGCAATCGGCGAGCTGCCCAGCGACACCGCCGCGCGCAGGTAGGTGGGCGGCACGCTTTTCATCACGCTGTACAGCGGCAGGATCATGAACGGCAGCAGGATGTGCACCATGGCAATCACCACGCCCGTGCGGTTGAACAGCAGCGCCAGCGGCTGTTCGATCAGGCCCAGGCCCATCAGGCCCCGGTTGACCAGGCCTTCGGATTGCAGCAGCACGATCCAAGCGGCCACACGCACCAGGATCGAGGTCCAGAAAGGCACCAGCACCAGGATCATCAGCACGTTGGCCGAACGCGCAGGCAATGAGGCGAGCCACCAGGCCAGCGGGTAGCCCACCAGCAGGCACACCAGTGTGACCACCAGGCTGATGTGGAACGTGCGCAGCAGGATGCCGCCGAAGGCGCGCTGCTCCTCGGGCATGCGCTCGACCTGGCCGAGTGCATCGCGCTGCAGGTCCACCGATGCAAGCAGGTAGTCGGGCGTCCAGCGGGCGCCGTTCTTGGCGATGGCGCGCCAGAACGGTGCCTCGCCCCAGCGGGGGTCGGCGCCCAGCAGGCGCTCCCTGATGGCGTCGGCAGAACCTTCAAAAGGCAGGTCGCGGTAGGCCCCCATCACCATGGAGCGTGCGCCCGGCACCTCGGAGTTGAGCCGGCGCGCCAGGGCGCCAGCGTCCGAACGGTCGGGCAGGCGGGCGAGATCGCCCACCAGCGCGGCGTAGGCCGCCGCAGGTGGTGCGTCGCGCCGGTCCCAGCCGTCCAGGGCACGCATGGTGCCGGGCAGCGCGTTGGCCACTTCGGGGTTCTCCACCGCGCGCTGCAGCAGCGCGGCAATGGGCACCAGCAGCGTGAGCAGCAGAAACACCAGCAAGGGCAGCGTGAGGCTGAACGCCCGCCATTTGCGCCGCACTTCGGCGCGGGCCAGGGCTTTGCGCAGCGCGCCGGGGGCGTGGCTGTCCTGTGTGCGGTGCGGGGCCATATCAGGGGCGTTCATGGCGATCACGCCGGAGTGGGCTTGCATGGTGGTGGGCTCTGTCTGCTGCTGGTGTGGGCTCATGGCTCAGGCGGTCGGGCGCAGGCTTACTGCGTGGCCCAGGCGGCAAAGCGCTTTTCCAGCGCCTCGCCCTGGTCGGCCCAGAAGCCCACGCTGAACTGCAGGGCCTCCTTGGCGTTGGTGGCCGAGGTGGGCAGGTCGTCCAGCACCTTCTTGTCCAGCGACGCCAGGGCCTTGGTGTTGGCCGGGCCATAGGCAATGTTCTGTGCATAGGCGGCTTGCTGTGGGGTCTGCATCGTGAAGGCGATGAACTTCACAGCAGCATCCTTATTGGGTGTGCCCTTGGGGATGGCCCAGTAGTCCAGGTCGTAGATGCCGCCGGGCCAGTAGATCTTGAGGTTGCGGCCTTCGCGGTTGGCGGCGTCGATGCGGCCGTTGAACACCGTGGTCAGAGTCACATCGCCTGCGACCAGGAACTGGGGCGCCTGGGCACCGGCCTCCCACCACTGGATGTTGGGCTTGAGTTCGGTCAGCTTCTTGAATGCGCGGTCGGCGCCGTCCTTGGTGGCCAGCACCTTGTACACGTCGGCGGGCTTCACGCCATCGGCCAGCAGCGCAAATTCGAGGTTGTAGCGCGCGCCTTTGCGCATGCCGCGCTTGCCAGGGATCTTCTTGGTGTCCCAGAAGTCAGCCCAGCTGGTGGGTGGGGTCTTGAGCTTGTCGCCGTTGTAGGCCATGACGGTGGACCACACGAAGATGCCCACAGCGCATTCGTTCACCGCAGCGGGCAGCAGGTCGGCCTTGGGCACGATCTTGCTGTAGTCCAGCTTTTCGTACAGGCCTTCATCGCAGCCGCGCGCGGCGTCGGGCGATTCCACCTCGACCACGTCCCAGGTCACCTTCTTGGCCTCGACCATGGCCTTGACCTTTGCCTGCTCGCCGTTGTACTCCACGGCCACGATCTTGTTGCCGGCCTTTTCGTAGGGCTCGTAGAAGGCCTTCTTTTGTGCATTGGCGTTGGCACCGCCGAAGTTGACGACGGTGAGTTGCTGCTGCGCCAGGCTGGGCAGGGCCAGGCAGGCAGACAGGGCAGCGCAGGCGATCAGGCTCTTGTTTTTCATGGTGCGGTTTCCTAGGGGTTGAGGGAAGGGGACGGGGAACAAAAAATGCGGTTCAGTGAACGGTGGGCGGGGCGTAGATGCGCACGGACTCCGTGGGGAACTCCAGCAGCACCGCATCGCCAGGTTCGGGGTGCGGGTTGGCGTCGGCGCGGGTCAGCGGCAGCTTGACGGTGGCTTGCGCCTGGCCGGCGCCGATGTCGCACATCAGGCGCAGGTGGTCGCCGTAATAGATGGCACGGGCCACCGTGGCGCGCAGGGCGGGGGCCTGGGGCGCGGCGCTGGCGGCATGCAGCGCAATTCGCTCGGGGCGGATGCAGGCCTCGGCCAGGGCGCCGGGTGCCAGGTGGTTCACATTGAGGCCGGGCAGGCGCTGGCCATCAGGCAACTGCAGTGCCCACGCCGTACCACTGCCTTGCAGCGTACCGGTGATGACCGTGCTGTCGCCCACAAAACCTGCCACAAAGCGGTTGGACGGGGTCTCGTACAGTGACTCCACATCGGCCAACTGCTGAATGACACCTTCGTTGAACACCGCCACGCGGTCGCTCATGGTCAGGGCTTCGCCCTGGTCATGGGTCACGTACACGAAGGTCACGCCCAGCTGGCGGTGCAGCTCTTTCAGCTCGATCTGCATGTGCTCGCGCAGCTGCTTGTCCAGTGCGCCCAGGGGCTCGTCCATCAGCACCAGCTGGGGGTTGAACACCAGGGCGCGGGCTAGCGCCACGCGCTGCTGCTGGCCGCCCGACAGGCGTGCGGGCAGGCGGTCGGCCATGCCCGACAGGCGGACCATGTCCAGCGCCTTCTTCACGCGTTCGGCCTGCTCGGCCTTGGGCACCTTGCGCACGGTGAGCGGGTAGGCCACGTTCTGCCCCACGGTGAGGTGTGGGAACAGCGCGTAGTTCTGGAACACCATGCCAAAGTTGCGCTTGTGCGGCGGCGTGCGCGTGATCTGCTTGCCATCGAGCAGGATGTCGCCCGCGGTGGGCGACTCGAAGCCGGCCAGCATCATCAGCGTGGTGGTCTTGCCAGAGCCCGAAGGCCCCAGCAGGCTCAGGAACTCGCCGCGCTGGATGTCCAGGTCCAGCGCACGCACCACAAGCTGTTCGCCGTCGTAGGTTTTTTGCACGCCGCTGAAGCGGACCAGGGGTTCTGCGTGGTTCATGGTGTTGGGGCAATCAAGGGAGAAGGGATTCAGCCCACAGCTGCGAAGCTGTCGGCCAGGATGGCCAGGCCATCGTGCAGCAGTTCGTCCGATGCCGTCAGGGGCACCAGGATGCGGATCACGTTGCCGTAGGTGCCGCAGGACAGCAGGATGAGCCCGCGCCGCGCGGCTTCGGCCACGACCTTTTTGGTCAGTGCGGCGTCGGGGCGGTGTACATCGCCGTTTTCAAACAGCTCGATCGCCACCATGGCACCCAGGCCGCGCACGTCGCCGATGGCGGGTACTTTGGCGGCCATTGCTTTCAGTGCACTGACCAGCAGCGCGCCCATGTCCTGGCTGCGGGCCAGCAGGTTTTCCTGCTCGAACGCATCGATCACCGCCAGGGCTGCCGCGCAGGCCACCGGGCTGCCCGCATAGGTGCCGCCCAGGCCGCCAGCTGCAGGCGCGTCGATGACATCAGCGCGGCCCACCACGCCCGACAGGGGGAAGCCGCCCGCCAGCGACTTGGCGGTAGTGATGAGGTCGGGGGCCACCGGCCATTGTTCGCAGGCGAACCACGTGCCCGTGCGGCCCGCGCCGGTCTGCACTTCGTCGGCAATCAGCAGGATGCCGTACCGGTCTGCGAGGGCCTTGAGGCCGGTGATGAACTCGGGCGGGGCCACATAGAAGCCGCCTTCGCCCTGCACGGGCTCGACGATGAAGGCGGCCACGCGCTCGGGCTCGATGTCGTTCTTGAAGATCAGCTCCACCGAATGCAGGGCCTGCTCCACGCTCACGCCATGCAGTGCGTTGGGGAACAGCGCGTGGTAGGTCTCACCCGGGAACGGACCAAAACCCACCTTGTATGGAACGACCTTGCCGGTGAGGCCCAGCGTGAGGTTGGTGCGGCCGTGGTAGCCGCCCGTGAAGGCGATCACGCCAGGGCGCTTGGTGTAGGCGCGGGCGATCTTGATGGCGTTTTCCACGGCCTCGGCGCCAGTGGTGAGCAGCAGGCTCTTTTTGGCAAACGCGCCGGGGGCCAGCGTGTTCAGGCGCTCACACACTTCCACGTAGGGTTCGTACGCCACCACCTGAAAGCAGGTGTGGGTGTACAGGTCCAGCTGGGCCTTGACGGCGGCGATCACGCCAGCGTGCAGGTGGCCGGTGTTGAGCACCGCGATGCCACCGGCAAAGTCGATGAAGCGGCGGCCCTCCACATCCCACAGCTCGGCGTTGCGGGCCTTGTGGATGAAGAGTTCATGGGCCTGGCCCACGCCCCGGGCCACGGCGGCGTGGCGGCGGGTGAGGAGGGCGGCGTTGGTGAAATGGCGGTCTTGCTGCATGGTGTGGGCGGTGGCTGTGAAGGACAAAAAAGGGAATGAAAACCAGGAATGGGGCGAATTCTGGAATCCACGCCACGGCCCGTCCATGTACAGCGCAGCGCTGTTTGGCGCGCACTGTGCAGGTCTAGAATCCTGTACAGGCAATCCCTGATTTGGTGTGCGCCAACCCAGTGCACAATTCGCCCCCTTTTTTGCTCCCCTGATGCTCACTCTCAGCCCCGACCTCCAGACACCTCTGGTCAGCCAGATCGTCGATGGTCTGCGGGGGCTCATCGCCGGGCAGGTGCTCAAACCCGGCAGCAAACTCCCGTCCATCCGCGCTTTTGCTGCTGCGCACGGGGTGAGCGTGTTCACCGTGGTCGAGGCCTACGACCGCCTGGTGGCGCAGGGCTGGCTGGTGTCGCGGGCCAACGCAGGCTTTTTTGTGAAGCGGCGGGGCGACGAGGGCGCTGCGCCCGGCACTGGTGCGCCCGAGCGGGCCGTGCCCCGTTTTGATGCGCGCTGGTATCTCAAACAAATTTTTGAAAACCGCAACCTGCCCATGAAACCGGGCTGCGGCTGGCTGCCGCACGACTGGCTGTTTGGCGATGCGGTCAAACGCAGCATGCGCCAGCTGTCGTCCGATGGGCCCGAGCTGGACGGCTATGGCCTGCCGCACGGCCACATGGCGCTGCGCATGGTGGTGGCCGAGTCGCTGGCCGAGCACCATCTGGCGGTGGACGCCGACCAGGTGCTGCTCACGCAGGGTTCCAGCCAGGCGCTGGACCTGGTGGCGCGTCGTCTCGTCAAGCCTGGCGATGTGGTGCTGGTGGACGACCCCGGCTACCCCAACCTGCTGTTCATGTTGCGCTTTGCGGGAGCGCAAGTGGTGGGTGTGCCGCGCACCGCCACCGGCTACGACCTGCCCGCCCTGGAGGCCCTGCTGGCCGAGCGCCAGCCCACGGTGTTCTTCACGCAGCCGCGCCTGCAAAGCCCCACCTGCTCGGTGGCATCGGTGGCGCACCTGCACCGGCTGCTGCAATTGGCCGAGCAGCACAACTTCATGCTGGTGGAGAACGACATCTACGCCGACATGGACCCCGGTGTGCGCCCCTCGCTGGCCAGCCTGGACCAGCTCAACCGCGTGATCTACCTGGGCAGCTTCTCCAAGACGATTTCGCCCAACCTGCGCACCGGCTTTCTGGCGGCGCGGCGTGACCTGCTCGACGAGCTGGTGCAGCTCAAGATGATCTCGGGCCTGACCTCGTCAGAGATCACCGAGCGCATCACGTTTGGTGTGGTGACGGATGGGCGCTGGCGCAAGCACCTCAAGTCGCTGCGCGAGCGCCTGGCCGAGGCGCACCGCACGGTGGGGCGGCGCTTGCTGAACCTGGGGTTCGAGCTGTTCCACGAGCCCGAGGCGGGCATGTACCTGTGGGCCCGGCACCCAGACCTGCCCGACAGTGCCGAGCTGTCGAAAGAGGCCACCGGTGCGGGCATCATGCTCGGGCCGGGTCAGCTGTTTCTGGTGGAGCCCCGGCCTACGGGCTGGCTGCGGTTTAACGTGGCGTTCAGCCAGGACGAGCGGATGTGGCGCTTTCTGGAGCAGCGCATCGAGATGGGCCAGCAGGTGGCGGAACAGGGCAGTTCCCTGGCCTGAGCACGCGGTTTGAAGCGTTTTGGGGCGGATGCGCTAGTGCAATATGCCTGGATTGCTATCAAATAGATAGTGATTGACGCAACTGCCCGTGGCCCGGGGGGCTGGTCCATAGGGACCCTCTGCACGAATCACCGCGTCGTGTGCATCAGCGGGCTCGGGCGGTCTGCTGCGTTGCAAATACTCGCAATAGCTACGGCTATTGCTGCGTTTTGCGCCTTGCAACCCCTCCCGCTCCGCTGCGCTCACTTGGCCAGCGAGATTCGTGCAGAGGGTCCCTAGCGGTCGATGATGCGCCGCGCAAAGCGCTCCAGGTACTCCATCAGCTGCTCCGCGCCCGCCACGGCCTGGGCCTCGTCGCCACTGGCAATGCCCTGGGCCAGTTGCATGTGCGCGCGGGCGCCCTCTGACACCTCACCTTCGTGCTGGTAGGCATACCAGAAACGGCGGCACTGCACGATGAGCGGTTGCACGCATTTGACGGCCGAGTGGTTCTGGCTGGCCTGGTGGGTGACGAGGTCCAGCTCATGGTCGGCCAGCATGTAGTCGTCGAGGTGGCCGCGCGCTGCGGCCTGCACCATGTTCTCCGCACAGCGCACGATGGCCTGGCGCTGCGGCGCGGTGGCGCGGCGTGCGGCGTTGGAGGCCAGCAGGCGCTCCAGTACGCGGCGGGTCTGGATCACGTCCAGGTGGTCGGCCAGGTCGATGTGCGACACCAGCAGCCCGCGCCGGGGCTGCTGCACGATGAGCCCGATGGACACCATGCGCAGCAGCGCCTCGCGCACCGGTGTGCGGCCCAGGCCCGTGCTTTCGGCGATCTCGGCCTCCACCACGGGGCTGCCGGGCTGCAGCTGCAGCGTGGAGATCATGGTCTCGATGGCGTCGTAGGCCACGTCCGCCGCGCGCCGCTTGGGCGCGGGGTCTTGCTGGGGGGAGGGGCGGCGGAGTGTCATCGGGCGTGAAGGACGTTGCGAGAGGCCGCATCTTATGGGATGCGGCCCCGGTGACCCTTGCGGACTGTCAGAGGCTTGCGCCCGCCTTGCGCAGCTCGGCAATCTGCGGCGCCTTGGGCAGCCACAGCTTGTCGAACTCCTGGATGATGCCGTCGGGGTTGAACGACGATGCCGTCTTGAAGGCGATGGATGTGCCCTTGAACTTCTCGATCAGCCCGGCCTCGGTGGTCACGATGTCATTGATCTGCGCATCCAGCGACTGGGCCACCAGTTTGCGGATGATGTCCTTGTCCTTGGCATCCAGCCCTTGCCAGATACGGCCGGACACCAGCGGCGCGAACGGCATGAACAAGGCGTTCATCTGCAGCAGGGTCTTGGCCACCTTGTCGAAGCGCTGGTTCCAGGAGAACTCGATGTCCGCCTCCAGCCCGTCGACCTGGCCGTTGCTCATCGCGTCGAACACCTGGGGCGTGGGGATGGGCGTGGGCGCGGCGCCGAGCATTTGGTAGAAGTCGCGGTACACCGGCGTGGGGTTGATGCGCAGCTTCATGCCCTTGATGTCGGTGGGGACGGCGATGTCCTTGGTGGAGAACACGGCGCGCATGCCGGTGATGCCCCAGCCCAGGCCGATGGTGCCCGTCTCGCGCGGCAGCGCCTCCAGCAGCTTGGTAGCAGCGGGGTGCTTGACCAGTTTGGCCACGGCGGGGGTGGATCGCACGAGGTACGGTGCATTGATGGCTGCAATGCTGGACACGCGCGAGCCCAGCTCGGCCGCCTGGATCCAGCCCATGTCGAGCGCGCCGGACTGCAGCTGCTGCATCATCGCGGCCTCGTTGCCAAGCTGGCCCGAGTGGAAGACCGTGACGCTCAGTCGGCCGTCGGTTTCCTTCTTCAGCGCCTCGCCAAACTGCAGTGCGGCGCGGTTCCACGAGTGGCCAGCGGGTGTGATGAGGCCCAGGCGGAACTCCTTTGCATCGGCTGCACGCACCAGCGACGGGAACCCCAGAGGAACCGCCACTGCGGCGGCGGCAGCTGCGTTGCGCTGGATGAAATGGCGGCGGGAGACAGTGTGGGCGGGCTGGGTCGTCATGGTGAACTCCGTGTGAAAGAACTTTGGGAGGGGGACGGGATTTGTCTGGCAGCGGCCTACTTGAGCAGGCCGAGCGACAGGCTGGGGAACAGCGACAACATCACCAGCGCCACGCAGCTGATGATGAAAAACGGCAACGTGACGATGAACATCTTTCCGGGCTTGGCCCCGGTGACGGCTGACGCGACAAAAAAGCTCAGGCCCACGGGTGGGGTCATCAGCCCCAGCACCAGGTTGACGACGATCACCACACCAAAATGGCGCGGGTCGATGTGATAGACCTCGGTGGCAATTGGCAGCAGGATGGGGGCGGTCATGATGAGACCGGGGATGCCGTCGATCACCGTGCCGATGACCAGCAGGATCACGTTGGTGAGCAGCAAAAAGGTGACCGGATCGTGTGCCACGGTCTGCACCCAGGCGGCCACCATCTGCGGCACCTTGCCGTAGATCAGCAACCACGAGAACACGGCCGCCGCCGCCACCAGAAACAGCACGATGGCGGAGTAAATGGCCGAGCGCAGCAGGATGGCGGGCATCGCGCTGAACCGGAACTCCTTGGTCACATAGCGACCCACCAGCGCCGATACCAGCGCACCCACGGCGGCAGATTCGGTCGGGTTGGCCAGGCCACTGAGGATGGAGCCCACGATGATGATAGGGATCAGCAGCGTGGGGCTGGCCTGCACCACGGTGCGCGCGCGCTGGGCCAGCGTGCGCTTTTCGCTGCGCGGGTAGTTGTAGACAAAGCCCATGAGCGCGATCACGACAAAGAACAGCACGGTGAGCAGCACGCCGGGCAGGATGCCTGCAATCAGCATGTCGCCCACGGCCACCTGGGCCAGCACGCTGTAGACCACAAACATCACCGAGGGCGGGATGATGGGCCCCAGCATGCCGCCGTACACCGTGAGGCCGGCCGCAAAGGTCTTGTCGTAGCCCTGCTTTTCCATTTCGGGCACCATGACCTGCGACATGATGGCCACCTGCGCGGTGGCCGAGCCAATGATGGATGACACCAGCATGTTGGCCAGGATGTTCACGTAGGCCAGCCCTCCTTTGACCGACCCGATGAAGGCCATGGACAGGTCCACCAGCCGCCGCGTGATGCCGCCGCTGTTCATGATCTCGCCGATCAGGATGAACAGCGGGATGGCGATGAGGCCATAGCTGTCCACCCCGCCGAACATCTGCATGGGGAACGACTGGAACAGCACCGGGCTGCCGATGCTGAGGATGTACACCGCGCCTGACAGGCACAGGCATACGCCGATGGGCACACCCACCATCAAGGCGGCGAGGAAGAACAGGGTGGTGATCATGGTCGGGCTCTGATGGGTTTTGCGGGCGCAGGGGCGCTCAGTTCACGGCGTCGGCGTTGACTACGTCGAAGCCCGTGTGCTGCACACGCTCTGCGGCGCCCATGTCTTCGAACAGGTTGGCCAGTGCATGCACGCTGAAGGTGGCCGAGAAGATCGGCAGGATGAGTTGCAGCACCCAGGTGGGCCAGTTCAGCGTCTGGGTGCGCTCGGTGTAGATGAAGTTGAAGCTCTCGGCCGCAAACTCCCTGGCGTCAAAGCCGTAGCGCGCAATACCGATGGGGTCCATCCACACCCAGCACATCACCAGCATGGCCAGGCCAAACAGCAGCACGCCGGACGTGGCCACCACCTTGAATGCCTTGGCGCCCCGCGCGCCGAGGTGGTCGGTCAGCATGGTCACGGCAAAGTCCATACGCAGCCGCGTCATGACCGAGGCGCCCACAAAGGTCAGCCAGACCACCGTGTAGACCGCCGCCTCGTCCACCCAGTAGATGGGCATGCCGGTGTAGCGCGTGACCACGTTGAGCAGGATCAGCAGCACCAGCAACGTCATGAGGGCGGTGAGCAGATGCCGCTCCATGCGCAGAACCTGCGTGGACAACGCCAGCACCCAGCGGACGGGAGCGCGCGGCGCCGGAGATTGCGGGGCGGGTGGACTGTGGGGTGTGGGCATGATGGGATTCCTGGGGAGGAGGGCGGCGATGAAAGATAAGCCTTGTGCTTTTTAATATCTAACAAATATATTTAAAAGCAAGATGGATGCCTGCTGGGTGCGGGTAAGCCCTGAAAGGAAGGACGGGGGAAAACGGCTGCGCGCGCGTCAGCCCGAGGGAGTTGCGGGCTCGCGCTGAGCGCTGGTGGTGGGCGCGGGCGTGCAGGCGGCCAGCGTGCCAATGCGTGTGGGCGCCAGCAGATGCCGTGGGGGCGCAGGCGTCCAGCCAAACAGGTGCTGTGCGGCAGCGCCGCAAATGCGGCCCTGGCACGCGCCCATGCCGCAGCGGGTGTGGAGCTTGGCATCGATCCAGCCGTTGCGATCGGCCAGTGCAGCGTAGGGCACGTCTTCGCAGCGGCACACCAGGGTGCCAGGCTGCGCCAGGGTTTTGAGTGCTTCGTTCAGTGGAAAAGAAGCCTGCAACGCCTGCGCAAAGCCCTCCCAGCGTGCCAGTTGCGGGCGCAGCGCCTGGGCCTGTTGCGCCTGTCCCGCCGCCACATGCCCTGCCGTGGCGCCCTGAACCAGTGCACGTTCGCTGCCGCCAAAGCCGGTGGCTTCACCCGCGGCGAATACACCGGGCACGCTGGTGCGCATCTGTGCATCGACAGCCAAGCCCTGGCCACCGCTCAGCGGCCCGCCCAGTGCGCAGCCCAGCATCTGCCCCAGGTAGGTGTTGGGCACCAGCCCGAACCCGCAGGCCACGCGGTCGCAGGCCATGGTTTCTTCGGCGTGTTGGCCTTTGCGCAGCCTCACTGTTTGCACCTGCGTGGTGCCTTGGACTTCCAGCACATGGCAGCTGGCGCGCAACTGCGGGTGAAGCAGCGTGAGGGCTTGCAACGCCTTGGCAGGCCAGCGCGGCAGATGCGCTGCAAATCCAGCGAGCGCGCTCCACGGCGCCTGCTCCGCCACGCGCACCACGGTGGCACCCGCTTTGTTGGCGGTGGCGGCAGCGGCCAGCAGCAGAGGGCCTGTGCCTGCAATGACGATGCGCTGGCCGCGCACGTCGAGCCCTGCCTTGATGAGGGCCTGCAAGGCGCCTGCACCCGTCACACCGGGCAACGTCCAGCCCGGGAAGGGCAGCAACAGCTCGCGGGCTCCGGTGCACAGCACGATGCGGTGGCTGTGCTGGGTCCAGCCCCGGTCAGCGTCTTCCAGCAGCAGGGCCGGGGCCTTGTCGCCAGGTTGCGGGTCACCCAGACCCACCACGCGGGTGCCCGGCAGCAGGCAGATGTTGGTGTGCCGGGCCAGCGCCGCGCGGTGCTGTTGCGCCAGGGCGGGCAAGACCACCTGGGGGCCATCGCGCCAGATTTGCCCGCCGGGCTGCGGGTTGTCATCCACGATGGTGATCGCGGCCCCGCTGGGTGCGGCAGCGAGGGCCGCCGCCAAACCTGCAGGGCCTGCGCCGATGATGAGGATGTCGCAGCGCTCGTGCGCCGAGTGTTGCTCGGTCATGGGAGGGGTCACGGGCTGGTTCATGGCGTGGCGCTCCCGGGTGCTGTGCCGACATCGGTGTGAATCGACATGCCCTCGGTGCAGACCGTCTGGCACGCCAGGCGGGTGCGGCCGTGGATGCGGACCCTGCATTCGTGGCACACCCCCATGCCACACAGCGGTGCCCGCGCCGCGCCGGTGACAGAGGTGCGTGTGGTGCCTGGAGTTTGCTGCGCCAGCGCGGCGGCGACGCTGGTCCCTGCGGGCACCTGCAGTGGTGTGCCATTCACCACGATGTGCACCAGGGCGGGTGTTCTGGAGGCGGTCATGGTGTGCTCAGGCCTGCAAAGCGTGCAGGGGCATAGGGCGTGGGGTCGATCGCCGGGGTGCCCCCTGCGATCTGGGCCGCCAGCAACTGCGCGGTGGCCGGGGCGGTGGTCACCCCCAGTCCTTCATGTCCCACGGCCAGCCACAGGTGCGGGTGTTCGGGGTGCGCGCCAATCAGCGGCAGGCTGTCTGGCGTGGCGGCGCGAAAGCCGGTCCAGGTGCGGATGGCGTTGAGGTCGGCCAGGCCTGGCAGGTAGTCGAGTGCCCGTTGCAGCATGCGCGCCATCACGGCGTTGTTGACGGCGGGGTCGGTGGTGTCGAACTCGCGCGACGAGCCGATCAGCAACTGCCCTGTGGGCCGGGGCTGCACGTTGAAGGCTACCGAGGTACCGTCGCTGTGGTGCGCGCTGGTGATGTAGCCCAGCTCCACCAACTGGTGGTGCACGGTGCCCGGGTAGCGGTCGGTGATGACGAGGTGGCCCTTTTTGGGGCGCAGCGGCAGGCCGGGGCACAGCTGTGGGGCGTGGATGCCGCTGGCCAGCACAATGGCGCCTGCGCTGCGCTGGCTTCCATCGCGCAGGGTGACGGTGTGGCCGTCGATCTGCATCGCTTCAGCCTGCTCCAACACAAGGTGTCCGTGGGCTGCGGCCTGGTCCAGCAGCCACTGGGCTGCGCGCGGGGCGTAGACCACGCTATCCCCCTGCACCTTGAGCGCACCCGCCAGACCGGGGCGCAGTGCGGGTTCTGCGCGGGACAGGGCGGCCGCGTCGAGCATGTCGCAGGCGATTCCGTGTGCTTGCAGGGTGCTGCGTTTGTCATGGGCCGCCTGCAGCTCTGCATCGTTGGCGGCCAGCCAGAGCGTGCCGCAGGGCGTGAACGCACAGCCCGCATCCATGTGGGGTGCCCAGGTGTGCCAGAGGTCCAGCGATGTCTGGCTCAGCGCCAGTTCTGCCGGGTTGTCATCCATCACCACCAGATGGCCCATGCCCGCCGCCGTGGCACCGCCGAGGCGCGCATCGATGACACGTACCGACAGCCCGACCGACACCAGCGCATGGGCGCAAGCGGCACCCACGATGCCAGCGCCAATCACAAGGACATCGGTGTGTTGCATGGGGCGCGGGTGCAGCAGCAGGGCTGGGTTAAAGCCGAATGCCCCAGCCAAAGGGGTCCTTGTCTTCAATCAGCAAAGTAGCGTCGGCGCTCATGTGCGCGCGGCCCCGCAAGGTGGGGATGACCTTGCCATCGTCCTGCAGTGTGTAGCTGGCCTCGAACTGGCTTCCGATGATGCTGGCCTGGCGCCAGAGGGCGCCTGGTGCCAGCTTGCCGTCGGCCGCCAGGCAGGCCACCTTGGCGCTGGTGCCCGTGCCACAGGGCGAGCGGTCATAGGCCTTGCCGGGACACAGCACATAGTTACGGCTGTCGGCTTGGTCGTCGTCGGCAAACAGCTCGATGTGGTCAATCTCACCGCCGTTGTCGCCCCGAATGCCCTGGTCTTTGAGGGCTTGCTGCACGGCGCAGCTGTAGGCCATCAACGCCTCCAGGTTGTCGCTGGCTACGCGCTGGCCGTGATCGGAGATCAAGAAGAACCAGTTGCCGCCCCAGGCCACATCGCCTACCACGCGGCCATAGCCGGGCACGTCCACCGCCAGCTGATGATGCAGGCGGTAGGCCGGCACGTTGCGCACGCTGACCGAACCATCAGCGTGCAGGGTGGTGGTGACGGTGCCCACCGGGGTTTCGATGCGGTGCTCGCCAGGGGTGATGCGGCCCAGGTAGGCGAGCGATGCGATCAGCCCGATGGTGCCGTGGCCACACATGCCCAGGTAACCGCTGTTGTTGAAGAAGATCACGCCCGCTGCGTTGGCCGGGTCTTGCGGCGCGCAGAGCAGCGCCCCCACCACCACATCGCTGCCACGCGGTTCCAGCACGGTGGCGGCCCGCCAGGCATCGTGGCGCTCGGCCAGCAGCGCACGCCGTTCGGCCATGGTGCCGGTGCCCAGGTCTGGAAAACCGTCGATGACAAGCCGGGTCGGCTCGCCGCCCGTGTGGGAGTCGATCACGTGGATGCGTTGCATGGTGCTGTGGTGGTGGAGTAGGGCGCTCAGTGTCTCAGGCGACAGACTGGTATTTTGTAGGGCGCGTGGCCAGGGCCTTGCGCACCACACTCTCGACAAATGCGCGTTCGTCGCCCACCAGGGGCAGGCGGGGGCGGCGCATGTGTTCGGTGCCCACACCCACCAGCGCATCGATGAGCTTGAGGTTCTGCACGAGCTTGTTGGACACATCCAGGTGCAGCATGGGCGTCATCCACTGGTAGAGTGGCAGCGCCTCGGCAAATTTGCCCGCTTTCATCAGGTCGTACAGCGCCACGGTTTCGCGCGGGAAGGCGCAGCCCACGCCGGCCAGCAGGCCGTCGCAGCCCAGGGCCAGGCCTTCGTAAGCCAGGTCATCCACGCCCAGGAAGAGCTGGTAGCGGTCACCCACAGTGTTGCGCAGGTCGGTGATGCGGCGGATGTCGCCGGTGCTTTCCTTGATGGCGGCGATCCACTCGCAGTCGGCCAGCTCCACCATGTGCTCGGGTTTCAGGTCCACGCGGTAGGCCACAGGGTTGTTGTAGACCATCAGGGGGCGCTGGGCGGCGCCCGCCATGGCGCGCACATTGGCCATGGCCTCGCGGGCGTCGGCCACGTAGATCACCGAGGGCATGACCATGTAGCCGGCCACGCCGAGCTTGTTGCCGCCGTCGATGTAGCGCAGGGCCTCGCGGGTGCTGGTTTCGGACACGTTGGCGAGCACTGGTACGCGGCCGTCAGCGGCTTCGAGGGCGATCTTGGCGACCTGGAGTTTTTCTTCCAGCGTGAGGGTGCTGGCCTCGCCGAGAGAACCGCAGGTGACCAGCCCGTGGATGCCGTTGCGGATCTGGAAGTCGATGTGACGGGCTGTGCCCTCGGCGTCGATGGACTCGTCGGCGTGGAACTTGGTGGTGATGGCAGGGAAGATGCCTTGCCAACGGGGTTGTGGGTTCACGAGGGACTCCTTGGATCGGTGGTCGGGTTGAAGTTATTAATATATTAACAAGATATTTAAAGCGCGCAAGCGGATTTTTCCGCACCCGTTGGCGCATGGAGTGGAGGCGTCTGTCCTCGCCTTGTCGCCCTCCCGCCACGGACCGCCAGACTGCAAACCTATAATGAAAGGTTGGTCCCCATAGGGGCAGCGACAGGCAGCGCGCAGGCGCGGGTCCTGCGGCCTGCCTGCTGCGTGCAACCACTCCACAACACCATGAGCACTCCCACTTTTTCTGTCGCTGACATCCGCAAGTCCTTCCTGGACTTCTTCGTCTCCAAGGGCCACACCGTGGTGGCATCAAGCCCCCTGGTGCCCGGCAACGACCCCACGCTGATGTTCACCAACTCGGGCATGGTGCAGTTCAAGGACGTGTTCCTGGGCACCGACAAGCGCTCGTACAACCGCGCGGTGTCGGTTCAGGCCTGCCTGCGTGCGGGCGGTAAGCACAACGACCTGGAAAACGTGGGCTACACAGCGCGCCACCACACCTTCTTTGAAATGCTGGGCAACTGGTCGTTTGGCGACTACTTCAAGCGCGAATCGCTCAAGTGGGCCTGGGAGCTGCTGACCGAGGTCTACAAGCTGCCGCCAGAGCGCCTGCTGGCCACGGTCTACCAGGAAGACGACGAGGCCTACGACATCTGGACCAAGGAAATCGGCTTGCCACCCGAGCGCGTGATCCGCATCGGCGACAACAAGGGCGGCCGCTACAAGTCCGACAACTTCTGGATGATGGCCGACACCGGCCCCTGCGGCCCCTGCAGCGAAATCTTCTATGACCACGGCCCGCACATTGCAGGCGGCCCTCCCGGCAGCCCCGATGAAGACGGCGACCGCTTCATCGAGATCTGGAACAACGTGTTCATGCAGTTCAACATGGACGAGACGGGTGCCGTGACCCCGCTGCCCGCACCCTGCGTGGACACCGGCATGGGCCTGGAGCGCCTCGCTGCCATCCTGCAGCACGTGCACAGCAACTACGAGATCGACCTGTTCGACGCGCTCATCAAGGCCGCCGGCCGCGAGACCGGCGTGACGGACCTCAACAACAAAAGCCTGCGCGTGATCGCTGACCATATCCGCGCCACCGCGTTTTTGGTGAGCGACGGTGTGATCCCCAGCAACGAAGGCCGTGGCTACGTGCAGCGCCGCATCGTGCGCCGTGCCATCCGCCACGGGTACAAGCTGGGCAAGAAGACCCCGTTCTTCCACAAGCTGGTGGCCGACCTGGTGCGCCTGATGGGCGATGCCTACCCATCCCTGCGCGAGCAGGAACAGCGCATCACCGAGGTGCTCAAGGTGGAAGAAGAGCGCTTCTTCGAGACGCTGGCCAACGGCATGGAAATCCTGGACGCTACCCTGGACGGCGGTGCCAAGGTGCTGCCCGGCGACGTGGCGTTCAAGCTGCACGACACCTACGGCTTCCCGCTTGACCTGACCAACGACGTCTGCCGCGAGCGCGACGTGGAAGTGGACGAGGCAGGCTTCAAGACCGCCATGGAAAAGCAGAAGGCCCAGGCCCGCGCGGCCGGCAAGTTCAAGATGGACAAGGCGCTGGAGTACACCGGTGCCGCCAACCAGTTCACCGGCTACGAGCACCTGGCAGAGACTGCAAAAATCGTAGCAATCTATGTAGATGGAACAAGCGCTGCGGCCCTGAAAGCCGGCCAAAACGGTGTGGTGGTGCTGGACACCACCCCGTTCTATGCCGAAAGCGGCGGCCAGGTGGGTGACGAAGGTGTCATCACCAGCGGCTCGGCACGCTTTGCGGTGGGTGACACGCTCAAGATCAAGGCCGATGTGTTTGGCCACCACGGCACGCTCGAAGAGGGCACGCTGAACGTGGGCGACACCGTGCAGGCCCAGGTCAACACCGCCGTGCGCGCTGCCACCATGCGTAACCACTCGGTCACGCACATCATGCACAAGGCCCTGCGCGAAGTGCTGGGCAGCCATGTGCAGCAAAAGGGCAGCCTGGTCAATGCTGACCGCACGCGTTTCGACTTCACGCACAACGGCGCTGTGACTGCTGCGGAGATCCGCGAGATCGAGCGCCGCGTCAACGAAGAAATCCTGGCCAACCAGCCCACCCAGGCCCGTGTGATGGACATCGAGTCGGCCCAGAAGACTGGCGCCATGATGCTGTTTGGCGAGAAGTACGGCGAAACCGTGCGCGTGCTGGACATCGGCACCAGCCGCGAGCTGTGTGGCGGCACCCACGTGCAGCGCACGGGCGACATCGGCCTGTTCAAGGTGGTGGGCGAGGGTGGCGTGGCTGCGGGCATCCGCCGCATTGAGGCCGTGACGGGCGCCAACGCGCTGACATATCTGCAAAACCTGGAAGACACCGTGAACCAGGCCGCCAGCACTCTCAAGGCGCCGGTGGCCGAGCTCAACGGCCGCATCAGCCAGGCACTGGACAACGCCCGCGCGCTCGAAAAGGAAGTGGCTGCCTTGAAGGGCAAGCTGGCCTCCAGCCAGGGCGACGAACTGGTGAATCAGGCCGTGGATGTGAAGGGCCTCAAGGTTCTGGCTGCCGCGCTGCCGGGTGCCGACGCCAAGACCCTGCGCGACACCATGGACAAGCTCAAGGACAAGCTCAAGACCGCTGCCATCGTGCTGGCCGCCGTGGATGGCGACAAGGTGCAGATCGCTGCAGGCGTTACCGCCGACAGCGTGGGCAAGGTCAAGGCCGGCGAACTGGTCAACTTTGTGGCCCAGCAAGTCGGCGGCAAGGGCGGCGGCAAGCCCGACATGGCCATGGCTGGCGGCACGGACGCGTCCAAGCTGCCCGCAGCACTGGCTTCGGTGACAGGCTGGGTCACGCAGCAACTGGGCTGATGTACCGGTCACCACGGCGGCACCAGCCGCTGTGGTGTGGCAGCCATGGCTGCCAAAAAGAGGGTGACGGAACGCCAGCTTTCACCCTAAAGTGCAGCGCATGGACACCCTGCGCGACAGCCCCCAAGACCCGCCGCCGTCCGCTGTGCTTCGCGGTACGGGCGCTGCTTCGGTGGGCCAAGGCGGCCACCTGCCGTGGTGGCGCCGCATCACCATCCCCTTTGAGGTCCTGATCGCCACCGTGGTGGTCACCGCCATGCTGTTGTTGACAGCGTTGCTGGTGTACCAGGTCAGCACCAGCGCGCGCCAGGCCATCATTGCGGCGTCGGACGAGAGTGCGCAGCGCATCAGCCAGCTCATTGCAGAACGGGTACACCGCATCGTGGACCCGGCCGATGCCACCATCCGCCTGCTGGCGTTCGACCCGGTGGCCTCTGCGTCCACCCTGCCAGCGCGGCTGCGGCGCCTGCCTGTACTGGCGCGGCTGCTGGAGCAGAACCCGCTGCTGTCGGCGGTGTTCATCGGTTACCCGGACGGGCAGTTTTTGCTGGTGCGACCGGTGCGAAACGAAGCCTTACGGGTGCGGCTGGATGCACCGCCCAAAACGGCGTACCTGGTGCAGTCCATGGCGCGCGAGCGCGGCTTGGCGGGCATGGTGGGGCGCTGGAGTTATTACGACGCGGACCTGCGGCTGATCGATTCGGCCGTGCGCCCGGAATACCGCTACGACCCCCGCACCCGGCCTTGGTACGCCGAGGCGCTGGAGCAGAACACCCAGATCCTCACGGCACCCTATGTGTTCTTCACCACGCAGGAGGTGGGCATCACGCTGAGCCAGCCCAGCGAGGACGGGCGTGCGGTGATTGGCCTGGACGTTGCCCTGACCGACCTGGGACATGAGATCAGTGGCCTGCGCCTGATGCCCCGCACCGAGATCGCGGTGGTGGACAAGGACCGCCGCGTGCTGGCCTATCCCGACATGTCACGCGTGCTACTGCGTGATGGCAACACGCCGGGCCTGCGGCTGCGTGCCCTGGACGATCTGGGTGTACCCAGCCTGCATGCGCTGCAGGCGCTGGGCCTGAAAGATGGCGAGTCACGCCGCCTGCAGGCCGACGGCGAGGAATGGCTGGGCCGTTCGCTGCCGCTGGCATCGATGCGCTGGCAGGGGCTGCAGATCCTGATGGCGATTCCTACCAAAGAGCTGCTGGCCGACGTGAATAACAACCTGCGCCAGCAGGTGTGGCTGTCGGTGTCGCTCATCGGTCTGATGCTGCCGTTGGGCTGGCTGGCTGGCCGGCGCGTGGGGCGCAGTCTGTTTGGGCTGGCCTTGCAGGCCAGGGCGCTGGCACGGTTTGATTTCCGGCGGCCCGAACGGCGGGTGTCGCCGGTGCGCGAGGTGCGCGACCTGGGGCAGGTGATGGACCGCATGTCCGACACCATCCAGGAGTTCTTGCACATCACCCACCACATCAGCGCCGAGTCGCGCACCGACCTGATGCTGTCGAGCGTACTGTACGAGCTGGTGCGCGCCACCAGTTGCACCGGCGGTGCGGTATACCTCGTGGACCCGCAACGCACCGGCTTGCTGCGCGCGGCCCGCCATTGCGAAGACCCGGAGCAGCAGTCGCGCTACCCCGAGCACCTGGCCATGGTGCATTTCATCAACCATACCGAGCCCCAACCTGGCGACCAGCACGAAGACGACGGCGACACCGAGCCCGCGCGCGTGCTGCGGGTGCAGCTGCGTACCCGTGACGGGCAGCCCCTGGGCCTGCTGGTGCTGCGCTACATCGCGGACCAGACGCAGGATGACGCGCATTTCCGGGCGTTTGTCGAGAAGTTGTCGGGCACGCTGTCGGTGGCCATCGAGACGCGCAGCCTGATCGAAGGCCAGAAGAAGCTGCTCGATGCTGTCATCCGCCTGCTGGCCGACGCGATCGACGCCAAGAGCCCCTACACCGGTGGCCATTGCGAGCGCGTGCCGGAGCTGGCCGAGGAGCTGATGGACCGCATGTGTGCGGCCAAGGACGGTCCGTTTGCCCAGGTGGCCATGACCGATGCCGAGCGCTACGAATTCCGCCTGGGGGCCTGGTTGCATGACTGCGGTAAGGTCACCAGCCCCGAGCACATCATCGACAAGGCCACCAAGCTGGAGACGCTCTACAACCGCATTCACGAGGTGCGCATGCGCTTTGAGGTGTTGTGGCGGGACGCTGAGCTGGACTACTGGAAGCAGCATGTGTCTGGCGTGGACCCGGTGCGCCTGCAGCGTGAGCTGCTGCAGCGGCGCGAACAACTGCAGGAAGACTTTGCCTTTGTAGCCCGCTGCAACGTGGGGGGCGAATTCATGGCCGAGGCGGACATTGCCCGCCTCAAGACCGTCGGCCGCCAGATATGGCAACGGCATTTTGACGACCGCCTGGGCCTGTCGGCCGCCGAGATGCTGCGACTTTCCAGCGTGCCGGTGCGCCCCTTGCCCGCCAACGAGCCGCTGCTGGCCGACCGGCCCGAGCACATCGTGCCCTGGGGCACACGCAAGCCGCCGGTGGAGGCGGGCAACCCCGCCAATCGCTGGGGCTTTGACATGGTGTTGCCGCCCTACGAGGCGCACCTGGGCGAATTGCACAACCTGTCCATACAGCGGGGCACGCTCACCGCCGAAGACCGCTTCAAGATCAACGACCACATCGTGCAGACCATCATCATGCTCAGTGGTCTGCCGTTTCCGCCGCACCTGGCGCGCGTGCCGGCGATTGCCGGGTCCCACCACGAAAAGCTGGACGGCACTGGCTATCCACGGCGCCTGAAGGCGCCAGAGCTGACCTTGGCCGACCGTGTGATGACCCTGGCCGATATCTTTGAGGCGCTGACTGCGGCCGACCGGCCCTACAAGCCACCCAAGACGCTGTCCGAGTCGCTCAAGATCATGACCCACATGGTGCGCGAGCGTCACATCGATGCCGAGGTGTTTCGCTTCTTCCTGACCAGCGGCGTGTGGCGCGACTACGCAGAGCGCTTTCTGACACCTGCGCAGCGCGACGAGGTCAATGTGGAGGCCATTCTGGTGTCGCTGGGCTGAGAGGGGAAAGGCGCCCTACGGTGGACGATGGGGCAATGCGTTCTTGCGCGGGCCAGCCTTGTCGAAGCGGACAGCGGGCCATATGGCCATGGGGCCCGGCCCGGTCAGAACAGCTCGACGTCGTCGTTGGCGACCTTGGTTGCCAGCTGACCGCTGGCCACCAGATCGTCATAGAAGCAAACCTGGTTGCGGCCATGTTCCTTGGCGTAGTAAAGCGCCTGGTCGGCCTGGCCCAGAATCTCTACGGGCGAGCCGCGCGTGGTGCTCACAAAGCCCAGGCTCACCGTGACCTGGCCCACCTGCGGGAAGTGGTACTCCTGCACGGCCAGCCGGAAGCGGTTGAACACCTTGTGGGCGGTGCTCAGCGTGGTGGAGCGCAGCAGCACCACAAACTCCTCGCCGCCAAAGCGGAAGATGCGGTCATGGCTGCGGAAAGAGCTGCGCAGGATGTTGGCGATCAGGATCAGCACCTCGTCACCATACAGGTGGCCGAACCGGTCGTTGACCTGCTTGAAGTGGTCGATGTCCACCACCGCCAGCCATTGCTGCACGGGCTCGTTGTCGCTGGCCACTGCGGTTTCCTCGGCCGCAAAGGACTCGGTAACTGCGCCCGTCCGGCTGGCCAGCCCACTCATGGTGTAGCGGGAGAACTGCTCGTCAAACGTCTTGCGGTTGAACAGGCCGGTGAGCGCATCACGCTCGCTGTAGTCGAGCAGGCTCTGGTAGTTCTGGTACACCTGAAACACGCCCATGAGCACGTCGAGCTTGTGGGCCGAGAACGGGCGCGACTGCGTGATCTCCAGGCAGGTGCTGACCTTGTCGTGCATCCACACCGGCAGCCACAGCACATGGCGGCCCCGGCGGGGTGAGGCCAGGGCGCGCTCGCCCCGGTTGTCCACGCAGTCCCGCAGGGCGGGGTACTGGTCCAGCGGTTCCCGGCGGGGATCGGCTGCGGCTTCGGAGTCGGTGGATACCAGTTGGCCATCGTCTACCCAGGTACGGGGGCGCACGTGGGGCACGCCACCGTCCGTGAACAACTCCAAGGCCCTTATCTCAATGATGCTGCTGAGCTTTTGCAGCGTAGACAGCACCGACACCTCCAGCCGCAGGTGGTCGCGGTGGCCAGTCATCTCCACCAGGTTTTGCAGGATGGGTTTCATAGGCGGTGTGCTGCGGGCCGATCGGGGCATGTCGTTGGGTCAGTTACGGCGCACAAACACCACGTCCCACACCCCATGGCCCAGTCGCAGGCCTCGGTTTTCGAACTTGGTCAGCGGGCGGTAGTCGGGTTGCGGTGCAAAGCCGTCTGCGGTGTTTTGCAGCAGGGGCTCGGCGCTCAGCACCTGCAGCATCTGCTCTGCGTAGGGTTGCCAGTCGGTGGCGCAATGCAGGTAGCCGCCGGGCTTGAGGCGTGCAGCCAGCTTGGCCACCAGCGGGGGCTGGATCAGGCGGCGCTTGTTGTGCTTTTTCTTGTGCCAGGGGTCGGGGAAGAAGATGTGCACGCCGTCGAGGACGCCGGGCGGCAGCATGTGGTCGATCACCTCCACAGCGTCGTGCTGCAGGATGCGGATGTTGGTCAGCCCTTGTTCGCCAATGCGCTTGAGCAGGGCGCCCACGCCGGGCTCATGCACCTCGCAGCACAGAAAGTTGTCGTCTGGCCGCACGCGGGCGATATGGGCCGTGGCCTCGCCCATGCCGAAACCGATCTCCAGCACCAGCGGCGCGCTGCGGCCAAAGGCGGCGGTGGCGTCCAGTGGGGCGGGGGTGTAGGGCAGCACAAAACGCGGGCCAAAGTCTTCAAAGGCCTTGGCCTGGCCCGTGGTGGTGCGGCCGGCGCGGCGCACAAAGCTCTTGATGGTTTTGGGGTGGGTCACACCGGCAGGGGCAGAGCCCTGTGCAGTGGGCGCTGTGGGGGCGGTGGAGGCTGCGGGCGCAGCACTGGCGGGGGCGGAGGCTGTGGTCAATTCGGTCACGGTGGGCCATTGTAGTTTCGTCGCCACGCCACCACCCACTGTGCCAGTGCGTCGGCTATGCAAATGTTGTGCAGATTTGCCACAGCGGGCAAGCCCAGGGCCAGCGCGGCGTGCGACAAGGCCCGTAAAGGGTTGTCCAGGTTCAGCGCCTGCGCGCCGTTTTGTTTGGAGAGCTTTTCGCCGTTGTCACCGCACACCAGCGGGGTGTGCAGATAGCGCGGCGTGGGCAGTCCCAGCGTCTGCTGCAGCAGCATTTGGCGCGGCGTGTTGTCTGCGAGGTCTTCCCCCCGGACCACGTCGGTGATGCCCTGGTCGGCATCGTCCACCACCACGGCCAGCTGGTAAGCCCACAGCCCGTCTGCGCGGCGCAGCACAAAGTCGCCTACTGCGGTCGCCACCTGTTGCTGCTGGCGCCCCAGGCGGCGGTCGTACCATTGCAGCACGCCATCTGCTATTGAATATGTAGCGCTGCAGGCATGATCCACTAGCGCAATAGGCTGTTTTGGCTTGAAATCGGTCACATTGAATCGCCAGGAGCGCCCCGTGCGGCCGTGCAGCCCCTGCCGGCAGGTGCCGGGGTAGGGCAGTGCCGCATGCCGCTCGCGGGCATGGCCCTGCGCGGCATGGGCGTCTTCGACGTCCTTGCGTGAACAGGCGCAGGGATAGGCATCGCCCTGCGCCACCAGCTGGTCCAGGGCACGCTGGTACAGACTGCTGCGCGCTGACTGCCACTGGGGCGGGGCATCGGGGTGCAGGCCGCAGGTGGCCAGTTGCTGCAGGATGAAGGTGTCAGCCCCCGGCACGCAGCGGGGCTGGTCGACATCCTCGATGCGCACCAGCCACCGGCCGTTGTGCGCGCGTGCATCCAGCCAGCTGGCCAGCGCGGCCACCAGAGAGCCCGCGTGCAGCGGGCCCGTGGGGGAGGGGGCAAACCGCCCCACATAGCGCCCCACATTGCGCTCCTCTGGGCGTGCTGCGGGGCTGCCCCCGTTGTGCGGCGTTGCTCCTACGCCCCCCGTCATGCCACGGCAAGTGCCAGTTCCAGGCCCGACACAAAGGCATCTTCCAGCCGGTGCCCCAGGCACCAGTCTCCGCAGGCGCCCAGGCCGGCCTTGGCATCCCACAGGTGGCTCTTGCCCAGCGGGTGGGTGGTTTGCGCATAGCGCCAGCGGCGGGTGTCGGCATGCGCGGGCTCGGCCCGGATGCCGGTGACCTCGGCAAATGCCTTGAGCAGCTTGGCCTGCACGCGGGCTTCGTCGTCTTCGAGGTGTTCTGCCGACCAGGCGGGGCTGGCCTGCACCGTCCAGCGCTCCACCACGTTGCGGCCCGGCTTGGACGACTCGCGCGCCAGCCAGGCAATGCGGTGGTGGGTGCTGCGCGCGGCGTTCCATTGCGGGCCGAGCGTGGTGAGGCCGGGGCGTACGGCCTGGGGGTAGGCCAGCATCAGGGTCCAGCAGGGCGCGATGGCCACCTTGGACATGGCGTCGGCCAGCGAGGAGTCGAGTCCGGAGCCGGAAATCAAGGCCTGTGCGGGCACCGAGGGCTGGGCCAGCAGTACCGCGTCAAAGCCCGCATACACATGCTGCTCGCCGCCAGCGCCTTCGGTGCGCAGTTGCCACCCGGGTGCGTTCACGGCGTCGGGTTCGATGCGGGTGACGCGGGTGTGGGTGACCAGCTGGCCTGCCTGGGCCAAGGGTTCCGCCCAGGTGGTCACCAGCGACTGCATGCCCGGGGTGGCGACCCAGTGGGCTTCGCGGTGGGGCAGTCCCACGGCGGCCACCCGGCCTGCGGCGTCCAGCACCTGGACCGAATTGGCGCTCCAGCGCTTGCAGATGCCGGGCACGGTGTCGATGGCTCGGGCAAAGCGCGGGTCGCGCACGGTGAAATATTGGGCGCCGGCATCAAAGTTGCCAAAGGGGCTGTCGATGGTGGCGGTGCGGCCGCCGGCCTGGTGGGACTTTTCGAACACTGTCACCCGGTGGCCGGCCTGGACCAGGGTGCGGGCACAGACAATGCCCGCCATGCCCGCGCCAATGATCGCGAAGTGGCGCTGCGGTTTGCCGGACGGGGTGATGGGGGCGGCCGGCGCTGCGGAGGCCGCAGGGGCAGGGGCGCTGGTGCGTCGGAGCCGTTTGGCGGGGAGAGGATCAGGTTTGCTCATGGGAGGCCTTTCGGTGACGGTCGGCAAAAGAAATGCGATGCAAAACCAACAGCAACCACTCTACACGCGGTGCCGGCCTGTGCGCACTTGATCAGGGTCACAAATGATGGTGGTTTTCCAGCAGAGCGCGGCGTGTGGCGGGGCTTTGCAGCTGGTTCAGCCACCACTGCAGCGCGCGGCCGGGGGCAGTGAAGCCAGGGCCGCCCCAGGCGTAGTGCACGCGCACGTTGCGCTCCGGCCGGGCCACGCGGCGCGCCACCAGGCGACCGGCCTCCAGGTAGGGGCGCACCATGGGTTCGGGCAGAAAACCGCCACCCAGGCCGCGCAACTGCACGCGCACCTTGGCCTGCATGGTGTCCACCGTCAGCACGTCCTGCCCGCCCAGGAGGCCCATGGTGGCACCACCGCGCGTGGCCGAATCGGCCACGGCCACGGCGCGGTGCTCCAGCAGCGTGCCGTCGGAGATCGGCTCGGGCGCGGTGGCCAGCGGGTGGTGGGGCGCCACCACGTAGATGAAGAGAACATCGCCCAGCAGCCCTTGCTGCAGGCCGGCCACGTTGTTGCTGGCGACCGATACGCCAATGGCCAGATCGGCGCGGCCGGAGGTCAGCGCCTCCAGCGTGCCGGTCATGATGCCGTCGCGCAGCTTGAGGCGCGTGGGGGGCTTCATGGCGTAGAACGCGTCCACCAGCTCCAGCAGGGTGTGGGGCGAGATGATGCCGTCCACCGACAGCGTGAGCTGCGGCTCCCAGCCCGTGGCCACGCGGCGCACGCGGTGGGCCACGGCATCGATGTCCTGCAGCAGGCGCGCGCCTTCGCGCAGCAGCTCTACCCCGGCCTCGGTGGGGCGGGCCTGGCGGGCGCTGCGGTCGAACAGCAGCACGTCCAGTGCGTCTTCGATCTGGCGCACGCGGTAGGTGAGGGCGCTGGGCACCAGGCCCAGTTGCCGTGCGGCGGCGGCAAAGCTGCCAGCCTCGGCAATCACCTGCAGCATGGTCAACGCATCGGGGGTGAGGACATCGCGGGCGTTTTGCATGGTGGTGCCATGTTAATTCAGATTATTTGAACATTGCCATCAATCCGCCTGTGCCCGCAGCGGGTGTGGCAGTCCTACATTCGAGTCTTGAAAGGAGCACTCACATGCTGACTGTTCGTAAATCGCAAGACCGGGGCCACGCCGACCATGGCTGGCTCAATTCCTTCCACAGCTTCTCGTTCGCCGGGTACTACGACCCTGCCCACATGGGCTTTGGCAACCTGCGCGTCATCAACGAAGACCGCATCGCGCCCGGCACCGGGTTTGGCACCCATGGCCACCGCGACATGGAAATCATCAGCTACGTGCTGTCGGGCGAGCTGGCCCACAAGGACAGCATGGGCAACGTCAAGGGCATCCCGCCCGGCGATGTGCAGCGCATGAGTGCAGGCACCGGCGTGCAGCACAGCGAGTTCAACCACGCTGCTGGCCAGACCACGCATTTTCTGCAGATCTGGATCGAGCCGAACGTGCGCGGCATCCCGCCCAGCTACGAGCAAAAGACCTTTGCCGAGTCGGAAAAGCGCGGCGCCCTGCGCCTGGTGGCATCGCCCGACGGCGCCCAGGGCTCGGTGAGGATCCATGCTGACGCAGCCTTGTATGCGGGCTTGCTGGATGGTGACGAATCCGCCACCCTGGCGCTGAACCCCGCCCGCAAGACCTATGTGCACCTGGTGCGCGGCGCGCTGAGCGCCAACGGCCAGGCCCTGTCGGGCGGCGATGCGCTGCTGATGGAAAAGGAAACCACCTTGTCGTTGACCCATGGCCACGACGCCGAGGTGCTGGTGTTTGACCTGGCCGCCTGATTTTTACTTCGTAACCACTTTCACTCAGGAGTTCTTCACCATGTTCACATCCCTGCAAAACCCCCTGGCCCTGGCGTCGCGCCTGCTGCTGGCCGCCCTGTTCCTGCCTGCGGGCATTGGCAAGCTCACCGGCTTTGCCGGTACCGTGGGCTATATCACGTCGGTGGGCCTGCCCATGCCCACGGTGGCCGCAGCCATTGCGGCGGCGGTTGAAGTGCTGGGCAGCCTGGCGCTGATCTTTGGCGTGGGCACCCGGTTCGCCGCGCTGGCGCTGGCCTTCTTCACGCTGGTGGCCAGCTTCTTCTTCCATGCCTACTGGAACCTGCCCGCTGACAAGCAAATGATGCAGCAGCTCATGTTCTTCAAGAACGTGGGCGTGACCGGCGGCCTGCTGGCCCTGGCAGCCTTTGGCGCCGGCGCCTGGAGCCTGGACGCACGCCGCTCGGACCGCTGATCCGGTTGGCATGGAAAGGGCCTGCAACCCGCAGGGGTGCAGGTTCTGGCATTCAATCGCGTGGTTGTTTGTTGTTCTGTCGATAGTTCGTCGGTCGTTTTTTTGGTTTTTCCCCTGGTCTCGTTCCTTCATCGTTTCAACAGGAGTTATCTCATGGCACACATCGCAGTTGTTTACCACTCGGGTTATGGTCACACGCAGCGTCTGGCGCAGGCGGTGGCGGAGGGCGCAGGCGCCCAGCTGGTCGCCATTGACGCAGAAGGCAATCTGCCCGAAGGTGGCTGGGAAACGCTGGCCGCAGCCAGTGCCATCATTTTTGGCTCGCCCACGTACATGGCTGGCCCGAGCTGGCAGTTCAAGAAGTTTGCCGACGCCTCGTCCAAGCCCTGGTTCAGCCAGGCCTGGAAGGACAAGCTGTTCGCTGGCTTTACCAACAGCGCTAGCACCAACGGCGACAAGCAGATCACGCTGGACTACATGTTCCACCTGGCCATGCAGCACGGTGGCATCTGGGTGGGCAACGGCATGATGCCCGCCAACTCCAAGGCGGCCACGCGCAACGATGTGAACTGGATTGGCTCGTTCAGCGGCGCCATGTCCCAGTCGCCGTCCGACGCCTCTGCTGCCGAGATGTTCCCTGGCGACCTGGAGACGGGCAAGCAGTTTGGCCAGCGTGTGGCCGACGTGGCCCGCCGCCTCTCTCGTTAAGGCGCAGCCGCCTTTTGGCGCTACAGTGGCGCGCCCCAATACAACCAGGAGAACACCCCATGGCAGTTGAATTGCGGCGCGTCCCCGGCGCGCTCATGGCCCAGACCGTGCACATCCGTGCGCACGACCTCGTGGCCGATGGCAGTGTGGAAGAGGGCGGCACCGACAGCGGCCCCAGCCCGCACGACCTGTATGACGCTGCCCTGGGGGCCTGCAAGGCGCTCACGGTGTTGTGGTACGCACGCCGCAAGGGCCTGCCGGTGGACGATGTGCAGACCGTGGTCGAGCGCGACGCCTCGGCCGAGCGTGCGGGCGTCTACCGCCTCGCGACCCGGCTGCAAGTCAGCGGTGACCTCACCGATGCCCAAATCGCCGAGCTGGAAACCGTGGCGCAGAAATGCCCGGTGCACAAGTTGATGACCACAGTGACGACCGAGATCAGCACGGTTGTGGGGCGTGCGGCATGAGCGATACCTCCAGCACTTCTTTTCTGCCCCTCACGGGCCATGCCAAGGACCTGGGCGGCGGCTTCACCGTGCGCCGCCTGCTGCCCGCTGTGCAGCGCAAGGCCGTGGGGCCCTTCCTGTTTTTCGACCACTTCGGTCCGGTGACGGTGGCACCGGGCGACAGCCACGACGTGCGGCCCCATCCGCACATTGGCCTGGCGACGGTGACCTACCTGTTCTCGGGCGCCATCATGCACCGCGACAGCCTGGGCTATGTGCAGCAGATCGAACCCGGCGCCATCAACTGGATGACGGCAGGGCGAGGCATCGTGCACTCCGAGCGGCGCCCGGAGAGCCTGGCAAACCAGCCCTATGTGAACCACGGCATCCAGCTGTGGGCTGCTCTGCCACTGGCCCACGAAGAAGCCGACCCCTCGTTTGTGCACACGCCTGCTGCGGCCATCTCGCAGGTGCAGGTGGATGGGGCCAGCGTGCGGGTGCTGATCGGCGAGGCGTTTGGTCAGGCCTCACCGGTGGCCACGTATTCGCGCACCTTGTACCTGGACGTGCAGCTGCCTGCGGGCGCCACCCTGGAGATCCCGGCCCTGGTGCCTGAGCTGGCGGTGTACACCGTGGATGCACCGGTGTCGCTGAACGGTGGTGAGGTGCCTGCGCACATCCTGGCCGTGGTGGAGCCCGGCCAGCCTTTGCGTCTGTCGGCAGGTGACAGTGCCGTGCGCCTGATGGTGATCGGCGGCGAGCCGCTGGATGCGCCGCGCCACATGTGGTGGAACTTTGTCTCCAGCCGCAAGGAGCACATCGTGCAGGCCGCCAGCGACTGGGAAGCACAAGCGATGGGCCAGGTGCCGGGCGAGGTGGAATGGATTCCCCTGCCGGAACACCGCTTCAAAGCCTGATCAAAGCACGATATTGAGATGAAAATGGGCTGTAGCGCTAGTACAGCAAGCGCTGGCAGCTCATGATTTGATAGCGTTTTCTGCGGCCGCTGCAGGAGTGTCGGTGGCAAGCCCGATGTCCAGCACGCGGCGCTCGTCAAACACAAAGCACCCGCCGTGGTAGTGCGCGCCATCCGTCAGTTCAAAGTACTTCAGGATGCCGCCCTCCAGCTGGTAGACATGGGGCAGGCCTTCCTCGCGCATGAGGATGGCGGCCTTTTCGCAGCGGATGCCGCCGGTGCAGAAGCTCACCACGGTCTTGTCCTGCAGTTCGGCCTTGTGGGCGCGCAGCGCAGGCGGAAACTCGGTGAACTTATCGATGCGCCAGTCGATGGCGTTGTCGAACGTGCCTGCGTCCACCTCAAAGGCGTTGCGGGTGTCTAGCGTGACCACTTCGCGGCCTTCGTCGTCGTGCCCCTGGTCCAGCCAGCGGCGCAGCGTGGCCGGGTCTACCGAGGGCGCGCGGCCTGCGGCAGGGCGGATAGTGGGGTGGTCCATGCGGATGATCTCGCGCTTGACCTTGACCAGCATCTTGCGAAACGGCACCGTGGCCGACCAGCTCTCCTTGGGCTCCAGGTCGGCAAAGCGGGCATCGGTGCGCAGCTGCGCGACAAACCCCCGCACGGCATCGGCCGGGCCCGCCAGAAAGAAGTTGATACCTTCCTCCGCCAGCAGGATGGTGCCCTTGAGCTGGGCGGCCACCGCACGCTCATGCAGCACATCGCGCAGCGCGGCGGCATCTGGCAGCGGCACAAACTTGTAGCAGGAGATGTTGAGGACGGTGTCGGTAGGGTTCACGGCAGTAAAAAAGCACAAAGGCCCGCTGGCGGGCCTGTGGGTCACAGTGGCCAAGCTGCGCCTCAAGCGCCGCTCGGCGTATCCGGGTCAGGCCGCTGGTGACAGCAGCGTGGACTCGATCTTGTTGGCCAGCTGCGCAATGGCCAGCGCCGCTGGGCAGCCGGGGGTCTGCAGCAGCAACAACTGGCGGCGCATCACGGCATCGCGCACCGAGGGGTCGGCCGGGATGTCGCCCATGTGGATCAGGCGCATGGGGCGGCCGGATTCGGTGCTCACAAAGCGGTCGAGCACCTGCTGCAGCTGGCTGGTGATGGCGCGGCCATCGCCCGGGCGTGCGGCCTGGTTGATGACCATACGCACATGTTGGCGCTTTTGCTGCATGGCCAGTACCTTGATGGCGGCGTAGGCATCGGTGAGCGAGGTGGGTTCGGGCGTGGCCACGATCAGCACCTCGGAGGCCAGCGACACCGAGAACAGCACCACATCGGAGATGCCGGCGCCGGTATCGAGCAGCACCACGTCGTAGCGCGGCGTGAGCGCCTGGATCACATTCAGGAACTGGTTGCGCACCTCGGGCGTGAGGCGCGAATACTCCACCATGCCCGAGCCGGCCAGCAGCACATCAAAGCCACCAGGCGCGGCGATCACGGCGTCGTCCAGCGCGGCTTTGCCGGTGAACACGTCATGCAGGGTGATCTTAGGGTGCAGGTTCAGCACCACGTCCAGGTTGGCCAGGCCCAGGTCGGCGTCAAGCACCAGCACGCGCTGGCCTCGGCGGGTGAGGGCTGCGGCCAGGTTGGCCGATACGAAAGTCTTGCCCACACCCCCTTTGCCGCTGGTCACCGCAATGATGCGGGCACCAGAAGCGGCCGAGGCCAGGGGGGCGGCAGGGCCTGCAGGGGCTGCAGGCGTGGTGGGTTGGGGGGACAGCGCGTCGCTCATCATCTAACTTTCAGTAGGCGCTGCCTGTTGGGTTGGGGTCCAGTGGAGGCAGATCGCCCCAACCCGAGGGGGTGTAGAGCGGGCCAAACAACAGGCTTTTCTCTTCGGCACTGACGGTGCTGTCGGGTTGTTCCTCGATGCTGACACGGTTGCGGCCCGACGCCTTGGCCTGGTAGAGCTGGTGGTCGGCACGGTCGGTCCACAGCAGGGTGGTGGAGCGGATCCACTGCATGGCAAACGCGCCGCCGATGCTCACGGTGACGTTCAGCTCCACCGTGGGGGAAATGCGGATGGGCGTGTTGGCCACTGCGCGCCGGATGCGTTCTGCCACCACGCGGCCAAAGGCGGCCTGGCAGGCGGGCAGCACCACCGCAAATTCTTCGCCGCCGTAGCGGGCCAGGGTGTCCATGGGGCGCACACAGGCGCTGAGCGTGCGAGCTACCGACTGGAGCACCACATCGCCAGCCAGATGGCCGTGGGTGTCATTCACCCTTTTGAAGTGGTCGATATCCAGCATCAGCAGCAGGGCCGCCTCGCCTGAACGTGTGACGCGGTCGATCTCGCGCTCGAGCACGGCACGGAAATGTCTGCGGTTCGCCAGTCCCGTGAGCGGGTCTTTGAGCGACAGCTCGCACAGGCCATCGATAAGGCCCTGCAAATAAAGGGAAGGCACCTCGCGGTGCAATGCTGCCTCGCTGCCGCCGACCTGAGCCACCAGTGCGTGGGCAGTATCCAGGCGAAGGTCGCGCAGATCTACCAGATGAGAGGCCGCAGAGTCAGACACAAATTGGAACAAAAAGAGTTAGGCAAGTGTACCAGTGCGCCAGCAAGAACAGGGCCAACGCAACGCCGGCGCGGCGTAGGTGAAACCCGGTCTACGCACGGGCCACGACGGACTCGGGCAGCTGCTGCAGCGCCACCAGCGCCTCGGCATCGGTGCGGTACATGGCCAGCCCTGGGCCCGGCTTCAGCAACCCCGCCTGCCGCAAGACCCGCTCTGCCGGCAGCTTCAGTCCGCTCAGATGCAATGTTCCACCCCGCAGTTCCATTTGCGCCAGCAACTGGGCGAAGGTTTCCACGCCGGTCACATCGATGCGGTTGATGGGCTGCGCCAGCAGACACAGGTGCAGCACCTCGGGGTGGGCGGCCAGGTGTTCGGTCACGCGCCGCTCCAGAGCGCTGGCAGAGGCAAAGTCCAGCTCCGCGTCCATGCGGAGCGCCAGCAGCCGGGGTGCCAGTGGCGGCAAGTGCCACAGGTGCCGGTCGCGCAGGCTCCCATCAGGGTGCAGGCCCACTTCAATGATGCGCGGGTGCAGTCGCTGGTAGAGAAAGTGGCTCAGATTCATCAGCAAGCCCACCAGCACGCCCCAGTACATGCGCGGCGCCGTGGCCAGGGTCAGGGCAAAGGTGACGCCGCCGATCACTGCCTCTACCCGCGACACCCGCCACAGCCTCATCAGGGTGCCCGGTTTGATGAGGCTGGTGACAGCCGTGACCACGACCGCCGCCAGCACCGACTGTGGCACGTGGTACAGCGCGGGCGTCAGCCACAGCAGCACGACCAGCACCAGGCTGATCGCAAACAGTGTGGCCCAGCCCGTCTTGGCACCTGCGTAGAGGTTGATGGCCGAGCGCGAAAACGACGCACTCGTGGCAAAACTGCCGCACAGGCCACTGCTGATCTTGGCCAAGCCCTGGCCAATCAGGTCCTGGTTTTCGTTCCACTGCTCCTTGGAGCGCTGACTTTCCACCTTGGCGCTCGATGCCGTCTCCAGAAAGCTCACCAGCGTCACCACCAGCACGGGCATGACCAATGCACTGAAGCTGGACCAGGGCAGGGCGCCGGGCCAATAGGGCGCTGGCAAGCCCGATGGCAAGGCGCCCACCACTGCGCCACCTGCATCGGCATAACCCAGGGCCCAGCTCAGAGCACCCGCAGCACCCACCACCACGATGGCCGCCGGGAACTGGGGCAACACGCGGCGCGCCAGCATCAGCAAAGCGAGGCTTCCCAGGCCGAAGCCCGCTGCAGTCAGGTCGAACAGCCCCAGTGATGGCGTAGACAGCAGGGCGCCCCAGTCGGCAGCCCGCAACCCGGTCAGTGCACCCAACTGCGACCCCAGGATCAGCAAGGCCGCCGCCTGCGTAAAACCATTGAGTACGGGTGAGGTCACGAGGTTGAGCAACCAGCCAAAGCGCGCCATGCCCATCACCATCTGCAGCAGACCCGACAGCAGGGCCATCCATGCCGCCAGGGCCACCCACTGCGCACTGCCTGGCTCGGCCAGGCCGGTGAGCGAGGCGCCGATCAGCAAACTGGTGAGCGCCGTGGGCCCCACCCCCAGCCGGGTGGATGAACTGAACAGCACGGCGACCAACGCCGGAATCAGCGATGCGTAAATGCCCGTGACCAGCGGCATGCCCGCCAGCGCCGCATAGGCCACACCCTGCGGCACAAGCATCAGCCCTACCGTCATGCCCGCCCAGAACTCTCCTTTGAGCAGTTGTCGGTCAGGGCGGGGCCATTTCAAAAAAGGAAGCCAACGGGCGAGCGAAGACACGGTCATGCCCCGATTGTCACCCGCTCAGCAGGGACTGCGGTCGATGCGCGGCTGGCGTTGCCGTCCTACAAGCACTTCGGCGATGTCCGACCCGCAAGCCGCGGCCCGCTGCCTACAGTGAGGTCATGTTTCAACCGCAAGGAGTCATTGCATGAACCCCAAGAATCTGATCGACCGTCCCGCCCATCGCGTTGCGAGCATTCTGGCCGTGAGTGCCCTGGCCTTGGGCCTGGCCGCCTGCAACAAGACCGAAGAGCCCACCGTGGGCCAGCGCCTGGACTCTGCCGTCGAAAAGACCGAACAAGCCGCAGCTGACGCACGTGTGAAGGCCGAGGGCGCGATGCAGAACGCAGAGAACAAGATGGAACAGGGCGCGGCCAATGCGGAAGCCACGGCCAAACAGGCAGCCAACTCTGCCAAGGGCGTGATCGACGATGCCACCATCACCGCCCAGGTGAGCGCGGGCTTGGCCAAGGACCCCGACCTGAGCGCCGTCAAGATCAATGTAGACACTGTCAACGGCAAGGTCACGCTGAACGGGCCCGCACCCTCCACGGTGGCCCGTGACCGCGCCGAGACCATCGCCAAGGGCGTGAGTGGCGTGACCTCGGTGAACAACCAGCTGGTCGTAACGGCTGGTTAATGCCAACCTGCAGGGCTTGTGGTGCATGCATCCCAAGCCCTGCGGTGTGATCGCCAATCGATCTAAGCGCCGCCCGGGTCACTCCGGGCGGCGCGCTACCATGGCTGGCATGAAAGACCACGACATTGATCTTGCCACCCATATCGTCCACCACGACTACCAGCCTCCCGCCGGGTTTGTAGCCCCCCAACCAGGGGTTTTCAAGGCCTCCACCGTCATCTTTCCCAGCGTTGCGGCCATGCGCTCGCGCGAGTGGAAAGACAAAAGCGGCTACACCTACGGGCTGCACGGCACGCCCACGACCTTCATCCTCGAAGAGCGCCTGTGTGCGCTGGAGGGCGGTCTGCAGTGTGTGCTGGTGCCCAGTGGCTTGGCGGCCATTGCCAACGTGGGGTTGGCGCTCCTCAAGCCCGGCGATGAGGTGCTGATTCCCGACAACGCCTACGGGCCCGGCAAGGATCTGGCCAATGGCGAACTCGCCCGGTTCGGGATCACCCATGTGTTTTACGACCCGTTGGATCCGGCCGACCTGGCTGCCCGCATCACGCCGGCCACCCGTCTGGTCTGGCTGGAGGCGCCGGGCTCTGTCAGCATGGAGTTTCCGGACCTGTGCGAGCAGGTGCGCATTTGCCGCGATAGGGGCGTGACAACCGCGCTGGACAACACCTGGGGCGCGGGCCTGGCGTTTGCGCCCTTTGACCTGACGGGCGACGGCAGCCTGGGGGTGGACATCTCGGCCCATGCGCTCACCAAGTATCCGAGCGGTGGAGGTGATGTGCTCATGGGCAGCGTGATCACGCGCGACCCGGGCCTGCACATGAAGATCAAGCTGACGCACATGCGGCTGGGACTGGGCGTGGGGGCCAACGACGCCGAGGCCGTGCTGCGTGCGCTGCCCAGCATCGGACTGCGCTATCGCGCCCACGATGACGCTGCCCGCCAGCTGGCGCGGTGGTTTCAGCAGCAACCCGTCATTGCGCAAGTGCTGCACCCCGCGCTGGAAGGCGCGCCCGGCCATGCGCACTGGAAGGCCCTGTGTGGTGCCGCTCACGGCGGGCAGGGGCTGGCAGCTGGCCTGTTCAGCGTGATGATCGACGCCCGGTACACGCAACAGCAGGTGGATGCCTTCTGCGACGGCTTGCGCTTGTTCAAGCTGGGCTACAGCTGGGGCGGCCCCATGAGCCTGGTCGTCCCTTACAACATTGCCAGTATGCGCAGTCGGCCGCCCGCCCATTTGAAGCCTGGCACGCTGGTGCGGTTTTCGATCGGCCTGGAGGCTGTGGAGGACCTGCGGCGCGACCTGCAACAGGCGATGGAACGCGCCTTAACCCAGGGCTGAGCGGCCTCGGCAAGGGTCCGGCGCGGCCCACTGCCGCTGGATTTCGTGTGGGATACGGGCTTTCCTCAGTGGCGCAGCCGAACGGGCGGGCTTAGTGTGGCGGCATGAACGCGACATCCTCCAAGCCTGCGCCGGACACCCTTGGCACCCCAGACACCTCCGAGGCCCGGCAGGCTGAGGCCATTGCCGACCGCGTGAAGGCCCAGACCGCCCAGCCCGTGCAGCTGCAGCCGTTGCGCGTGGCCGACCCCTTCCGGTGGCTGCGGCGCGGCCTGGACGATGTGCGCGCCGCGCCGGGCATTGCTGTTTTCTATGGCGTGTGCTTCTGGGTCATGGCGGGGGTGCTGGGCTGGGTGTTCCGCACGCGGCCTGAATACACCATGTCGCTCGCCAGTGGCTGTCTGCTGGTGGGGCCTTTTCTGGCCATGGGGCTTTACGACACCAGCCGTCGGCGCGAGGCGGGCCTGAAGCCGCAGCTGAGCGAATCCCTTACCTGCTGGGACAGCCACATGGGCAGCATGGGCATGCTGGTGCTGGTGCTGGTGGTGCTGGAGCTGCTTTGGGGCAGGGCCTCGCTGGTGGTGTTTGCCGTGTTCTTCAACACCGGCATGCCCTCGACCACCGGTGTGCTGCAGGCGGTGTTCAACCCGCAGAACTGGAGCTTTGTGGCGGTGTACACGGTGGTGGGCGGTGTGTTTGCGGCGCTGGTGTTTTCCACCTCCGTGGTGTCCATCCCCATGATTCTGGACCGCGACACCGACGCGCTGACTGCGGGCATCACCAGCATGCGTGTGGTGATTGAAAACCCCGGCGTGATGCTGCTGTGGGGCGCATTGATCACCCTCATCGTGGCCGTCTCGCTGTGGTTTTGGGGGGTGGGCCTGGTGCTGGCGGGGCCTGTGCTGGGCTTTGCCAGCTGGCATGCGTACCGAGCTGCCGTCATTCCGCTGCAGCGCACCCCGGCAGGGGCCTGAAAACCCCGTCCTGTTACAGTGAGTCTCAACTTCAGGAAGCAACTACCTTGGCAACACCCAACTACGGATACGAAAAACGCCAGCGCGAACTCGCCAAAAAACAAAAAAAGGAAGAGAAGCTGAGGGCCAAAACACAGCGCAGGCCGAACGATCCGCATGGGGATGACCAGCCCGCTGACGACCAGCCAGCGGGCGCTGCAGGCCATCCCGAGCAGCCTGCAGGCTGAGTGACCTGGCTGCGTCACAGGGGTCCGCTGCACCAATCGCCGCGCCCTGTGCATCTGCGGTCTCTGGCGGTCTGCAGCGTTGCAAATACTCTCAATAGCTACGGCTATTGCTGCGTTTTGCGCCTGGCAGCCCCTCCCGATCTGCAGCGCACACTGACCGCTCGATTCGCGCAGCGAATCCCTAACGCAGCAGCTTTTTGAGTTCTGGCCACACGTTGGCCAGCATTTGCGGATGCGCTTCGGCGCGAGGGTGAATGCGGTCGGGCTGGAACAGGCGGGTCGGGTCCGGTCCGTCAGCCACACCCTTCAAGAAAAATGGCACCACAGCCGCCTTGTGGGCCTGCGCCACGGTGGTGAACAGGCCCGCAAACTTGTTCGCGTAGTCGGTGCCATAGTTGGGCGGCACCTGTATACCCACCAGCAAGACCTTGGCCCCGGCCTTTTGCGCCGCCTGGGTCATCCAGGCCAGGTTCTCTTCGGTGTTCTTGAGCGGCAGGCCGCGCAGGGCATCGTTGCCCCCCAGTTCAATCACCACATGGCTGGGCTTGTGCTGCGCGAGCAGTGCAGCCAGGCGCGAGCGGCCGCCCGAGGTGGTCTCGCCGCTCACGCTGGCATTGACCACGGTGGCAGCAAGCTTGTCTTGCGCCAGTTGTTTTTCCAGCAGTGCCACCCAGCCCGTGCCCCGCGCCAGGCCGTATTCGGCGCTGAGCGAATCCCCCAGCACCAGAATCACGGAAGGGTGTCCGGCAGTCCCTGCCTTGGCGGCGGCCTGCGCAAAGGCTATGGGCGCACAAAGCCCCACCACCAGGCCGATAGATGCGCTCAGGATAAAGTGGCGCCGTTGCTGCAGATTGCGAATCAAAGTAAAGAGCCTTTCATGTCCGAACCCTCCCCACTGCCCAAGACACCCCCAGCCACCCCCATCATTGCCGTGGAGCATGTGTTCAAGTCGGTGACGGATTCCACCGGAACCCTCGACATTCTGCGGGATATCGATTTCCGCCTGGCAGCCAGGGAAACGGCGGCCATCGTTGGCGCCTCGGGGTCGGGCAAGAGCACGCTGCTGTCCATCATCGCGGGTCTCGATACCCCCACGCGCGGAACGGTGCGGCTGGACGGCCACGACCTGTTTGCCATCGATGAAGATGCGCGGGCTGCATTGCGGGCCCAGAAGGTGGGTTTTGTGTTCCAGAGCTTCCAGCTCATGGGCAACCTCACAGCGCTGGAGAACGTCATGCTGCCGCTGGAGCTGGCCGACCGCCGCGATGCACGCAAAGCCGCCACCGAGATGCTGGCGCGCGTGGGGCTGGGGCAGCGCCTGTCACACTACCCCAAGGTGCTGTCGGGCGGCGAGCAGCAGCGCGTGGCCCTGGCCCGGGCGTTTGTGGTGCAGCCTGCCGTGCTACTGGCCGATGAGCCCACGGGCAGCCTGGACTTTGCGACCGGCGAAACCATCATGAAGCTCATGTTCGAGCTCAATCGCGAGTTGGGCACAACGCTGGTGCTGGTGACCCACGACCGCGCGATCGCCGCGCAGTGCGAGCGGCGCATCACGATCGATGCAGGGCGCGTGGTGTGAGTGGTGGGCGGGGTTTTTGAGTGTTTTGGGCCGCAGGCGCTAGTGAAACATGCGCAAGCAGCTATGAATTTGATAGTGGTCTGAGGGAGTGGGCTGCGCCCAGCGGATAATCCCCCCATGTCCAGCCCCAAAGTTCTCTTCGGCTTTCACGCCGTGGGCGTGCGTCTGAAGACCGCGCCGCAATCCATCATCGAGATTTACTACGAAGCCACGCGCCGCGATGCACGCATGCGCCAGTTTCTCGACCGTGCCCGCGAGGCCGGTGCCCGCCTCATCGAAGCCGACAGCGTGCGCATTGCCAAGCTGGCGGGCAGCCATGGCCACCAGGGGGTGGCCGCGCGCGTGGAGCCCGTGGCGCAGGTCACCTCGCTCGATGAGCTGCTGGAAAACCTCGAAGCCGCAGGCATCGAGCAGCCCCTGCTGCTGGTGCTGGACGGCGTGACCGACCCGCACAACCTGGGCGCCTGCCTGCGCGTGGCCGACGGCGCGGGTGCCCATGCCGTCATCGCCCCCAAGGACCACGCCGTGGGCATCAACGCCACTGTGGCCAAGGTGGCCAGCGGTGCGGCGGAGACCATGCCGTATTTCATGGTCACCAACCTCTCGCGCACCCTGAACGAACTCAAGGAGCGCAACATCTGGTGCATCGGCACCAGCGACGATGCGCCCAAGACCATTTATCAGGTGGACCTGAAAGGCCCCGTGGCCCTGGTGCTGGGCGCCGAGGGCGACGGCATGCGCCAGCTCACGCGCAAGACCTGCGATGAGCTGGTCAGCATCCCCATGAAGGGCGCGGTCGAGAGCCTGAACGTGTCCGTGGCCAGCGGCGTGTGCCTGTACGAGGCGCTGCGCCAGAGGACTTGATCCTCGGCCCGCTGGCTCCACCGGGGAAGGCACCATGCTGGACACCGTGAAAGCCTGGGTCCGGCAAAGCCAGCGCATCGCCGTGCTGACGGGCGCCGGGGTCAGCGCCGAATCTGGCGTGCCCACCTTCCGCGATGCGCAGACGGGGTACTGGGCGCAGTTTCGCCCCGAAGACATGGCGACCGAGGCAGGCTTTCGCGCCCACCCACAGCGGGTGTGGGACTGGTACCAGTACCGGCGCGACCTGCTGGCTGGCGTGTCGCCCAACGCAGGGCATCTGGCGCTGGCCGACTTTCAGCGCCGCCACCCCGACTGCATCACCCTCATCACCCAGAACGTGGACGGGCTGCACCAGCGCGCGGGCAGCACCGGCGTGCTGTGCCTGCACGGCGACATTTTTCAGGACCGCTGGCTCGACACCCCGCGCAACTGCTGCTTCATCGACCACGCAGTGGCCGGCCACCCGCCGTACTGCGACCGCTGCGGCAACCTGCTGCGTCCGGGCGTGGTGTGGTTTGGAGAGCCTTTGCCGCTGGCGACGTTGGAGGCCGCCGAACAGGCGGCCAACCAGTGCGACCTGATGCTGGTGGTGGGCACGGCCGGTGCGGTGTATCCCGCAGCCAGTCTGGCCCACCAGGCTCGGGCCGCCGGTGCCAGGGTGGTGGTGCTCAACCCCGCGCCCAGTGCGTTGGACGATGCAGCGCACGCGGTGCTGCGCGGCACGGCGGCGACGGTGCTGCCGCAGTTGCTGGGCGATTGAGCGGGTGTGCGTGGCGCAGGCGCTCAGTCCCGGGTTGCGCGGTGCTGCAGGGGCTCACACGCTGTCGAATCCCGGTAGAAACCCTGATTTGACGTACTCCTGCCACCCTTTGTCGCACAGCTGACAGGCGGGGAGGCGCTCTGGCCGGTAGCCTGCCCCACCTTTGTTTTATCTGCCCTGCACACCATGAGCCGTCGCCACTTTCTTTTGCGTGCCACCCAGGCCGTTGCCGCCACTGGCCTGCCCGCATGGGCCCACACCGCGATGGCGGCCGAGGAGGCGTTGACTGCGCGCTCCATCACCCTGGGCTGTTCCATTGCCCTGACGGGCCCGCTCGGCCAGGCAGGCATTGAGCAGGTGGCGGGCATGAAGGCCGCGTTTGCCGAGGTGAATGCCGCTGGCGGCGTGTTGGGCCGCGAAATCCGCATGGAGGTCAAGGACGACGGCTACGTGGCTGCGCGCACGCTCAAGAACGTGACCGACATGGTCGATGCTCAGTCGGTGTTCGCGCTCATCTCGCCGCTGGGCACGGCCAACACCGCGTCCATCCTGCCGCTCATCGAGTCCAAGGGAATCCCCACCGTGGGCCCGGTGACCGGCGCCACATCGCTGCGTGCGGCGGCCAACAAGCACGTGTTCTTCCTGCGCCCCAGCTACCGCGAAGAAACCCAGCGCCTGGTCAAGCAGATCGTGGAGATGGGCCTCAAGCGCATTGCGGTGGTGTATCTGGACAACCCGTTTGGCAAAGAGGTGCTCAAGGACATGTCCACCGCGCTGGACGAGATCAAGGTCGAGCGCGGCGGCGAGTTTGCGCTGGCCGTGGACGGCAAGAACGGCGCCGAGCTGGCCGATAAGGTGGCGGCCGAGCGCCCCGGCGCCGTGCTGCTGGCCACCACGGGCACGGCCAACACCGCGTTTGTGCAGGCCTTCCGCGCCAAGGCGCAAGGTGTGCCGCTGGCAGGCCTGTCCGTCACGGTGATCTCGTCGGAGCTGCCCAAGCTGGCTGCCTCCACGCGTGGCCTGGCGCTGGTGCAAGTGTTCCCCGACGCCAATTCGCAAAAATCGGTGGCGGTGCGCAAGTTCCAGGCCACGATGAAGGCGACTGGCGGCGACCCGGCATTCCTGAACAGCAACAGCGCGCTGGAGGGCTGGCTCAACGCCCAGATCATGATCGAAGGCCTGAAGAACGCAGGCAAGGAGCCCACGCGCGAACGCCTGCGCGCCGGGCTGATGGCCATCCGGTCTCTGTCGTTTGGCGACTTCAACGTGGGCTTTGGCAACAAGGCGCCCTACATCGGCTCGGACGCCATCTACCTGGCGATCTACGCGGAGAACGGTCGCCGGATCAGCTGATGGGCCGAGGGGGCGTCATTCCATTCAGCCCGCAACCCGTCAAGCCATACGCCTAGGGCCTGCGCACGCGCGGGCCCTTTTTTGTTGGGTTCAGCCTTGGGTGCTGGCAGCGTCCAGCTGGGACAGTGCATCGCTGTCCAGTTGCAGCTGGGTGGCCTTGACCAACTCGTGCAGCTGGGCCACCGACGTGGCGCTGGCAATGGGTGCGGTGATGCCCGGTTGCACCATCTGCCAGGCCACGGCCACTTGGCCGGGCGTGGCGTTGTAGCGGTGTGCGACGGCGTCCAGCGCCGCCAGAATGCGCAGCCCCCGGTCGTTGAGGTACTTGGCCGTGGTGTTGGCGCCGCGTGCGCTCTTGGTGGCGTCGGCTGCCGTGCGGTATTTGCCGGTGAGGAACCCGGCTGCCAGCGCGTAGAAGTTGATCACGCCGACCTGCTGCTGCACACACAGCGGCTGCAGCGCGTCTTCAAACACGGCACGGTCATACAGGTTGAACAGCGGCTGCAGGCTTTCGTAGCGCGGCAGGCCCAGGCGTTCGCTGGTCTGCAGCGCCTCCTGCAAGCGCGCGGCGCTGTAGTTGGAGGCGCCAATGGCACGCACTTTGCCGGCGCGGATGAGGTCGGCATACGCGCCCAGTGTGTCGGCCAGCGGCACGGTGGTGTCGTCGTCGTGTGACTGGTACAGGTCGATGTGGTCGGTCTGCAGCCGCTGCAGCGATGCCTCCACCGCCTGGCGGATGTAGGCGGGGCGCAGGCCCACCTTGCCATCCCCCATGCCCTTGCCCACCTTGGTGGCCAGCACGATGCGATGGCGCTTGCCGCTGCGCTTGAGCCAGCGGCCGATCGCCGATTCGGATTCACCCCCTGTGTGCCCTGGCGCCCAGCGCGAGTACACATCGGCGGTGTCGATGAAGTTGAAGCCTGCGTCCACCCACGCGTCGAGCAGTGCGAACGAGGTGGCTTCATCGGCCGTCCAGCCAAACACATTGCCGCCAAAACACAAGGGCGAGACCTGCAGGCCCGAGCGGCCGAGGGAACGGAGTTGCATGGATGTGCCTTTCAAAAAAGAGAAAGAAATCGTGCCAGTTGCCGGGGTTGCGCAGCGCACCCCGGCCTTCCAAACCGTCAGACCAGCCCCAGCGCACCCAGCAGTGCACCGGCGCCCAGCATCCACAGCAGGTGCAGCTTGGTGCGCCACACCAGCACCGTGGCCGTGGCGGTCAGCAGCCACAGGGGCCAGTCGGTGGTCCATTCGCCATGAGCGCGCGCCAGCACCCAGGACGTAGCCACCAGCAGGCCGATCACCACCGGGGCCATGCCTTGCTTGAACGCGCGCACGCCGCGCCGCTCGCGGTTGCGGTGGCCCCAGCGCGTGGCCGTCCAGGTCAGCAGGCTGCTGGGCAGCATCACGCCCAGCATGCACACCGCCATGCCCAGCGCGCCCAGCAGCCAGCCAGCCACACCGGGGCCGCCTGCGTTGATGCCCACGTTCCAGCCCAGCAGGGCGATGAACAGCACATTGGGGCCCGGTGCGGCCTGGGCGATGGCGATGGAGGCGTTGAACTGCGGGTCGGTCAGCCACGCCTGGCGTTCGACCAGAAAGCGGTGCATGTCGGGCGCGGTGGCAATGGCGCCACCCACCGCCAGCAGCGACAGCGACAGGTAGTACAGGAACAGGTTGAACCAGTCGCCGATGCTCAGGGCCATCAGCGGCGCGGTGAGGGGGGCGGTGCTGCTCATGGTGCGAGCTTTCTCCAGGTCAGCAGGCAGGCGGCCCCGCCGATCACCGGCAGGATCCAGAACAGCGGCCAGCGCAGCCAGGCCATGGCCACGATGGTCAGCGCCGTGATGGCCAGGCACAGGGGGCGGCCGAGCGGATGGTTGCGGATGGAGACAAACAGCTTGATACCCACCCCGGCAATCAGGCCTGCCGCCACGGCCCCCATGCCACGCAACGCGCCTGCCACGGCCGGTTGGGCAGAGAACTGCGCATACACCAGCGCCAGCGCCAGCACCAGCATCAGCGGAAACGTCAGCATGCCCGCCAGCGCGGCAAACGCGCCGCGCAGGCCAAAGTAGCGGTCCCCGATCATGATGCTGAGGTTGACCACGTTGGGGCCCGGCATGATCTGCGCCACGGCCCAGTCTTCGACAAACTCCTCATTCGTCATCCAGCGTTTTTTCTCCACCAGTTCGCGCTGCACGACCGCCAGAACACCGCCAAAACCCTGCAGCGCCAGCCAGGTGAAGGACCAAAACAGATCGGTCGGGTTGCGGGGCTGCGGGCGCGCAGGCGTCTCGGTGGGGGGGGGTGAGGCGGTGGCGGGTGCCATGGGTGCAAGATTCAGTGAAAAGTGGCTGATGCGCCGGTAATTCATTCCTTGATAGCTATCATTGTGATAGCTGTTCGGTGATGCGGCGGCCCCCGTGATGTTACGCGCGCATGGGGCGGTGCGCTGGCGTCGGGGCGTCGTCATCGGGCAAGCCCGGGGCGGCCATTGGTGCACGCGCGCAAGTCGGTGTGCCGCTATGCTGCCGAGTGGTACGCCCTCTGGGCCCTGGATTCATCCATAGAGACAAGGACACCCCATGAAACTCATTCGATACGGCCAGCCTGGTGCAGAACGCCCCGGTCTGGTGGACGCCCAAGGCACGCTGCGCGACCTGTCCATGCTGTTGCCCGATATCGGCCCCGCGCAGCTCAGCCCGCGCGCCCTGTCGGCGCTGGCCGCCATTGACGCGCGCCGCCTGCCTGCCGTCTACGGCTCGCCCCGCCTGGGCAGTCCGGTGGGCGGTGTGGGCAAGATCGTGTGCGTGGGCCTCAACTATGCCGACCACGCCAAGGAGGCGGGCATGCAGCCACCCGCCGAGCCGGTGCTGTTCATGAAGGCCGTGACCGCGCTGAGCGGCCCCAACGATGATGTGCGGATACCGCCCGGCGCCACCAAGACCGACTGGGAGGTGGAGCTGGGCATCGTCATCGGCACCCGCGCCCGCCATGTGTCCGAGGCCGACGCGCTGGCCCATGTCGCCGGTTATGTGCTGGCCAACGATGTGTCCGAGCGCGCCTGGCAGTTGGAGCGTGGCGGGCAGTGGGACAAGGGCAAAAGCTACGACACCTTCGCGCCCATCGGCCCCTGGCTGGTGACGGCCGATGAGGTGGCCGACCCCCACGCCATCGACCTGTGGCTGGAGGTGAATGGCCAACGTGTGCAAAACGGCAGCACGCACAATTTCATTTTTGGCGTGCCCACCGTGGTGTCGTACATCAGCCAGTTCATGACCCTGGAGCCGGGTGACCTCATCCTGAGCGGCACGCCTGCAGGCGTGGGCCTGGGGCAAAAGCCCGCGCCGTGGTTCCTCAAGCCTGGTGATGTGGTGCGCCTGGGCGCCACGGGGCTGGGCGAGCAGCTGCAAAAGTGCGTGGGTGGGTGAGACTGGCTGAGACCAACACAGGGCGTAGTGTGGTCACGCATACCCGAGGGGCTTTGTGGTAGGCCCATCGGGCTTCGTCAGGCCAGCTTGCCCTTGAGCGCATGCCCCTGGGTGCGCCAGCCCGCTTGGTCTGCATGTGCCACTTTGAAGACCTTGAGGTCCGCCTGGCTCTCGCGCTTGACCTTGAATATTTTGAAGCTGGCCTGGTTCTCGTAGTTCACAAAGAACCAGGACGCATCGCCTGTGGCTTGTGTGGCGTAGGCGACCTCGTGCCAGCACAGGTCGGCCTGGCTCTCGTAGGCCACTTCGCACACGCGTGCATCGGCCTGGTTCTCGTATTTCACTTCCAGAATTTTGGCCACGGGCGTCCTTTGGGTTGTAGGTCTGCTAGCGCTGGGAGCCTGCAAACGGCAGCCCTTTGCAGGTTTCAGCCGAGAGGTGGGCGGCAGCGCGGCCCACCAAGATAATCCAAAACCGCTGGCATCGTGTTGGCGGCGGTGCAAGAGGATGTAAGAGCCCGCTGCGGCTACCTGTTGGTTTGTCTTGTCGGGAGTGTGCATGTATGGTGCTGGCTTGTACCTTTGACTTTGGAAGCCCCCATGCCCCATACCGCGCGCCGTGCTCACACCGAGGGCCACCGCTCCGACCGCATTGGCTGGCTACGCGCCGCTGTGCTGGGGGCCAATGACGGCATCGTGTCCACCGCCAGCCTGGTGTTGGGCGTGGCGGCTGCGCAATCGAGCCACTCCACCATCGTGGTGACGGCGGTCGCTGGGCTGGTGGCGGGCGCCATGTCGATGGCTGCGGGCGAATATGTGTCGGTGCATTCGCAGGCCGACACCGAAAAGGCAGACCTTGACCGCGAGCGCGCGGAGCTGGCCACAGACCCTGCTGCTGAGGCGCGCGAACTGACCGCCATCTACGTCGGCCGGGGCCTGACCCCCGAGCTGGCCCAGCAGGTGTCAGCGCAGCTGATGGCGCACGACGCGCTGGGCGCACACGCGCGAGACGAGTTGAATGTGTCCCCGGCGCTGGCTGCCCGTCCGGTGCAAGCGGCCCTTACATCAGCCGCCAGCTTTGCGGTAGGAGCAGCACTGCCGCTGGCTGTTGCCGTGGTGGCGCCCGCCAGCAGTCTGCTGTACGCGGTGGCGGGCTCGGCGCTGATCTTTTTGGCGCTGCTGGGGGCTGTGGCAGCCCGCACAGGTGGCGCAAGCATGGCCGTGGGGGCCTGGCGCGTGACCTTCTGGGGGGCTCTGGCCATGGCCATCACGGCGGGGGTGGGGGCGTGGTTTGGGGCGCCGGTGTGAAGACTACCAGCGCGCCCGCCGAACCACGGGCTGAGCGTGCACCCTATGAGGCGCTGGAGACGAAAATCGGAACCTGACAGGCCTGTAGCGCAAGTGAAATATGCGTTAACGGCTATCAAAGTAAGAGCATTTTGACGTCAATTCATGGCGCTGCGGCTGGCGATTTGCCCCAGCACCGTAGCCCCCGTCAGCCGTTGCTGCACGGTGGCCTGCACGGCCGGTGGTGCATCACGCAACAATGCGGGCCAGTCGGCCTGCGCCTGTTTCACCACATCCCGCAGCAGCGCCAGGTGCCGGGGCACGCGCAGCAGCCCGGCGGATTTCATCAGGCCTTCCATGTCATCCCAGGTGAGCGCCCGCAGGGTTTTGTCGATGGCTCGGTTCACGGCGTACTGCTGGTCTGGCACGCCATCAAAAAACGCGGCCACGCACACCGGGTCATACAGCGGGGCCAGTTGGGGCACGCGGCCGTCGGGGTAGATCAGGGCCCAGTTTTTCAGGTGGGCGTCGGTGTTGCCCATCAGGATGAAGGCCACCATGCGCGCGAGAAATTCTCGCGTGTCCTGCACCGGCTGCCGGCTCAGGCGGTTGAGCACACGCAGCATGGTGGCCCAGTCGTGCAATACCCCCTTGCCGTGCGACTTGCCGTATTTTTGGCGGGGCGTGTAGCCCAGCACCTGGTTGAACTCCTCCATGTGCACACGGGCGCCGCCGGGCAGGTGGTCAAAGCGCTGCACGGCCAGGATGTCGTTGAAGGGCACGGTGTCGGGCAGGTCGGCCTCGGCGCGGGTGATGACGCGCACATCGGCCACGTTCAGCCCCAGTGCCTTGCACAGCTGGTAGCCGGTGTACTCGTTTGCCACCAGGTCCGGGTGCGCGCTGGTAGGCAGCTTCAAAATCACGCTGCCCGCCGCGCCCTGGCGGTGCACGGTGTAGCGTCGGCCGTCCTGTACCGCGCTGAACTTGGTCCCCACGCCGGGGAGCGAGGCTGCGTCTTCCACCGGGAACTCCACAAACCCCGGCTCCAGCACATCCAGCCCCTGTGTGGTGTGCCAGTAGCGCACCACGTCCGGGATGCCGTCTTGCGCGGGCACGGGCTCCACCTCCAGCGCGCCCATCAGGTCATGGCCTGCAGCGGCCAGCAGCTCGAACTCGTCGTCGGGGCTGCAGCCGCGCTCGCGCGCCAGCCGCTCGCGGTTGTGGCCTTCGGGCAGCAGGTTCTGGAAGTACACGGGCCAGCGCCCATCGGTGCGCACCAGCCGCGCATCGCGTGCTGATGCCAGGATCTGCTGCGTGGCGGCCTCGTCCGCACCCTGGTAGCTGAGCGACAGGGTGGGGCGCTGCGGGTTGCGGATGTAGCTCTCGTCAAACGACACACGCAGGATGTCGCCGTATTGCGAGAGGTAGCCGATGGCCTCACGACGGTTGGCTGTTGTACCTGACTCGCCCGCACTGCCGTCCGCCTGCGGGGGGCGGTGCAGGTACAGGCGCAGGTAACGGATGGAGGTGCTCATGGGGCTTGGGCTGGGCAGTGCGGTAGGGTGGTGCGTCGTCAGGGTCAGCGGCGCAGGCTGTCCACCACCGAGGGCGGCGCATCCACCCCCTCGGGCTGGCCCAGAAACTTGCCACCGGCCTGAATGAATGCCTCCAGGCTGGGCCGCAGGCTGCTGGGTACGGCAATGATGTCCATGCCCAGCACCCGCGCCATTTCGGCCAGGGTGGAATAGCGGGGGTCCAGATCGCCGCCTTCGGTGCGCTGCACCGTCATGCGGGAGAGACCTGCACTTTCGGCCAACTGGGCCTGGGTCATCTGGTGGGCTTTGCGGGCGGCGGCGAGAGCGGGGATGAGATCGTTTGACATGATGATATTTATACTCTTTTTCAGAACAAAGAGTATATAAATATACAAATTGTCGCCGCCATGCTCGGTTTAGAGCGAAGCCAACGGAGGCAATACCTCGCTGCGCTCTGTGCAAAACCGCTGCGCCTCCTCCAGCAGCCACTCTTTCACCAGCTCCATTGCCGGGCTAGGGTGCGTGGTGGTCACAAACGAATAGGCCGCGCGCGATGTCACGCTGCGCCCCAGCAGCGGCACCAGGCGCCCGGCCTTCACATCCTGCAGCACCAGCGCGGCGCGGCCCATGGCAATGCCCTGGCCGGCCAGCGCGGCGCCCAGGGCGAGTTGAGACAGGTTGAACTGCTGGCCGCCCGCCCAGGGCGGTGGCGTGGCGCCCATCTGCGCATACCAGTGTTGCCATTCTTCATAGGTGTCTGCGCCGTCCCAGGCGCTACCGTCGTGCAGCAGCCATTCGCCGTGCAGATCGTCGGGCGCGCTGATGGGCGAGTGCCGGGCGAGAAACTCGGGGCTGGCCACAGGGATTAGCCATTCGTCCAGGAACACGGTGGCATTCAGGTCGCGGTAACCACCCAGGTCAAAGCGCACGGCGGCTTCCACGCCGTCGCGCACCATGCGGGTGCGGTCCAGGGTGTGGAACTCGCCAAATACGCGCAGCCCGGTATGGGGGTGCTGGCGAAAGAAGTCGCCCAGCCGGGGGGTGAGCCAGCTCATGGCAAACGAGGGCGAGCAGCTCAGCGTGGCGGTGGCGGCCTCTGCGGGCTGGCGCATCTGGGCCAGGGTGCTTTCGATGGCGTCAAAGCTCTCGCGCAGCACCACGGCCAGCCATTTGCCCTCGGGCGTAGGCACCAGGGCGCGAGGCGTGCGCAAGAACAGCGGGCGGCGCAGCCAGTCTTCGAGCTGCTTGACCTGCTGGCTCACGGCGCCCTGGGTGATGCACAGCTCGGCCGCCGCCTTGGTGAAGCTGCCGTGGCGGGCGGCTGCATCAAAACTGCGCAGCCAGGCGAGCAGGGAGGGGGAGAGGCGAATATCCATTATTAATACTAATGATGTGCTCAATATAAATGGTTTGTGACGGGGGCGTGACCGGCAAAGAATGGGGGCAACACTCTTCGAGACATAGCTGCCATGACGACTGCCGAAACCCAACCTGCCTTGGATGCCTTACTGACTGCCCGTTTGCGCAATGCCCAGCCTGCTTTGTGGACCAACTCGGCGCGGCAGGCACAGCCCTCCGCCGCGCTGTCTGCACTGGGCAGAACCATTAGTCTGGATGATACGCAAGGAGCGGCTGCCCGCCTGGCCCGTTTTGCCGGGCTGCTGGCGCAGGTGTTCCCCGAGCTCGCCGCCACCGGGGGCGTGGTGGAGTCGCCCTTGCTGCCTGCTGCGGCGCTGGCGCCTGCACTGGGCTTGGCCGAGGCGCAAGGGAGCCTTTTCATCAAGGCCGATCACAGCCTGCCCGTCGCTGGCTCCATCAAGGCGCGCGGCGGCATGCACGAGGTGCTGGAGTTTGCCGAGGGGCTGGCGCTGCAGCATGGTTTGGTAGAGCCCGGGGGCGACTACCGAGCGCTGGCGACGCCGCAGGCGCGCGAGCTGCTGGGTCGTTACCAGGTGGCGGTGGGTTCTACCGGCAACCTGGGCATGAGCATTGGTGTGGTGGCATCGGCCCTGGGCTTCCAGGCCACGGTGCACATGTCGGCCGATGCCAAGGAATGGAAGAAAGACCGCCTGCGCCAGCGTGGCGTGCAGGTGGTGGAGCACGCGGGCGACTACGAACGCGCCGTGGCCGCAGGCCGTGCCGAGGCGGCCAGCAACCCGCAGTGCCACTTTGTGGACGACGAGCAATCGTTCTCGCTGCTGCTGGGCTACAGCGCAGCGGCGCTGCACCTGCAAAAGCAACTGGCCGAGCAGGGCGTGGCGGTGGATGCCGAGCACCCGCTCATCGTCTACCTGCCCTGCGGTGTGGGCGGTGCGCCTGCAGGCATCACCTTTGGCCTGCGGCAGGTGCTGGGGCCGCATGTGCACTGTTTTTTTGCCGAGCCGGTGCAGTCGCCGTGCTTCATGGTGCAGATGACGGCCGATGCAACGCAAGGTGGGGGGCAGCACCCCTCGGTCTACGACTGGGGCCTGACCAATCGCACCGAGGCCGATGGCCTGGCCGTGCCGCGTGCGTCGCTGCTGGCCGCCGAACTGATGCGTCCGCTGCTGTCGGGTGTGTTCACCGTGGCCGACGACACTTTGTTTGGGCAGCTGGTGCGGGTGCTGGACGCCTTGGGCGAGCGCATCGAGCCCTCGGCTGCCGCAGGCTTCAGCGGCCCGGCCATGTTGACGGGTACCACGGCCGGGCAGGCCTGGCTGCGCAGCGCGGGCATTGAGGCCGTGCTGCACCAGGCCACCCACCTGGTGTGGACCACGGGCGGCCTGCTGGTGCCCGATGCGCAGTACCAGGGCTTTGTGCAGCGCGGGCGGGCCGTGCTGGCTGCGCAGGTCTGATGGGCCGCCACCTTTTTTCCTCCTTTTTTCTTTTCACTTTTTTATCTGGAGCCACGCCATGAACCGCAAGCAACTGCTTTTGTCTGCCGTCCTCTGTGCCGCCCTGGGGGCCACTGCGTGGACTCCGGCCATGGCGCAGGAGGCTGCGTTCCCCACCAAGCCGATCACGCTGGTGATTCCGTTCCCGCCCGGTGGCGCCACCGATGTGCTGGGGCGGCTGATTGGCAAGAAGCTGGGTGACAAGTTGGGCCAGAGCGTGGTGATCGACAACCGCGCGGGGGCGGGCACGGTGATCGGTGCTACGTCGGTGGCGCGGGCGGCGCCGGATGGCTACACGCTGCTCATGAGCTCGGGCACCACCTTCACCGTCAACCCCGCCGTGCGCGCCAAGCTGCCGTACGACCCGGTCAAGAGCTTTGACCCCATTGGCATCACGGGCCGCACGGGGTTGATTCTGCTGGCCAACAAGGATGTGCCAGCCAGCGACCTGAAGCAGTTCGTGGCCCTGGTGAAGGCGGCGCCCGACAAGTATTCGTATGGCTCGTTCGGCACGGGCACCACCTCGCAGTTTGCAGGCGAGATGTTCTTCCACGCGGCGGGTCTCAAGATCCAGCATGTGCCCTACAAGGGCAGCGCGCCTGCGATGACCGACCTGCTCGGCGGGCAAATCCCGTTCACGGTGGACACCGTATCGGCCGCGCTGCCGCAGCTCAAGGACGGCAAGATCAAGGCCATTGCGGTGACATCCGGCAAACGCTCGGCCCTGCTGCCCAAGGTGCCCACGCTGGCCGAGAGTGGCTACCCCGGCCTGGAGATGGACACCTGGCTGGCCATGGTGGCGCCGCGTGGCCTGCCACCGGCCGTGAAGTCACGCCTGGAGCTGGCGCTGGCCCAGGTGGTGTCGGACCCCGAAACGCGTGACAAGATGATCGCGGTGGGGTTCGAGCCGTCCTATGCTTCGTCCAAGGTGTTGGCCGAGCTGATCGACAAGGAGCTGCCGCTGATGCGCGCCATTGCTCAGCGCGCAGCCATCACCGCAGACTGAACCCGTGTGACCAGAACAAGGAGACAAGCCCGAGATGACCACAACAAGCGCCCAAGCCCTGGTTGAGCTGACCGCCAACGAACTGCTCCATCACATCGGTACGCGTGAGATTTCGCCGGTGGAGCTGCTCGACGCCTGCATCGCCCGCATCGAGGCGGTGAACCCGCATGTGAATGCCGTCACCGCCACCTGCTACGACCGCGCCCGCACCGAGGCCAAAGCGGCCGAGCAAGCCGCGCTGCGCGGCGAACCACTGGGCCTGCTGCATGGCCTGCCCATGGGCGTGAAGGACCTGGAGGCCACGGCGGGCTTGCTGACCACCTATGGATCGCAGATCTACCGTGAGCACATTCCGGCCGAGGACAACGTGCTGGTGGCGCGCTTGCGCGCGGCGGGCGCCATCGTCACGGGCAAGACCAACATCCCCGAGATGGGGGCGGGCGCCAATTCGCGCAACACCGTGTGGGGCGCTACGGGCAATCCGTTCAACCCCAACCTGAACGCTGGGGGCTCATCGGGCGGCTCGGCCGCTGCGCTGGCGTGCGACATGCTGCCGGTGTGTACGGGCTCGGACACGGGTGGGTCGCTGCGCATTCCTGCATCCATCTGCGGGGTGGTGGGCTTCCGGCCCTCGCCCGGCGTGGTGCCCAGCTCGCGCAAGCTGCTGGGCTGGACGCCGATTTCGGTGGTCGGCCCCATGGGCCGCACGGTGGAAGAGGCCTGTCTGCAGTTGGCGGCATCGGCGGGCATGTCGGCGGGCGACCCGCTGAGCTACCCGCTGGACCCGATGAGCTTCCTTCTGCCCGAAGCCGTGGACCTGAGTCGCCTGCGCGTGGCTTATACCGAGGACTTTGGTGCCTGCGCTGTGGACAACGGTATCCGTGCCGTGTTCCGCCGCAAGGTACAGGCCATGAAGCACCTGTTTGCGCGTTGCGACGCCATCGACATCGACCTGGGCGATGTGCACCGCTGCTTTGACGTGCTGCGCGCCGAAGCCTTTGTGGCCAGCACGCGCGAGGCCTACGAGCGCGACCCCGCCTCCCTGGGCCCCAACACCCGCGCCAACTACGAAATGGGCGCCGCCATGACGCTGCTCGACAGCGCCTGGGCGCAGGCCGAGCAGACACGCATCCTGGCGCGGTTCCAGGGGCTGTACGAAGAGTACGACGTGATCCTGGCGCCCACTACGCCGGTGTCGCCGTTTGCGTGGACCGAGCTGTTTGCCAGCCATATCAACGGCGAGCCGCAGGCCAACTACTACCGATGGCTGGCGTTGACTTATGTGACCACGCTCACCACCCACCCTGCGCTGAGCTTGCCGTGTGGGCTGGACGACGTCGGGATGCCGTTTGGCCTGCAGATCGTGGGCCGCTTCCGTGCCGACCGGCACACGCTGGGCGTGGGGCATGCGCTGGAGCAGGCGTTCAAGGGCATTGCAGGGCTGGCACGGCCCCGGCCCGACATCGCCAAGCTGATGCAAACCAATGCCGAACCCGCGCTGACCTCCATCGTGACCGTGGCACCCGACCCCCGCGACGCCCGCAGCCTGCCGCGCGACGACCGTGCGGCATCGGCCGCACAGGTGTCGGCCGTTTGAGCAGGAGGAGCAGATGCAAACCGTAGACACCATCGTCATCGGCGCAGGCATTGCCGGGGCCTCCGTGGCCTGGCAACTGGTGCAGTCCGGCGCGGCAGGGCAGGGCGCCAGCGTGCTGCTGCTGGAGCGCGAATCGCAGCCCGGCTATCACACCACCGGCCGCTCGGCCGCGCTGTACATGGCGACCTATGGCACGCCCAACATCCAGGCGCTGACGCGGGCGAGCCGCGCGTTTTACGACGCGCCGCCGGCGGAGTTTGGCGCTGACCCCATCCTCTCACCCCGGGGCGTGGTCTATGTGGCCGGGCCGGACCAGCTGGACCTGCTCAAGCAGACCTACGACGAAGCGCACGCCACCTCGCCCAATGTGCAATGGGTGGACAAGGCTGAGCTGCTGGCGATGCTGCCCTGCCTCAAACCCGAGGCTGTGGCAGCCGGCATGAGCGAGCCCGAGGCGGCCGACATTGATGTGAACGCCCTGCACCAGGGCTACCTGCGCGGCCTGCGCCAGCGCGGCGGCCAGGTGCTGACGAACGCCGAGGTCATGGCTGTGCGCCGCGAGGGTGATGTATGGCAAGTGACGCTGGCCGATGGGCGGGTGTTTGCTGCCCCCACCATCGTCAATGCTGCGGGCGCCTGGGCCGATGTGGTGGCGGGCCTGGCCGGTGTGCCACCCATCGGGCTGGAGCCGCGCCGCCGCACGGCATTCACCTTCCCGGTGCCCGAGGGCATGGATGCCACCCACTGGCCAGCCGTGATTGGCATCGACGAGAGCTTTTACTTCAAGCCCGACGCGGGGCAACTACTGGGCTCGCCGGCCAATGCCGACCCTACACATCCGCACGATGTGGTGCCGGAAGAGCTCGACGTGGCCACCGGGATTTATCACATCGAGGAAATGACCCGCTTCCAGATCCGCCGGCCGTCGCACACCTGGGCCGGGCTGCGCTCCTTCGTGTCGGATGGCGACATGGTGATCGGCTGGGACAACCACGTGCCCGGCTTCTTCTGGCTGGCCGGGCAGGGCGGATACGGGATTCAGAGCGCGGCGGGCGCCTCGTTGCTGGCGCGGCAACTGTTGCGGGGCGAGCCGCTGGCCGACGAGCTGGTGCGCGAGGGCCTGGGTGTGGAAGGGCTGTCGCCTGCGCGTTTGCGCTGAGGTGCCCAGACGGGAGGGGCTCAGCCTCTCAGGCGAAGGTGTTGACGTTGGTGCCCAGCGTGCCGCTGGTGGCCAGCTGGGGCTGGGGCATGGACTGCTGCATGGCGTCGATCATGGTGGCGGCCGATACGGCCTGCATGTCCAGCGCCTTTTTCAGTACCACCATGTTCAAGGCGTCCGACGTCTTGGCGCTGGCCAGATTGGTAGCGGTGTTGACGATGCTGTTGGTCAGGGCGACGTCCATGGTGACTCCTCGGGGCAATGGAGGGTTATCGGCGCGGCAGAACGCGGCTTGAGCGTTGTTACATGTTCAGCGGTCGTGGACCTGCTCTGTAGTGCTCCGCCTAGTCCAGCGCGGGTACCCCAAGGGCTGGGCAGGCGGCCAGGTCGGAGGCGTGGGTGTGTGGCAGCTGGCGGGCTGCGTCGCGCAAGGCGGTGCGCAGGCCTTCTTCCAGCGTGGGGTGATAGAAGGGCATGCCCAAGAGGTCGTGCACTGTCAGTTGCTGCTGCACGGCCAAGGCCAGCAGGTGCGCCAGGTGCTCGCCGTCAGGGGTGCACAGCTCGGCGCCCAGCAGGCGACCACTGGCATGGTCCGCATAGACGCACAGGCGTCCATGGTTGCGCTGGGCGGTGCGGGCACGGCCCTGGTTTGTGTAGCTGGCGGTGCCGGTGACGGTGCTGTGCGCGTCCATGTCGGCCACGCGCGGTCCCACCACGGCCACGTTGGGGTCGGCGAACACGATGGACAGCAAGGTGCGCCGCCGAAAGCGCGTGGGAGTGGTGGCCAGGGCGTTCAGGCCTGCAATATGGCCTTCATCGGCCGCCTCGTGCAGCAACGGGGCGTGGGTGTTGGCGTCACCCGCCAGAAACACCGGCAAATTGCCAATTTGCTGGGTTTGTGGGTCTACGGTGGGCAGGCCGCGCGCATCCAGCGGTACGCCCAGTGTCTCCAGTCCCAGGTGTTCAATATTGGGCACCCGGCCCATGGCGGCGATGACCTGGTCCACTACCACGCGGTTGGCGCCGCTGGCGACTTCAATGCCTCCAGGCACTTCGCGCAGCTGCGCCTCGGCGCCCATGTGCAGCACCATGTCCTGCTTGAGCAGGGCCGCCAGCTCGGCATTCAGCGTTGGGTCGCTCAAGCCAGCCAGCGTGTGGCCAGTGGTGAACGCAGCCACCTGCAGGCCCAACCGCGCGAGCGCTTGCGACAGCTCCACTCCAATCGGGCCCATGCCGATCACTGCAATGCGGGGGCCTAGGGTTGGTTGTTCGAACAAGGTGTCGGTGGTGAGCATGCGGTCGCCAAACGCCAGCCATGCCTCGGGCACACGGGGGCGTGATCCCGTGGCGATGATGATGCTGCGCGTGGCGTAAGCCGTGCCATCAATGTCCACCAAACGCGGCCCCAGCAGCGTGGCGCGCCCTGGCACCTGGTTGCTGCCCAGTTCATTGGTGGCTTTGAGGGCGCCCGCCACGAAGTCGTCGCGCAGTGCGCGCACGCGCTGGAGCACGGAAGGCAGGTCGGCGGTCAATGCACTGGCGCCCCGAAGGCCAAATGCTTCAAAGGTGTGGCGACGGTGAAAAGCGTTGGCCGCCTCGATCAGCGCTTTGGACGGCATGCAGCCCACGCGGGCGCAGGTAGTGCCCCAGGGGCCTTCATTGACAATGAGGTAGCGGTCGGTGCGCTTGCGCACTTCACGCAGCGCGGCCAGGCCCGCCGTGCCTGCGCCAATGATGATGGTGTCGAGCGGTTGGGCCATGGGGCTTTCTCGGAGTCTGAAAACCCGGAGTGTGACGCGCGAGCCGCCGCAACGTTGTAGGCGCACAGGCCGTTTCAGTGAGGCCGATGAGGGCGCTTGCGCGCATGTGAAAACCGAGCTTGTTGCCCTTTGGGGGCCGGGTCTCGGCGTCCGGTCAGGCCTCGGGGTCCGTCCAGCCCACTCGGCCTTGCCCGTGGTCGTTGATGCGTTGGACAAAAGGGGCGGCTTGCGTCTGGGGCAGGCGCAGCTGCAAGGTGACCAGCGTGCCATGCTGCACGTCCACCAATTCGGCGCCAGCAGCTTCAATTTCGCGGCGCAGCAGGCCTTCCAGGGCATAGGGCACCTGGCACTGCAGCAGGGCCATGCGCTGCAGCGTGACCTTGGGGGCCGTCAGCAGTGCCTGGGCAACGGTGTCGGTGTAGGCACGCACCAGGCCGCCCGCGCCCAGCTTGACGCCGCCAAAGTAGCGCACCACCGTGGCCAGCACGCCTTCCAGATCCTGGTGGCGCAACACGTCCAGCATAGGGCGGCCGGCGGTGCCGCCGGGCTCGCCGTCGTCCACTGCAGCCGACTGTCCGCCCGCCAGTAGCGCCCAGCAGATATGGGCTGCGCCAGGGTGTTGCTTCCACAGCGCATCCACTGCCGCCTGCGCGCTGGCGCGGTCGGCCATAGGCTGCACGCAGCCGATGAAGCGGCTTTTCTTGATGATGAGTTCGCTGTGCGCCGGGGCAGCCAGAGTCTGGGGCATGGGGCAGCGAGTGTACGGCGAGCGCTTTGGGTGCCAGCAGGGGGCCGTGTGTGACGGAAGTCACAGCCCGGACCCTGAAGGGTGTGGATCGGCACAAATCGCGGTGGGAATGTGCGTTCTGTCACACGTGCCATAGGCGTGCGTTCCTACACTGCGAACTTGTTGCTGTGGCCTACGCTGTTGCTACGCATTTGAAAGCACCCGGGCCATCAGAAAAGGAACCGCCATGTTTGCCACTTCGCTCTCTGCACCTTTGCCTACCTCCCTCGCCAGCCATCTGTTCGGCCGTTTCATCTCTCCCTCGGTATCCCAGGCATCGGGTGCCAGCACGGTGGCATCGACCGGCGCGATGCCAAACGCAATGGAAGAGCACGACGACGAGATGCCGGACCTGGCGCAGCGCGTGCGGGAAATCGGTGAGTGGTGATACGGCGTACTGCGTGACGTAACAAGCCACGCAGCGTCCCTTCAGCCGGTGTTGCCCACGCAATCGTCTACTGCGCCCAGGTCGCGTGCCATGAGCACGCTGGTGTAGTTGGTCAAAGGGCGCCAGTCGCACTCGCCGACCACCCGGTAACCCCAGGATTCATACATCGCTATCAAGGCCGTTGCCGGTTGCGCAGTGTCCAGCGCCATCACCCGGGCGCCCGCTCTGCGGGCATAGTCCAGGGCATAAGCGTGCAGCTGTGTGCCGTAACCCCGGCCTTTGGCGTCAGGGGTGATGCAGAACTGGCACAAAGACCACACCGAAGGGTCGCGGTACAGCGGCACTGAGGATTCGGGTTGAGGCGGTCGCAGCGTGGCGGTGCCCACATAGTCTTCGCCGTCCAGCATCACCAACCCCGTGCCTGAAGCAAACCGCTTCGCCGTATCTTCCACAGACTGGTGGGTGCCCCAGTAGCGCAGACCCCGCAGCGCGTGGGGTGCATAGGCGCAGTGGATGAGGGTGGTCAGGCGTGCGAGGTCATCGTCGGCCGTGACCGGGCGAATCAAAAGCGAATCGGACAAAGTCATCGAGATACTCCGTGGCCTCGCGTTGAAGGCCGCTGGTCGTGTTGCCTCATTTCAAAGCTTCAGCTCCCAGGTCTCTCCCACCAATTGCTGACCAAAGCCTTCGTAGGGCTCGGTCTTGACCAGCCGAAAACCGCGCTGACCGTAGATGCCGCGCGCAGCCGTGAGGCAGCTGTTGGTCCATAAAACCATCTTTTTGTAACCTTTTGCACGCGCAAAGGCAATGCATTCGTCGGTGAGGCGGGCGCCCAGGCCGAGGCCCCTGGCTTTGGGGCTGAGGATGAGCATGCGCAGCTGCGCCGTTGTGGCAGATTTGCGCACCACAAACACCGAGCCCACGCGCTCGCCGTCCAGCTCGGCGATCCAGGCTTTCTCCCATGCAGGCTGGAACTTGCGCAAGAACTGCGCTGCGATGTCTGCCACCAAGGCCTCAAAACGGTTGTCCCAGCCGTACTCGCGCCCATAGATCTCGCCATGCTGCTGCACTACCCAGCCCATGTCGCCGGGCAAAGGGTCGCGCAGGACGGCGATTCGGGTGCCATCCGCCGCGTTGGAGGGGGAGGACAGCAGGGCTTCGATCCGTTCCATGGCCTCCACGACCTCCTGGCGCCGAGCCGGGGGCAAGGGGGCCAGCAGTGCGGCAGCTTCGTCGCGCGAACGCTGCTGCAGCGGCTCGAACGCCTCGCGTCCGGCAGCGGTGAGCGTGACCAGGCTTTGCCGCGCGTCCTTGGTGTTGGCATGCCGTTCTATCCACCCGGCCTGCTCAAAACGCCGCAATATCCTGCTCATGTACCCGCCGTCCAGCCCCAGCTCCCGCGCGAGTTCGCTGGCCACAGGGGCTTCGCGATGGGCCAGTTCGTAGAGCACGCGCACGTCGGTCAGCGACAGCTTGCTGCCCAGGTACGGGTCCAGCACGCCAATGCGGCGGGTGATGAAGCGGTTGAACCGGCGCACGGCTTTCACCGTACTCGCAGGCACCGGGACGGACTCGGGAAGGGTAGAGGTGTTGTCGCTCATAAATGCCTCTGTCAGTTAATTAATTGACAAAAGCAAGTATATGTCTGACGGCCATCAAGCCTGTAACAGTGAGGGGCAAGGGCCGCCAAGGCGACAAAAACCGTCCGCCAACGTAAAATCACGGGTTATCCACCACAGACGCGCCCCACGAAGGCCCCCATCGCACCGGGGGCGGCCGCGACCCCCTTTGCATGAACGCCCCCGTTGACGTCTCCTTTTTTGCGCGCGCCGCAAAGCCCTTGACCAGCTACCGTCCGTACTGGGCCAAGCGCTTTGGCACGGCACCGTTCCTGCCGATGAGCCGCGCCGAGATGGAGAAACTGGGCTGGGACAGCTGCGACATCATCCTGGTGACGGGCGACGCGTATGTGGACCACCCGAGCTTTGGCATGGCCGTGATCGGCCGCACGCTGGAGGCGCAGGGCTTTCGCGTGGGCATCATCGCCCAGCCCGACTGGCAGAGCGCCGAGCCGTTCAAAGCACTGGGCAAGCCCAACCTGTTTTGGGGCGTGACGGCGGGCAACATGGATTCGATGATCAACCGGTATACCGCCGACCGGAAGATCCGCAGCGATGACGCCTACACCCCCGGCGACGTGGGCGGCAAGCGCCCCGATCGTGCGGCCATCGTCTACAGCCAGCGCTGCCGCGAGGCCTACAAGGACGTGCCCATCATCCTGGGCGGCATTGAAGGCAGCCTGCGCCGTATCGCCCACTACGACTACTGGAGCGACAAGGTGCGCCGCTCCATCGTGGTGGACAGCAAGTGCGATCTGCTGCTGTACGGGAACGCCGAGCGTGCGCTTGTTGAAGTAGCCCACCGCATCGCAGCGCGTGAACCGGTGGAGCAGATCACCGATGTGCGCGGCACGGCCTTTGTGCGCCGACCGGACGACGAGAGCGGCAAGGGCTGGTTCGAGATCGACTCCACCACGGTGGACGAGCCCGGCCGCGTAGAGGCGCACATCAACCCGTACATGACCACCAGCGAGCAGGCTGCGGCCCAAGGCAGCACCTGCAGCAAAGAGGATGGGAATGCTACTGATTCTGTAGCGGGCACCGCAAATAACACCGGCGCTACCGGCCAAAACAGCCCCAACCCTGCCATTCAGCCGATCCAGTTCGTTGCCAATCCGGCGCTCAAGGCCAAGCTCAAGGTGCCCCCACGCGAGAAGAGCGTGATCCGCCTGCCCAGCTACGAGCAGGTCAAAAGCGACCCCGTGCTCTACGCCCACGCCAACCGCGTGCTGCACCTGGAGACCAACCCTGGCAACGCGCGTGCACTGGTGCAGGCCCATGGCGAGGGTGTGACGGCGCGTGATGTGTGGATCAACCCGCCCCCCATCCCGCTGACCACGGCCGAGATGGACTACGTGTTCGACCTGCCTTACGCGCGTGGCCCGCACCCTAGCTACGCCGACGAAAACGGCAGCCATGACGGCGCGACCAAGATCCCCGCGTGGGAGATGATCCGGTTCTCCATCAACATCATGCGCGGCTGCTTTGGCGGCTGCACCTTTTGCTCCATCACCGAGCACGAGGGCCGCATCATCCAGAGCCGATCGGAAGATTCGATCATCCAGGAGATCGAGGACATCCGCGACAAGGTCAAGGGCTTCACAGGCACCATCAGCGACCTGGGTGGCCCCACGGCCAACATGTACCGCCTGGGCTGCCGCAGCCCCGAGATCGAGGCCGCCTGCCGCAAGCCCAGCTGCGTGTACCCCGGCATCTGCCAGAACCTCACCACCGATCACGGCCCGCTGATCAAGATCTACCGCCGTGGCCGCGCGCTCAAGGGCATCAAGAAGATACTCATCGGATCGGGCCTGCGCTACGACCTGGCGGTGAAATCGCCCGAGTACGTGAAGGAGCTGGTACAGCACCACGTGGGCGGCTACCTCAAGATCGCGCCCGAACACACCGAGCAGGGCCCGCTCACCAAGATGATGAAGCCGGGCATCGGCAGCTATGACAAGTTCAAGCAGATGTTCGAGAAGTTCAGCGAAGAGGCGGGCAAGAAGCAGTTCCTGATCCCGTACTTCATCGCCGCGCACCCGGGCACCAGTGACGAGGACATGATGAACCTCGCCATCTGGCTGAAGAAGAACGGCTTCCGCGCCGACCAGGTGCAGACCTTCTATCCCAGCCCCATGGCCACGGCCACGGCCATGTACCACTCGGGCCGCAACACGCTGACCCGCGTGCGCCGCGAAATGCGCGATGTGGATGAAGAGTCTGTGGACATCGTGCGCGGCGAAAAGCGCCGCCGCCTGCACAAGGCCTTCCTGCGCTACCATGACCCGAACAACTGGCCGCTGCTGCGCGATGCGCTCAAGGCCATGGGCCGGGCGGACCTGATCGGCAACGGCAAGCACCACCTGATCCCGACCTTCCAGCCGCTCACCGACGGTGGTTACCAGAGCGCGCGGCGCAAGAACTCGACCCCGACAGGGGCCAAGCCCGCCGTGGCAGCTGCGTCGCGCACGGTGCAGCAGCCCACCAAGGGGCGCATCCTGACCCAGCACACGGGCCTGCCACCGCGCGTAACCGGGGGCGCGGCCAAGCCAGCTGCGGGCGGCAAACCGTTCAAGAAAGCGCGATAGTCCGCTGCCTGCTTGCCTGCTTGCGTGGCGGGGCGGGCAGGGCGTCCATCTGCCCATTGCATCTGCAGGCTGAAACGGGGCGCTGGCATGCCGCACCAACCGCATCGGCGGGGTGGCGGAACTCAGGCGCGCCAGGCCCGCGCGGTTGTCAGGCGGTCGTGTAGTCCCTTGCCAGACATTCCGACAGCGGCACGGGCTTTGCCACCGCATAGCCTTGGGCGTAGTTCACGCCGATGAGTCGCAACGCATCCACGGTGGCTTCGGACTCGGAGAACTCGGCAATCGTCTGCTTGCCCATCACGTGGCCGATGCGGTGGATCATTTCCACCATGGCACGGTTGGTGGGGTCTTGCAGAAGGTCCTTCACGAAAGCGCCGTCGATCTTGAGGTAGTTCACCGGCAGGTGCTTGAGGTAGGTGAAGGACGACATGCCCGCGCCGAAGTCATCGAGCGCGAACCTGCAGCCCAGTTGCTGCAGCTCCTTCATCAGGCGCACCGCGTTGGGCAGGTGCGATATCGCGCTGGTCTCGGTGATCTCGAAGCACAGCAGCGCGGGGTCCAGCCCGGATTCGGTGAGCGTGGTGCGGATGTACTTGAGCAGGCTGTCGTCGCCCAGGCTGGTGCCCGAGAGGTTGATGGCGCAGGTGTGTAGCGGCTGGGCGCCCGGGGTGCGCTGGTGCTGCGCCAGCGCCTGCAGTGTGTGGCGGATCACCCAGCGGTCGATGGACGGCATCATCCCGTAGTGCTCGGCGGCCGGGATGAAGGTGCCTGGCGCCACCAGCTGGCCGTTTTCCTCCTCGCGCAGGCGCAGCAGCACCTCCATGTGCAGGCCTTCATCACCGGTGCCTTGCAGCGCGCGGATGGTCTGCGCATACAGCTGGAAACGGTTGTGCTCCAGCGCCAGGCGCAGGCGCCGCACCCAGTCCATGTCGCCTTCGCGCCGGGTCATCTCGATGTCTTCGGGCTGGTAGATGAACACCCTGTTGCGCCCGCCTTCCTTGGCACGGTAGCAGGCCATGTCGGCCACGCGCATGGCCTCCTGGATGGAGGTGAGCGCTGGGATGAGCTGCACCATGCCGATGGAGAGGCCCGTACTGAGCTGCTGGCCTTCCCAGGCCAGGCGCAGGTCCTGGCCAGCCTGGCGCAATTGCTCTGCAATACGCGCCGAGGGGCCAACGGGGCAGTCCTTGAGCAGGATGCCGAATTCGTCGCCGCCCAGTCGTGCCAGCGTGTCGCCTTCGCGCAGGTGGCTTTGCAGCATGCGGCAGACCTCCCGCAGCATCTCGTCGCCGGCCTGGTGGCCGCAGGTGTCGTTGATGAGCTTGAACTGGTCCATGTCCACGTAGAGCAGCGAGCCCTCGCGGCCCGGCTGGCGCGGGTGGCTGAGCAGGGCTTCAAGCCGGTGCTCGAACTCGCGCCGGTTCACCAGGCCCGTCAGCGCATCATGGCTGGCCTGCCACGAGAGCTGCTCTACATAGTGCTGCTCGCGCGTGACGTCGTGCAGCGCCAGCACCGCCCCGGTCAGCACACCCCGGTGCCGGATGGGAGAGCCCACCAGCCTCACTGGAACGATGCTCTGGTCCGGTCGCACCAGGGTGCGGTGGATGTTGCCCTTGGCAGCACCATCGCTGCGCAGCAGCGTCTGCACCAGGGCGTCGGCCGACAGGGGTGGTGCATCACCTTCGAAGACCAGCAACTGCGCCAGAGGTTGCCCGGTGGCCTGGGCGGCCGGGCGGGCCAGCAAGGTTTCTGCGGCAGGATTCATGTAGGTGACCTCGCCGTGGATGTTGGTCGTCACCACGGCATCGCCAATGGCGGCCAGCGTGGTGCGCGCCTGTTCCCGCTCGACCTCCAGGGCGCGCTCTGCATTCTGGCGCTGGGCCAGCAACTTGTGCGTGTGCCACAGGGTCAGAAGAATCAGCACCAGGGCCATGCCCATGTTGGTCCACATCAGCAGGAGCACGATGTGGCGCGAGCTTTCGCCCAGGGCCTCGCTGAAGTTCCGGGCCGCCGGGGTCACGCCCGCGTTGATCTCGCGGATGGTGTTCTGCCACCGTTCGCGGGTGGGGGCGTCCGCCGTGCCGGCGGTGTTGCGCTGGTGGATCTCGTGCGACAGCTCGCGCAGCGCACGGATGTACTCGTCGCCCACCAGCCATTGGTCTACCGGCTTCTTCACCAGATCAAAGCCGTCAAAGTAGCGCAACAGCCAGATCAGGCCGTCAATGTCATCGGGGTGGTTGCCACCGCGCAGAAAGCCGTCGCGCGCCACATCCGTCTGCACCTGGCCTGGCTCCAGGGCCAGCCGGGCCGCCCGGTCGCCCAGCGGGATCTCCATGGCGCGGGTGAACCCTTCAAAGGCCTGGGGGGAGCCGGTGATGGCGTACTGGTTGAGAAAATAGATGGCGTCCTTCTGGCCTTTGGTCCATAGGCTTTCGCCAGCGACGAAGGCACGCACCGAGGACAAAACATGCAGGCTGGCCGTGGCGCACACCGCCAGCAGCAACACCATGGTGATGAAAGGCCAGGTCACCCGCAACGTCAACGACACAGGCCTTCGCTCGACCGGCTGCAATACATCCATGGATGGCTCCCTCGCCTCGTGCCAAGCGGCTTGCGCCAGTGATGCCTGGTGGCCCCATCCGGCGCGCCCTCATCAGTGTGTCCGCATGCTCCGTCAATGCCTGCGGTCCAGGGTTGTCCTGGAACGGGTGGCTGATTCGGCGGTGCGGTGCTTCCGACCCACTATATAGAGATCAACTTGCCAGCGCATGCAAAGTTTGGCAACCCCTTGTGCCTGCGGGGAATGGTCGCCATGCCGATGCGCACCCGCACCTGAACCTGCGCGCGGCGGGCCATCGCTGGCTCCGCCCAGGTGTTGCCCGGCCTGGCAGAAGCCGGTGTTTACGGCGCCGCAGCGTGGGTGCCCACCAGCACGGACTGCGGGCCATCGTTTGCGGGCTGCGAGATCAGGTCTTCGATGATGAAGGTGCGGTAATAGAACGCCGTGACCGCGCCTTCGGGGGCAATGGCTGCCACCAGCGTGTCGGTGTCGTCCTTGTCGTTCATTGCGATCAGAATGCCGTGGTGGCCGGAGCCCGCCAGGTCGGCAATGCGCCGCACCATGTCGCCTTCGGCGCCCACAGATGGCAGCGGCGCATCTGCAGTGCCCAGGGTGTGCACAATTTCTTGCAGGATGACTTCGGGGCTGGCGTAGGCGACATCGCCCTGATGGCCTGCTGCCTGCAATGCGAGTGCGGCCTGGCGGGCGCAGTCCTCGTCGGGGAACAGCGCAAACACCTGGCCGGTGGGGTAGAAAACGCCGCCCATGGTGGTCATGGTGGAATCAAGGACGAGGGGTTTCATGGGCATCTCCCGAAGTGTTTCAGACCTTTGGGATTGAAACCGGGCCTCCCAGCGTGCTGTGTAGGCCAGCGGGCCATCTGTGCGTCAGCCCGCTTTGCGTTGCAGGGGGCTGGGTCAAGAGAATATGTGCCAAAAGCGCTTGGTGCGCTAGTGTTTCATGGGGTGGTTGCTATCAATTTGTTATTTTTTGACCGCATCTGCTAGCCCAGCCATCCGCCCAGCCAGGCCCCCAGCGCCGCGCAATGCAGCACCACCGTCGCCCAATACACCGCGCGAAACTCCGCCTTGCGGGATTTGTGCCGCAGCCACTGCTGGGCCCACCATGCGCCGGGCCAGCCGCCTGCAAGGCTCAGCAGGTGCAGGTGGCTTTCCTTGGTGCGCCACCGGCCGTTTTGCGCGGCGCTTTTGTCGATGGCGTAGACCAGAAAGGTCAGGAGGTTGACGGCGACCGCCGCGCCCAGCACCCACCACGGTAGTCGGCCTGCCCAGAGGCCCCAGGCCAGCAGCCCCGCCCAGCCGAGCATGAGTAGCCGTATCAGCGCCGAGCCGGTGGGAGTGGTCGGTTCGATGGCCGTCACAGGGCGCCTGCGCCTGGGTGCTTGAGGTTGCCCCGCCCGTTGCACCGGCGCGCGCCGCGTGGGGTGCGCAGGGGGCGGCTGCGTCGGTGCCGTGCTGCGGGGCTGGAACGCGCCACCCGCGTGTGCAGTGGGCAACACTGCCATGGCCCGGGGCCCTTTTCCGCCGACATGAATCTCCTCGTACACCACGGCGAGCCCTTCGCGGGGCGGGGTGGTACCCCGGTAGTCCCGCACATGAAAGAACACATCGGCGGACGTGTCAGGGCTGCGGATAAAGCCGAAGGCGCGGCTGGCGTCCCAGCGGACGACGGTGCCTTGTTTCTGCATCGGTCAGGAAGTGCTTTCAGGCCAGGGTGTGCAAAGGAATGTCTTGCGCCACCGCCAAAGCATCAAGCTGCGCGCGGGTCTGTGTGTGCAAGAACGCCGCCACGGCCGCGTGGGTGGCGGGGGCGCGCAGCACCTGCGGGTCGCCCGTGGCGGGCAAGCCTGCGGCAGCACACAGGCTGGCGGCGAAGTGGGGTTCCAACGCGGCCACGGCCACGCGGCCGTCGGCGCAGGGGTAGATGCGGTAGCCTGCGTGGTTGCCCCCCACGTCGCCCTCGGGGGTGGTCAGGCCCCAGTCGCGTGGCTGGGCCAGCCAGGCAGCGGCGTCGGCCAGGGCGACTTCGATGCACACGCCGTTGCCTGTGTGGGCGCGCTCCAGCAGGGCCTGCAGCACGGCTTCGCTGGCCATCAGGGCGCCGCCCATGTCGGCGTACAGGGTGGGTGGCATCTCGGTGCCGGTCACCAGGCCCGCATCAGCCAGGTAGGTGAGGTCATGGCCGGGCTCCTCGGCCCGCTCGGCCGCCGCGCCCACGATGCGTACCAGCGAGAGGTGTGGATACTTTGATTGAAGCGCCTCCCAGGAGAGGCCCAGCTTGGCCAGGGCCGACGGACGGAACGAGGTGATCAGCACATCGGTGCTTGCCAGCTCTGCATGCAGCGTGGCCTGGCCTTCGGGCGTTTTGAGGTGGGCATGCACCACGCGCACGCCTTGGTGCAGCGTGGCGTAGGCCGCCGGGCTGTAGATGCCCATGGGGTCCGCGCTGGGGTAGCCGGGGACTGGAGGCGGTTCGAGCTTGGTGCATTGGGCTCCCATGCGGGCGCAGCGCATCAGGGCGGCGGGGCCGGGCAGGTTCAGCGCGAGGCTCAAGACGCGGACATTGCGCAGGGGCTGGGGCAGGGCGTTTGTCATGGGTGGGGGCTTGTCTCGGTGTTGTGGTTTTGAAAGGAAGGCGCGGCGCCGGAACTTCAGGGGCGTGCGCGGGCTCACTCCCTGCGTTATACATAATTTGTTACGCTCCTTGACCCATGCAACGCAGAACCTCTTTGGCCGCCCTCACGGGCCTGGCCGCCTTTCCGGGAGCTTTCATGACCACGTCCCTGAGCAGCGCCGCTACGGCATCTGCATTGCAGGCGCTCAAGCCCTCGCCCCGCATGCCCGTGCTGTTTGTGGGCCACGGCAGCCCCATGAACGCCATCGAGGACAACGCCTGGCGCCGCAGCTGGCAGGCCATGGGTGCGGAACTGATGGCGCGCGCCGTGCAGCCGCAGCTCATCCTGTGTGTGTCGGCCCACTGGCTCACGCGTGGTGGCTGGCAGCTCACCGGCATGGCCAACCCCAAAACCATCCACGACTTTGGCGGCTTCCCCCAGGCGCTGTTCGACCAGCAGTACCCCGTGCCGGGCGCACCGGCCGTGGCGCGCAGCCTGGCCAAGGAGCTGAAATCTCCTGCCACGGGCGCCGCCCTCGGTGTGGACGAGGGCGAGTGGGGGCTGGACCACGGCACCTGGTCGGTGCTCAAGCCCATGTTTCCCCAGGCGCGCATTCCGGTGATGCAGCTCAGCATGGACTACAGCCGAGCACCGGCTGAGCACTACGCACTGGGCCAGCAACTCAAGGCCTTGCGCGAGCGGGGCGTGCTCATCGTGGGCAGCGGCAACATCGTGCACAACCTGCGCGCATCCCGCCGTGGCTCGGCTGCCAACGAAGCCTACGACTGGGCCACGGAGTTCGACACCGTGGTGCAGGAGCAGATCAAGAAGGGCCAGCTGGGCGCCTTGCAGGACTTTCAGAAGCTGGGCGCCGTGGCCCAGCAGGCGCACCCCACTTACGAGCACTACCTGCCGCTGCTTTACGCAGTGGGAGCCGTGCTGCCCAGCGAGATGCCCCGCTTTTTCAACACGGGCTATCAGTCGGCATCGATCTCGATGCGGTCGGTGCTGTGGGGCTGATGAATGCTTTCTGAAGCCGATTGAGTGCTTCATTTTTGATAGCTATTGGCGCATGTACATCTAGCGCTTGAGGCCAAAAATGCCTGAAATCGCCGCGCCGCAGCGGTGGGGCGTCTTCAGGCCGTCGCGTGACCTGCGGTCTGGATCGTCAGCCACGGCCAGCGTTCGCGGTAGCTTTGCGCTTTGGCCTCAAACAACGGCAGGTGCGGGCAGGCGGGGTTGGGTTTGAGAAGTCCTGCGTACAGCTCTTCCAGTCCGTACGGCGCGTACAGCGTGGGCTGAGCAACGCCGGGGGTGATGGCAGGTTGCAGGCCCACGCAGGTGCAGGGCACCAGAAAACGCTCGATCCCGTTGCGGGCGGACTGCAGCGGCGCATACGGGTAACCAAACCAGCGTTCGTACCAGAGGTGCACGCGGGCCTGGTTCTTGGCTTCGACGGTGATGGGCAGGTCGGCGAAGAGGGCGGTGACTTGGGCTTGCACCTGCTGCTCCGCCGATTCGGACAAGTCGTTGCCGTCGAAGTAGAACAGGTCGTAGTCCTTGATGTTCGCGGTGGGCTCAAGGCCAGAGTGCAGGTTCCACACCGTCTGGAACAGGCAGCCCGCCACCAGCCACCCGTCGGGCAGGCCCAGAAACGGCAAACGCTCCAGAAGGGCCGCGTTGTGCGGGTTCTGGAGCGTTTCGCTCACAAAGCGGCGCGCGAGCGCCGCTTCCTTATCGTGCTCAGACGACCTTTGCAATGGCCTGGCAGACGTAGTCGATGTTCTTGCTGTTCAGGGCGGCCACGCACATGCGGCCGGTGTCAGTACCGTACACGCCGAACTCGTTGCGCAGGCGCACCATCTGGTCCTTGGACAGGCCGGAGTAGCTGAACATGCCGATCTGCGTGGTGATGAAGCTCATGTCCTGCTTCACACCGGCGGCCTTCAGGCCATCGACCAGCTTCTGGCGCATAGCCTTGATGCGCACGCGCATTTCGGCCAGTTCTTGTTCCCACATGGCGCGCAGCTCGGGGTTGTTCAGCACGGCGGCCACCACCGCGCCACCGTGGATGGGTGGGTTGGAGTAGTTGGTGCGAATCACGATCTTCAGTTGGCTCAGCACGCGGCTGGCTTCTTCTTTGTCGGCGCACAGCACCGACAGGCCGCCCACGCGTTCGCCGTACAGGCTGAAGCTCTTGCTGAAAGATGTGGACACAAAGAAGTTCAGGCCGGCAGCCACAAACTTGCCGATCACGGCGCCGTCTTCGGCGATGCCGTGGCCAAAGCCCTGGTAGGCCATGTCCAGGAAGGGCGTCAGGCCCTTGGCCTTGACGACGGCGATGACCTGGTCCCACTGCGCGGCGGTGATGTCGTAGCCGGTGGGGTTGTGGCAGCAGGCGTGCAGCACGACGATGGTGCCGGGGGCGGCTGCATTCAGGCTGGCCAGGAAACCTTCGAAGTTCACGCCGCGCTTTTCAGCGTCGTAGTACGCGTAGGTGTCCACTTCAAAACCGGCGTTGGTGAACAGCGCGCGGTGGTTTTCCCAGCTGGGGTCGGAGATCAGCACCTTGGCGTTGGGGCTGACCTTCTTCAGGAAATCGGCACCGATCTTGAGGCCGCCGGTGCCGCCGATGGCCTGCACGGTGGCTACGCGGCCAGACTTCACGGGTTCGCTCTCAGCGCCGAACACCAGGCTCTTGACGGCGTTGTCGTACGCCACGATGCCGTCGATGGGCAGGTAGCCACGGGCCGTGGGGGTGGACATCATGGTCTTTTCTGCGGCCTGCACACATTGCAGCAGGGGCAGCTTGCCGTTGTCGTCGAAATAAACGCCGACGCCCAGGTTGACCTTGTTGGGGTTGGTGTCGGCGTTGAATTGCTCGTTGAGGCCCAGGATGGGGTCGCGGGGGGCCATTTCGACGGCGGTGAACAGAGACATGAAAATCCTTGAAAGGTTGTCAGTAGCGAAGAATCCGGGCGTGGTGTACTGTGCCGGGTTCGGCCGATTTTAACGGCCCGCCTTCACCACCCGTTGACCGCCCCCATGCCGGATATCACAGAAGTCATAACTGAAAAGCAAGACGGCGAGTTCGTCCGCTTCCCCGATTCCCCGTTTGAACTGTTCCAGCCGTATCCACCGGCAGGCGACCAGCCCGAGGCCATCAACAAGCTGGTGGAGGGACTGAATGATGGGGAAACCTTCCAGACGCTGCTGGGTGTGACGGGATCGGGCAAGACCTTCACCATGGCCAACGTGATCGCGCGCATGGGACGCCCGGCCATTATCTTTGCGCCCAACAAGACACTGGCCGCGCAGCTGTACAGCGAGTTCCGCGAGTTCTTTCCCAAGAACGCCGTGGAATATTTCGTCAGCTACTACGACTACTACCAGCCAGAGGCCTACGTGCCGCAGCGCGATCTGTTCATCGAGAAGGACAGCGCGATCAACGAGCACATCGAGCAGATGCGGCTGTCTTGCACCAAGAGCCTGATGGAGCGGCGCGATGTGGTGATCGTGGCCACTGTGTCGGCCATCTACGGCATTGGCGAGCCCGAGAGCTATCACCGCATGGTGATGACGCTGCGGGTGGGGGACAAGCTGGGGCAGCGGGACGTGATCGCTCAGTTGATCCGCATGCAGTACCAGCGCAATGAGGCGGATTTCAGCCGAGGCAAGTTCCGTGTGCGGGGCGACACCATCGATGTGTTCCCGGCCGAACACTCCGAGCTGGCGATTCGCATTGAGCTGTTTGACGACGAGATTGAGAGCCTGCAGCTGTTCGACCCGCTCACGGGCCGCGTCAAGCAGAAGATTCCGCGTTTTACCGTGTACCCCAGCAGCCACTACGTGACGCCGCGCGACAAGGTGCTGGCGGCGGTCGAGACCATCAAGCTGGAACTGGCCGAGCGCCTGCAGCAGCTGGTGGCTGACGGCAAGCTGGTCGAAGCGCAGCGGCTGGAGCAGCGCACGCGATTTGATCTGGAAATGCTGAGCGAAGTGGGCCACTGCAAAGGCATCGAGAACTACACGCGCCACCTGTCGGGCGCGGCGCCGGGCGATCCGCCCAGCACGCTGACCGACTACATGCCCAAGGACGCGATCATGTTTCTGGACGAAAGCCACCAGATGATCGGCCAGCTCAACGCGATGTACAGCGGCGACCGCTCGCGCAAGACCACGCTGGTCGAATATGGTTTTCGCCTGCCTTCGGCCCTGGACAACCGACCGCTCAAGTTCGAGGAGTTTGAGCAACGCATGCGGCAGGTGATCTTTGTATCGGCCACGCCAGCCGACTACGAAAAGACCCATGCGGGCCAGGTGGTGGATCAGGTAGTGCGCCCCACGGGCTTGGTGGACCCGGTGGTGGAGGTACGCCCCGCCACCCATCAGGTGGATGACGTGCTGCAAGAAATACGCATTCGTGTAGAAAAGCATGAGCGCGTACTCATTACCACGTTGACCAAGCGCATGGCCGAGCAGTTGACCGACTATCTCACCGACAACGGTGTCAAGGTGCGCTACCTGCACAGCGATGTGGACACCGTGGAGCGGGTGGAGATCATCCGCGACCTGCGCCTGGGGGCGTTTGACGTGCTGGTGGGCATCAACCTGCTGCGCGAGGGGCTGGACATTCCTGAGGTGTCACTCGTGGCGATCCTCGATGCGGACAAGGAGGGCTTCTTGCGCGCCGAGCGCAGCCTGATACAGACCATTGGCCGTGCAGCGCGCAACTTGAACGGCCATGCCATCCTGTACGCCGACCGCATGACCGATTCCATGAAAAAAGCCATGGGTGAGACGGAACGCCGGCGCATCAAGCAGATCGCATACAACGAGGCCAACGGGATCACGCCGCGCAGCATTGTCAAGCGGGTAAGAGACCTGATTGACGGCGTGTACAGCGAAAAAGCCGGCAAGGACGCCGAGCGCCTGGAGCAGGAAGCATTGCAGCGCGCGCAGGTGGAGGACATGTCCGAGAAAGACGTGGCACGCGAGATCAAGCGCCTGGAAAAGCTCATGCTGGAACATGCTCGCAATCTGGAGTTCGAGCAGGCGGCCCGGGTGCGCGACCAGCTCACTCGGCTCAAGGACCAGGCCTTTGGTGCGCACGGCAGCGATTCCGTGGCCTTGTAAAAGGGATTGCGATTGGGAATACGATGAGAAAATACTATTGAGTCGATTAATAACTATTTGGTTTTTTAACCCGACAGAATCAATAGGGATTTGTGCTATACTCGCACAAAACACTCAACAAAACAGCCCAACGATGAAGGGCTCCGCAGCAGGTGACTGTGCGGAGTAAGGGGCGGAGACGGTGCCTCGCTGGCAAACAGTCAGCGCAGGCGGTTTCTTCAACGAACAAGCCTTAGCACAAGGAGCTTGCGATGCGTCTCACAACCAAAGGCCGTTTTGCGGTCACCGCCATGATTGACTTGGCCCTGCGCCAGAACAACGGCCCCGTCACGCTGGCTGCCATCAGCCAGCGCCAGCAGATTTCGCTGTCGTACCTGGAGCAACTCTTTGGCAAGCTGCGCCGCCATGAACTGGTGGAATCCACCCGTGGCCCCGGCGGCGGTTATACGCTGGCCCGCAAGGCAGGCGACATCACAGTGGCCGACATCATTGTGTCGGTGGATGAACCCATCGACGCCACGCAGTGTGGTGGCAAGGAAAACTGCCTGGGTGAAGCCGGCCGTTGCATGACGCATGAACTGTGGGCCTCGCTGAACCAGCGCATGGTGGAGTTTCTGGACTCGGTCACCCTGCAAAAGCTGGTGGACGAGCAGCTCGCCAAGGGCGTGCAGATCGAAGACAAACCCGTGGTTCGCCGCGCCATCTCCACGACACCGGTGGTCAAGCCCATCCGCGTGAACGCCCCCAATTCGGTGTTTGCGCTGGGTAACGTCTTCGCCAAATCCTGATGCTTGGTGCGCCGTGCTGGCCCTGGGGTCGGCACTGCCCTGACCGCGTTGTAATCGTTTTCTTGTTTGTTCTGCCTCTTCTGTTTGCCAGCCAGAACCTTTTACTGAGCCAGCCATGGACATGACCCCGCACTTTCCCATCTATCTCGACTACGGCGCCACGACCCCGGTGGACCCCCGCGTGGTGGACGCCATGATTCCCTGGTTGCGTGAGCACTTTGGCAACCCGGCGTCGCGCAGCCACGCATGGGGCTGGGAGGCCGAGGAGGCGGTGGAAAAAGCGCGTGTGCAAGTGGCCGACCTGATCGGTGCCGACCCCCGCGAAATCGTCTGGACCAGTGGTGCGACCGAGTCCATCAACCTGGCCTTGAAGGGCGCTGCGCATTTCTACAAAGGCAAGGGCAAACACCTCATCACGCTCAAGACCGAGCACAAGGCCGTGCTGGACACCATGCGCGAGCTGGAGCGCCAAGGCTTTGAAGCCACCTATCTGGACGTGCAGGAAGACGGCTTGGTCAACATGGATGCCCTGAAGGCTGCCATCCGTCCAGACACCGTGCTGATCAGCATCCTCTTCGTGAACAACGAAATCGGTGTGATCCAGGACATCCCCGCCATTGGCGCCCTGTGCCGTGAGAAGGGCATCCTGCTGCATGTGGATGCCGCCCAGGCGACGGGCCGTGTCGAGATCGACATGAACGTGCTGCCCATCGATCTGATGAGCATGACCGCCCACAAGACCTACGGCCCCAAAGGCATCGGTGCGCTGTACGTACGCCGCAAGCCCCGCGTGCGCCTGGAAGCACAGATGCACGGTGGTGGCCATGAGCGCGGCATGCGTTCGGGCACTTTGCCCACGCACCAGATCGTGGGCATGGGCGAGGCTTTCCGCATTGCCAAGGAAGAAATGGCCGAGAGCAATGCCAAGGCGAAGGCCCTGCAGCAGCGTTTGCTCGACGGCCTCAAGGACATCGAGCAGGTCTACATCAACGGCAGCCTGGAGCGCCGTGTGCCGCAGAACCTGAACATGAGCTTCAACTTCGTCGAAGGCGAATCGCTCATCATGGGTATCAAGGGCCTAGCGGTGTCTTCGGGCTCGGCCTGCACCTCTGCCAGCCTGGAGCCCAGCTATGTGCTGCGCGCTTTGGGCCGCAGCGACGAGCTGGCCCACAGCAGCCTGCGCATGACCATCGGCCGTTTCACGACCGAGGAAGAGATTGACTACGCCATCTCCACCATTCGCGAGAACGTGGCCCGCCTGCGCGAGCTGAGCCCGCTGTGGGAGATGTACAAGGACGGCATCGACATTAGCACCATCCAGTGGGCTGCTCACTGATTCCGCGCAAATTCTGGACGTATTGAAGAGGTACACATCATGGCTTATTCGGACAAAGTGGTTGACCATTACGAAAACCCCCGCAACGTGGGTTCGTTCGACAAGGGTGACGATTCGGTGGGCACCGGTATGGTGGGCGCGCCTGCCTGCGGTGACGTGATGAAGCTGCAGATCAAGGTGAACCCTGAAACCGGCGTGATCGAAGACGCCCGCTTCAAGACCTACGGCTGTGGCTCGGCGATTGCCTCCTCGTCGCTGGTGACCGAGTGGGTCAAGGGCAAGACGCTGGACGAAGCCGCAGCGCTCAAGAACAGCGAGATCGCCGAAGAGCTGGCCTTGCCGCCCGTCAAGATCCACTGTTCCATCCTGGCGGAAGATGCCATCAAGGCAGCTGTGCTGGACTACAAGACCAAGCACGCCACCACGGCCACTGCCGCCTGATTGTTTGACAGATAGATCGAGAGACATGGCCATTACGCTGACAGAAGCTGCAGCCCGGCACGTCAACCGTTACCTTGCCCGCCGTGGCAAGGGGCTGGGCGTGCGTCTGGGGGTCAAGACGACCGGCTGCTCGGGGCTTGCCTACAAGCTGGAGTATGTGGACACGAGCGAGCCCGAGGACATCGTGTTTGAAAACCACGGCGTCAAGGTGCTGATCGACCCCAAGAGCCTAGCCTACATCGATGGCACCGAGCTGGACTTTGTCCGTGAGGGGCTGAACGAAGGCTTCAAGTTCAATAACCCCAACGAGCGTGATCGCTGCGGTTGCGGGGAGAGCTTCCGCGTCTGAACGTCTTCAGCTGATGTAACGCCAAACCGCCAACGCGCTCTGTGCTGGCGGTTTTTTCTTGGATTTTCTTCACGTCCCCTTGCGCATGAATCTGCAATCTGACGACTTCGAACTGTTTGGCCTGGCTTGCCGCTTTGCACAAGAACGCAGCGCCATCGACGCGCGCTGGAAGGAACTGCAGCGCGAAGCCCACCCCGACAAGTTTGCTGCGCAAGGCGCTGCGGCGCAGCGCGTAGCGATGCAGTGGTCCGTGCGCATCAACGAGGCTTACCAACGCCTGAAGGACCCCATGCGCCGGGCGGCCTATCTGTGCGAACTGCACGGAGCGCCTATCCGTGCCGAAGACAACACCGCCATGCCCGCTGCATTTTTGATGCAGCAGATGGAATGGCGCGAGGCACTGGAAGATGCCCGCGCAGACAGCGAGCTGGACGCACTGGACGATCAGGTGGAACAAGCCCGGCGTGCCGCTCTGTCGCAGTGCGAGCAACTCATCGACCAGCAGCAGGACTATGCCGGCGCGGCCCGCCAGGTCAGAGCCCTCATGTTCATTGCGCGATTTGCGGACGACATAGAACGTCGCCGAGAGCAGCTGGGACAATAGAGCGGTTTTGCTTTCCCCCTGGGGCCCCTGTCGCTTGCTGAGGTGATGGCGTCCCCCACCACGTTGAGACCCGAAATTTCATGGCGCTTTTGCAGATCTCCGAACCCGGCCAGTCCCCCGACCCGCACCAGCGGCGCATCGCGGTGGGCATTGACCTGGGCACCACCCATTCTCTGGTTGCCGCTGTGCGCAATGGTGTGTCCGAATGCCTGCCCGATGCACAGGGCAGGGTGCTGCTGCCCTCGGTGGTGCGCTACCTGGCCAACGGCGGTCGCCAGATCGGATATGACGCCGTGGCGGCGCAGGCCCAGGATGCACGCAACACCATCGCCTCGGCCAAACGCTTCATGGGGCGTGGCCTCAAGGACGTGGCGGAAGCGGGCAAGCTGCCATACGACTTCGTGGCTGCTGCTGATGGCGGCGAGGGCGGTATGGTCAGCCTGTCCACGGTGGATGGCAACAAGTCGCCCGTCGAGATCAGTGCCGAGATTCTGGCCACGCTGCGCTACCGCGCCGAAGACACCTTCAATGATGATCTGTATGGCGCAGTGATTACCGTGCCTGCGTACTTCGACGACGCCCAGCGCCAGGCCACCAAGGATGCGGCCAAGCTCGCTGGCATCAACCTGCTGCGCCTGATCAACGAGCCCACTGCGGCGGCGATTGCCTATGGCCTAGACAACGCCAGCGAGGGCGTCTACGCTGTCTATGACCTGGGTGGGGGTACGTTTGATATTTCCATCCTGCGCCTGACGCAGGGCGTGTTCGAAGTGATCGCCACGGGCGGCGACTCTGCCCTTGGTGGCGACGACTACGACGCGGCGCTGGCGGACTGGGTTCTGCAGCAGGTGGGGCAACAGGCGGTCACACCAGCCGACAAGTCGGCCGTGCGCATGGCGGCACGCGCCTGCAAAGAGGCCTTGACTGCTACTGATTTGGTAGCATTCAAGGCAGAGCTATCTAGCGCTTCTGTGCAATTTGACGTCAAACGGTCGGATTTTGACGCGGTGACGGCCGATTTGACCGCCCGCTCCACGGCGGCTGTGCGCCGTGCCCTTCGCGATGCGCATCTGGCGCGCGATGAAGTGCAGGGCGTGGTCATGGTGGGCGGCTCCACCCGCATGCCGCAGGTGCAGCGGGCCGTGGCTGAGTTCTTTGGCAAGGAGCCCCTGACCAACCTGAATCCCGACGAAGTGGTCGCGCTGGGTGCCGCCATCCAGGCCAACCAGCTGGCCGGTAACAACACGGCTGGCGACCTGCTGCTGTTGGACGTGATTCCGCTGTCCCTGGGCATCGAAACCATGGGCGGGCTGGTGGAGCGCATTGTTGCGCGCAACGAGACCATACCTACCGCCAAGGCGCAGGACTTCACGACCTACAAGGACGGACAGACCGCGCTGGCCATCCATGTGGTGCAAGGCGAGCGTGACCTGGTGCAGGACTGCCGCAGCCTGGCGCGCTTTGAGTTGCGCGGTATTCCCCCGATGGCGGCAGGCGCTGCGCGCATCCGTGTGACCTTCACCGTCGATGCCGATGGCCTGCTGAGCGTGGCCGCGAAAGAGCAGGGCAGTGGGGTGGAGGCCCGCATTGACGTGAAACCATCGTACGGCCTCACGGACGACCAGATCGCGCGCATGCTGCAGGATGGCTTTGCCACGGCCGCGCAGGACATGAAAGCCCGTGCAGTGGTCGAGGCCCGCGTGGACGCAGACCGCATGCTGATTGCCACGCAAAGCGCGCTTGACGCGGATGGCGACGTGCTCAGCCCCAAGGAGCGGGCTGCCATCGACGCCCTGATGGTGGCCTTGCGCCACCAGCGCGACGCCGACGATGCTGCGGCCATCGAGGCCGCCACGGAAGCCCTGGCCAAGGGCACCGAGGCGTTTGCAGCCCAGCGCATGAACCGCGGTATCCAGCAGGCCCTGGCCGGCAAGAACGTCGCGAGCCTGTGATACGAGCCAGCGCATCCCTCTGAACAAGAAAAGACCACCCCATGCCTGTCATAAAGATCCTTCCCCATCCCGAATACTGCCCCACTGGCACTGAGATCACGGCGCCCGCAGGCACCTCGATCTGCGAAGCCCTGCTGGACAACCACATCAACATCGAGCATGCCTGCGACATGAGCTGTGCCTGCACCACCTGCCACGTCATCGTGCGCCAGGGGCTGAATTCGCTGAATGCGGCAGAAGAAGAGGAAGAAGACCTGCTGGACCGCGCCTGGGGCCTGGAGCCGCAGTCGCGCCTGTCGTGCCAGGCCATCCTGGCGCAGACCGACCTCATCGTGGAAATTCCGAAGTACACGATCAACCACGCCAAGGAAAACCACTGATGTCCCGGCAAATTGTTCTGGACACTGAGACCACCGGCCTCTCGGCCGAAGGTGGTGACCGCATCATTGAACTGGGTTGTGTGGAGCTGCTCAACCGCAAGCTGACCGGCAACAACCTGCACCTGTACTTCAACCCCGGCCGTGACAGCCATGAAGATGCGCTGAAGGTGCACGGCATCAGCAACGAGTTCCTGAAGGACAAGCCCAAATTTGCCGACGTGGTGGACGACATCCTGCAGTACCTGCAGGGCGCCGAGATCATCATCCACAACGCTGCGTTCGACGTAGGCTTTCTCAACAAGGAACTGGAGCTGGTGGGGCGCCCGGCGTTTGGCACCTATGTGCAAAGCGTGACTGACACGCTGGCCATGGCCAAGGAGATGTACCCGGGCAAGCGCAACTCGCTGGACGCCCTGTGCGACCGTCTGGGCGTGGACAACTCGGGCCGTACGCTGCACGGCGCCTTGCTCGATGCCGAGCTGCTGGCCGACGTCTACATCAATCTCACGCGCGGGCAGGATGCCTTGCTGATCGCCGACGATGGCCATGACAGCGCTGACGGCGTGAAGGTGGCAGCCATCGATTTGCGTGGCCTTGCGCTGCCGGTGCTGCGGGCGAGCGAACAAGAGCAGGCGGCCCATGCCGAGGTGCTCACGCAGATCGACAAGGCCAGCGGTGGCAAAACAATTTGGCGAACTCTCCAGTCGGCCTAAAAAGCTGTGCCATAATAGAAGGCTGTCGCAGCGACAAGGGTGATTAGCTCAGCGGTAGAGCACTGCCTTCACACGGCAGGGGTCACATGTTCGATCCATGTATCACCCACCATGTTGCTGCCAGACTTTTCGCAGCGGTATCTTTCTCCAAGGTGCTTGCGACGGGTGATTAGCTCAGCGGTAGAGCACTGCCTTCACACGGCAGGGGTCACATGTTCGATCCATGTATCACCCACCAATTCAAAAACCCCTGCAGGTTCCTGACCTGCAGGGGTTTTTTCTTGGCTCGTCCGCCTGTCGGCAAGCTGCAAAGTGCAGCGACCATTCGCCAAAGCGGCATACAACGCAGGCTTGCGCGCTACATTTGTCGCACGTACCTGCAACGCTGCATCCATGATCACCTTTCACAATCCCTTGCACCAGGGGCATGCACCGGCCCACGAATTCTTCCGGGGTGAGCGTGTGCCCTGTTTTGAAAAGCCCGAGCGCGTGGACTATGTGGAAGACGCCCTGCGCACACGCGGCCACGCCCTGGTGTTGCCCGATGTGGACTGCAATGCCGTGCTGGCGCAGGTGCATGCGCCGCGCTATCTGGCCTTTCTGCAGACCGCCTGGCAACAGTGGCTGGCACTGGACCCAGCCAATGCGTCAGTGCAGCCTTTTCCGTCTGTCTGGCCGGTGCGCACGCTGCGCAGTGATGTGGAACCCGATAACTTTGTCGCACGGCTGGGGCTGTACTCCATGGACAACGGTACACCCATGGCGGCAGGAACCTGGGCCGCAGCCAAGGCGGGGTCCGATGCGGCTGCCAGCGCGGCGGCACGCGTTGCGCTGGGGACGCGCGCCGCGTTTTGCTGCACACGGCCGCCAGGGCATCATGCGGGCCCGGACTTCATGGGGGGCTATTGCTTCTTGAACAACGCCGCCGTGGCAGCGCAAACCCTGCGCAACCAGGGCGCCCAGCGTGTGGCGGTGCTGGATGTGGACTACCACCACGGCAACGGCACGCAGAGCATCTTTTACGACCGCAGCGATGTGCTGTTCATCAGCATGCACGGTGACCCGCGCACGGAGTACCCCTTCTACCTGGGCCACGCCGACGAGACGGGCGAGGGGGCTGGCGTTGGTTTTAACCTGAACCTGCCCTTGCCTGCGGGCACCAGCGCGGCAACCTGGTTCGATGCACTTGAGCAAGCGTGCCTGCGCATCACGGATTACCACGCCGACGGGCTGGTGATTTCTCTGGGGCTGGATGCCTTTGAGGGCGATCCCATCTCGCGGTTTGCACTGGCATCGTCAGATTTCACCCGCCTGGGCGAGCGGCTGGCACGGCTGGGGTTGCCCACAGTGTTCGTGCTGGAAGGCGGCTATGCGGCGGCCGAGCTGGGCACCAATGCCGTCCACGTGCTCGATGGCTTTGAGCAGGCCTGACGCGGCACCCGGCAGGTGATGCAGGAGACGCACTGATGATCGATACGGTGGATTGTGTGGTGGTAGGCGCGGGCGTGGTGGGTCTGGCGGTGGCCCGCGCACTGGCGCTCCAGGGGCGGGAGGTGATGGTGCTGGAGGCAGCGGACGCCATCGGCACTGGCACCAGTTCGCGCAACAGCGAGGTGATTCATGCCGGGCTGTATTACCCCGCAGGTTCGCTCAAGGCCCGGCTGTGCGTGCGGGGCAAGGAATTGCTTTACGCCTACTGCACGGAGCGCGGTGTGCCCCACCGCCGCTGCGGCAAGCTGCTGGTGGCCACCTCTGCCGCCCAGCTGGACAGCCTGGAAGGTATCCAGGTGCGGGCCCGTGCCAACGGAGTGCTGGACCTGCAACGCCTCAGCCGCGAAGAAGCCCTGGCGATGGAGCCCGCGCTGGCCTGCGTTGGTGCCTTGCACTCGCCCAGCACCGGCATCGTCGATAGCCATGCGCTCATGCTGGCGTTGCAGGGCGATCTGGAGCATGCGGGTGGTGTTGTAGCGCTGAATTCGCCACTAGCGCTAGCATCTATTGGCTCTGATGCTATTGATTTGGAAGCGGTGGATGGCACGCGTCTCCGCGCGCGCACCCTGGTCAACGCCGCCGGGTTGCACGCCCCCGCGCTGGCTGCGCGATTCGCCGGGCTGGCCCTGCAGCATGTGTCCACCGCTTACTACGCCAAGGGCAACTATTTCACGTTGACGGGCAAGGCGCCGTTCAGCCGACTGATTTACCCGGTGCCCGAGGCGGCTGGGCTGGGTGTACACCTCACGCTGGACCTGGGCGGCCAGGCCAAGTTTGGCCCGGACGTGCAATGGGTGGACTCGCCCGACGATCTGCAGGTGGACCCCGCGCGCGGCGATGCCTTTTATGCCGAGGTGCGCAAATATTGGCCGGGCTTGCCAGACGGCGCTCTGGCGGCGGGCTACGCGGGCATGCGCCCCAAGATCCACGGGCCCAGTGCACCCGCTGCCGACTTCGTCATTCAAGGGCCTGCTGCCCATGGGGTGGCGGGGCTGGTCAACCTCTTTGGCATCGAGTCGCCTGGCTTGACAAGTGCCCTGGCCATTGCGGAGCATGTGGCTGCGCTGGTTTGATCTGCAGCAAGCCATTTGCAATCAGTAACCTCTTGCGTCCCCGTCCTACGAGGGGTTTCTGCGCGGATGGCTAAGATGAACTTCAGTCCCAACGTTCGCGTGCGGGGTTTTTCATCACTTTTGGCACTACACAGAAAGGCTTGTATGACTGCTTCTGACACCACGACCACCCAGGGCGAACTGGAAAAGCTGGTTTCCGATCTGCGGGGGCTGTTGGCCAACAAGGACCTGGACGCAGTGCCTGAAATCAAGCTGTTGCGCCAGCGCCTGGACGATGGCATGCACAACGTGCGTGAATCTGCTGTGCGCGCCGCTCAGGACGCCGCCCGCCAAGCGAAGGAAGCCGCTTTGGCAGCCGACCGCTACGCCCATGACGAACCTTGGCGTGTGGCGGGTGCCGCATTGGCTGTGGGTGCGTTGGTTGGCTTTCTGCTTGCACGCCGCTGATCGTCGCTGTCCCACCATGACGGCACGCCACAGAGGCAACAAGACATGAATTGGCTCTCGCTGCTGGGTCTGGAAGGGTTGGCCGCCCGCTGGCGTGCCAACCTGATCGAGGGCGCCATCGCCGCCGAAGACCGGATGGATCTGGCCCGCCTGGAATGGGCGGACCTCAAGCAGCGGCTGCAACAACTGCTGGTGCTGACCATTCTGGTCGTTGGGCTCACGGTGGTGGCCCTGATCATGGTGTCGCTGGCGGTGCTGGTGCACTTTTGGGACTCCCCGCAACGCACGCTGGTGGCGTGGCTGGTGGCTGCCGTATGGGCTGCAGGCTGGGCCGCCGCCACGGTGTCGTTGGTGTCTGTGGCGCAGCGCGCGGGCAGCGGCTTTGCGCTGACGCGGCGAGAGTTGGCCCAGGACTGGCGTGACATCAAGGAGCGCTTGTGAGCACCCCCCACCCAACCATTGGTACACCGCAGACTGCGCCCACGGTAAGGCTGGTAGCTACGCCGGAGCAGCAGCGTGTGCTTGACCGAATTGAACTGCAGCGCGAGCGGCTGCGTGCCCGCCGCGTGGCCCGGGCCCAGGCCCGCGCGCTCGCGGAGCAAGCCGGAGGCGCCACGGGCGGTGGAGATGCCTCGCTGGCGCTGCGCGCCGCCGGGTTCGCACGCGAACACCCGCTGGCGGTGGCGGCCATGGCCGGTGTCGCTCTGGTGGCCGGCCCGCGCAGGTTGATCCGGTGGGCGGGCATTGTCCTGCCGATGCTGATGCGCTTGCGGCGCTGACCACTGGCGGGGTTGCGGAGGGCGGCGTCCCGCTGCTCAAACCCACCCCGAAAACTGAAACGGAGCCCTGTTGCCAGAGGCTCCGTTTTCTTATGGGGTCGTGTGGTCGAGCGTCTGTGGCCCGAGGGTTTAGCGCAAGGCCTTGATCGCCTTGGCCGCCTTCACGACCAGCGCAGGGCCTTCATAAATCAGGCCGGTGTAGATCTGCACCACGTCTGCCCCTGCGCGAATCTTGCTCACTGCGTCGTCGGCGCTTATGACGCCGCCGACACCAATGATGGGGAATCCGCTGCCCAAGGTTGCGCGCAGCTGCCGAATGACTTGGTTGCTGGCTTCCAGCACCGGAGTGCCACTCAACCCCCCCGTCTCTTCCGCGTGTCGCATGCCCTGCACTGCAGCGCGGCTGATGGTCGTGTTGGTGGCAATCACACCGTCCATGTCGTGGCGCTGCAGCGTGGCAGCGATCACTGCCACCTGGGCTTCATCCAGGTCTGGAGCAATCTTCACAAAAACCGGCACGCGCCGCTGGTGCTGGGCGGCCAGCGTCTCACGGCGCTCGGCAATCGCTCCCAGCAGTGCGTCCAGTGCGGCATCGCTTTGCAATGCGCGCAGGTTCTGGGTGTTGGGTGAGCTGATGTTGACCGTCACATAGTCGGCATGGGGGTATACGCCCTCCAGGCAGATCAGGTAGTCGCTGGTGGCGTTCTCGATGGGGGTGGTGGCGTTCTTGCCGATGTTGAGACCGAGCAGCATGGGGTGCTGACGGTTCTGCTTGCGAAACTGCGCCTGCTGCACATTGCGCAGGAAGGCATCCAGGCCTTCGTTGTTGAAGCCCAGGCGGTTGATGAGTGCGCGGGCCTCGGGCAGGCGAAACATGCGCGGCTTGGGGTTGCCCGGCTGCGCTTTGGGGGTCACAGTGCCAACTTCTACAAAACCGAAACCCATGGCGCCCAGCGCGTCAATGCAGCGCGCATTCTTGTCCAGGCCCGCCGCCATGCCCACGCGGTTGGGAAACGTCAGCCCCGCCAGGGTGATGGGGTCGTTCACAGTTTCGTTGCACCAGGCCCATTGCAGCGGCGTGCGCTGCCCGCGCGCCAGCATGTCCATGGTGAGTTCGTGAGCGGCCTCGGCATCCATGCCGAAGAGAAAGGGGCGGGTGAGGGCGTAGGGGATCAGGGACATGGGGAGATAATTCAGGATTACCCCTGATTTTCTCCCATGACGACCACCACTCCCCTGACCCAAGACGAACTCAAGACCCTGGTAGGCCAAGCCGCGCTGCAATACGTGGTGCCTGGCGAGATTGTGGGGGTGGGCACCGGCTCCACCGTCAACAAGTTCATTGACGCCCTGGCGGGCATGAAGGATCAGATCAAGGGCGCTGTATCCAGCTCCGTAGCCAGCACTGAACGCCTGAAGGCACTGGGCATCGCCGTGTTCGATGCCAATGAGGTGCCATCGCTCTCCGTCTACATCGACGGCGCGGACGAGATCGACGGCCAGGGTTACATGGTCAAGGGTGGCGGCGCTGCACTGACACGCGAGAAGATCGTGGCAGCATTGGCCGAACGCTTTGTGTGTATTGCCGACGAATCCAAGTTGGTGCAGGCCCTGGGCCAGTTTCCGTTGCCGGTGGAGGTGATCCCGATGGCTGCCAATCACATTGCGCGCCGTTTTGCCGCCATGGGTGGACAGGCCAGCTTGCGACTCAAGGACGGACAGCCACTGGTGACTGACAACGGCCAGCACATTTTGGACGTGAAGGGCTTGTCCATCACCGACCCGCTGGCGTTCGAGTCAGAGATCAACCAATGGCCCGGCGTGGTGACCGTGGGTGTGTTTGCCCACCAGAAGGCATCCGTGTGCCTGCTGGGTACGGCGCAGGGCGTGAAGACCATCACCTATTGAGGAATGGTGGTGGGGTGGGTGATAAGCCTACTCGCATAGTTCACCAATACAAAAGGGGCCTCTGGAGGCCCCTTTTCTGTTGTGTTGAGGTGAATGGAAGGACGTAGCCGCCTGGAGGCGGCTACGTCACAGTGTCAGAACCGAATACCGGCGGGATTGCTTGGTGTTGGGCCGTCATTGACCGGTGGTGGAAGCGCGGGCCGTGCAGGCGGTTTCGGCTCAGAGGCGGGTGCGGATTCCACCGGCTTGGCCGCAACCAGGGGGGTGGGCGCTGGCTGGCGGTAGTTGCTGGGCAACTGGGATTGTTTGGGGTAACCCGCTGCGTCGAGGTATTGGATCCACTCCGCGTCCGAAAAGCCCACCAGTTGCTGGCCGCCAATGGTGCCAAAAGGCAGGCTGGTGCTGCCACTCAGGCGTTGCAGTGCGGCAATGTCCTCATTGCTGGCCACTGTGCGCTCGGTGTACGGCACACCGCGTGATGTCAGCATGTTGCGCAAGCTTCCGCAGGGTGCGCAGTCATTGCCGGTGTAGATGGTCACCGGGTACCGGTTGGCCACCTGGCGCAGTTCGTAAGGCAACGCTCCATTGGCCGTTGCTGGGCTTGCGGTCGCGGCAGCCGGGGCTGCAGGGCTGCGCGCGGGCGGTGCTGTGGTTTCGGCCGGAGGGCGGTCTGAAAAAGTCACCTTGCCGTCGGGCCCGACAATGCGATAGACATTCTGCGCCTGGGCCCCCACAGAGGCCAGGGCCATCAACAAGGAGGCAGCGGCAGGAGCGAACGTTGTACGGGGCATGCGGGTTCTCCTCATTCTTGTGGGGCTGGGGTTTTTAGAGGCCAGGCGATAGACCGCACTCAGGCGGTCAGTTCTTCCGCCATGCCGTGGTGGCGCAGCAGGGCATCCAGACTGGGCTCGCGGCCACGGAAGGCCTTGAAGGACTCCATGGCGGGGCGGCTGCCACCCGCTTCCAGAATGGCCTCACGGTAGCGTCTCCCGGTTTCGGTGCTGGGCAAGCCGTCGGTACCGGCGGTTTCTTCAAAGGCGGCGTAGGCGTCGGCGCTGAGGACCTCGGCCCATTTGTAGCTGTAGTACCCCGCTGCATAGCCGCCGGCAAAAATGTGGCTGAAGGTGTGGGCCGTGCGGCTGAACGCGGGCGGCTGCAGCACGGCCACTTCCTGGCGCACCTGAGTCAGCAGGGGCATGAAGTCCTGGGCCGGGTCGTGTTCGGTGTGCAGCAGCATGTCGAACAAGGCAAACTCGATCTGGCGCAGGGTCTGCATGCCGCTCTGGAAGTTCTTGGCGGCAATCATCTTGTCAAACAGCGTGCGCGGCAGCGGCGCGCCGGTGTCCACGTGGGCCGTCATGTGTCTGAGCACATCCCATTCCCAGCAGAAGTTTTCCATGAACTGGCTGGGCAGCTCCACGGCGTCCCATTCGACGCCGCCAATGCCGGAAACATCGCGTTCGTTCACCTGGGTCAGCATGTGATGCAGTCCATGGCCAAATTCATGGAACAGCGTGATCACGTCGTCATGGGTCAACAGTGGCGGCTTACCGTCCACGCCGTCCGCGAAGTTGCAGACGAGGTGGGCAATCGGCGTTTGCAGCACTCCGGTGTCGGGGCGCTGCCAGCGCGTGCGCACGTCATCCATCCAGGCGCCGCCCCGCTTGCCGGTGCGCGCGGGCTGATCGAGGTAGAACTGGCCCACCAGTTGGCCGTTGCGTTCGATGCGATAGAACTCCACCGCAGGGTGCCACACCGGTGCCGTGTCGCGGCGGATGGACACTTCAAACAGCGTCTCAATGATCTTGAACAGGCCTGCCAACACCTTGGGTGCCGTGAAGTACGCCTTGAGCTCCTGCTCGCTGAAGGCGTAGCGGGCTTCCTTGAGCTTTTCAGAGATGTAGGGCCAGTCCCAGGGCTGCGGATCGGTCAGCCCCAGGTGTTCGGCCGCAAAGGCGCGCAGGTCGGCCACGTCCTTTTCGGCATAGGGCCGGGCGCGGCGGGCGAGATCACGCAAGAACTGGACAACCTCGGCGGGCGACTGGGCCATCTTGGGCACCACGGACACTTCACCAAAGTTGGCGTAGCCCAGCAGCTGGGCTTCTTCTCGGCGCAAGGCCAGGATTTCGCCAATCAGCGCGGTGTTGTCGAATTTCTGGCCTTCGCCTTCGGCCTGGTCCGAGGCACGGGTGACATAGGCGCGGTATAGCTTGGCGCGCAGGTCGCTGCGGGTGGCAAACTGCATCACCGGCAGGTAGCAAGGCATTTTCAGGGTGAGCTTGTAGCCTGGTTTCCCGTCCGCCTGTGCGGCCGCCAAAGCGGCTTGCTGCACATCGGCCGGTACACCGTCCAGTTCCTCCGCGGTGGCGTAGTGGGCAAAGGCATCGGTCGCGTCCAGCGCGTTTTCGCTGAACTTCTGGCTCAACTCGGCCTGGCGTTCCTGGATCTGGGCGAAGCGCTCCTTGGCGGCCCCGGTCAGCTCAGCGCCGCTGAGCACGAAGTTGCGCACTGCATTGCGGTGGGCTTGGCGCTGCTCGGGCGTCAGGGTGGCGGGGTCGATGGCCTTGTACTTGGCATAGAGGCGTTCGTCTGCGCCCAGGCGGGTCCAGAACTCCGTAACGCGGGGCAGGGCGGCGTTGTAGGCCGCGCGCAGTTCCGGCGTGTCGGCAACGCTGTTGAGGTGGCTGACAGCCCCCCAGGCGCGGCCGAGCTGTTCGGTGGCTACATCCAGCACCTTGGCGATGGCATCCCAGCGGGCAGGGAAGTCGGGCGCCGTGACGGTCTCCAGAGCCTGATTGGCACGCTCCAGCAGCACATCAACCGCAGGGGCTACGTCCTGTGGGGTGATGCGGTCAAAGGCGGGGAGGTCGGAGAAGTCGAGAAGGGCGTTGCTCATGCGGGATTAGATGGCGCCAGGCGGCGCAGGTTCAAGTTGCAAAGCGGCTGGCGTCTCCCCCGGGCGCGGTCAGCGCGCGGCAGCCCGCTCGGCGGCTTCGATGGTGTTCACCAGCAGCATGGTAATGGTCATGGGTCCAACCCCGCCAGGGACGGGGGTGATCCAGCCCGCCACCTCTTTGACGCCCTCAAAGTCCACATCGCCACACAGTTTGCCGTCGGCCTTGCGGTTGATGCCCACGTCGATCACGATGGCACCGGGCTTGACCATGTCGGCGGTGAGCGTGTTGGCGCGGCCGACCGCAGCCACCACGATGTCTGCCTGGCGGGTGTGGTAGCCCAGGTCGGGGGTGCCGCTGTGGGTGACGGTGACCGTGGCATTGGCCTGCAGCAGCAGCAGGGCCATGGGCTTGCCCACGGTATTGCTGCGCCCGATGACCACGGCATGTTTGCCCTTGATCGACTGGCCCGTGGACTCGATGAGCTTCATGCTGCCGTAGGGCGTGCAGGGGCGGAAACCGTCCAGCCCCGCCATGAGTTCGCCAGCCGACAGCACCGAGTAGCCATCCACATCCTTGGAGGTGGCAATGGCCTCGATGACCTTGTGCGGGTCAATGTGCTTGGGCAGGGGCATCTGCACCAGGATGCCGTGCACCGTGGGGTCGGCATTGAGGGCTTCGATGCGTGCCAGCAGCGCAGCCTCGCTGAGATCGGCGTCGTACTTTTCAAAGATGGAGCGCACGCCGCTGTCCTCGCAGGCCTTGACCTTGTTGCGCACATACACGGCCGAGGCTGGGTCTTCGCCCACCAGAATCACCGCCAGGCCAGGCTGGTGGCCACGGGCGGTGAGGGCGGCAGCGCGTTGCGCCACCTCGCTGCGAAGTTGGCGGGAAAGGGCGTTGCCGTCGATGAGTTGGGCTGTCATGTCAGAAAATACAAGTCAAAATGGCTGGTAGCGCTAGTGCAATATGCGCTGGTAGCTATCAAAATGGGAGCGATCAGCCCTTGGGCGCGTTCTGCCCCAGAGCGATCTTGAGCAGATCGGCCACCGTGTTGGCGTTGAGCTTTTCCATGATGTTGGCGCGGTGTGCCTCCACCGTCTTGATGCTGATGCCCAGGTCGTCAGCGATCTGCTTGTTCAGGCGACCGGCCACGATGCGTTCGAGCACCTGCGCCTCGCGGCTGGTGAGCTTGGACAGCAGGGCGTCGCGGCTGGCGGCCTGCTGGTAGCCCGCGAAGGCTTCGCGGGCGTGGTCTAGCATGCGCTCTACCAGGCCCACCAGCTCTTCTTCGTCAAAAGGCTTCTGGATGAAGTCCAGCGCACCTTTCTTCATGGTGTTCACTGCCATAGGCACGTCGCCGTGGCCAGTGATGAACACGATGGGAAGCGGCGATTTGCGCTCAATGAGGCGGTCCTGCAGTTCCAGGCCGGTCATGCCGCCCATGCGGATGTCCACGATCAGGCAGGCCACCTCGCGCGGATCGTAGCGTGAGAGAAACGTCTCGGCCGAATCAAAGCAACGCACCCGGTAGTCCTTGCCTTCCAGCAGCCACTGCAGGGAATCGCGAACTGCTTCGTCGTCGTCCACAACGTAAACAGTGCCTTTTTTCGGAATCAAGCTCATGCAACAGTCCTTGGGTTTTGTTCGTTTGCTACAGAATTTGTAGTGGCATCAGCAGGCTTGGCAAGCGGCAGCCAGAAGGAGAACCTGCAGCCTGTAACCTCCGAGCCATTGTAGAGGTTCTCCGCCTGCATCCGGCCCTGGTGGGACTCGACGATGCTGCGGCACAGATTGAGGCCCATGCCCATGCCTTCCTGCTTGGTGGAGAAGAAGGCCTCAAACAGGCGCTCCAGCACTTCGGGGGCCAGCCCCTTGCCGGTGTCCTGCACCGAGAACTCGACCACCTGGCGGTCATCGATCTGCTTGGGCACCACGCGCAGCTCCACGCTGCGGTTGGGGGCGGGGCGGTCGGCGTGCTGGATGGCCTCGGCGCCGTTCTTCATCAGGTTGACGAGCACCTGCTCGATCAGGATGGTGTCGGCCATCACTTGCGGCAGGCGCGCGGCGACGTAGTGCGTCAGGCGCACGTTGTGCCGGCGCAGTTCGATATCGGCCAGCTCGACGGCTTCGTTGACCATCGAATGCACATCGGCCAGCGTGCGGTTGGGCTCGCTCTTTTTCACGAACGAGCGGATCCGCTGGATGATCTGGCCTGCGCGCTGCGCCTGGTGCGCTGTCTTTTGCAGGGCGGTGAGCAGGGCCTCTTCGGTGAGCTGGCCGCTCTGGATGCGCGAAACCATGCCGCTGCAGTAGTTGTTGATGGCGGTGAGCGGCTGGTTCAGTTCGTGCGCCACGCTGGACGCCATCTCGCCCATGGTGATGAGGCGGCTGACCGACTGCGCGCGCTCGGCCTGCCGCTGGGCCTGCTCTTCAGCCAGGCGGCGGGGGGTGATGTCCGTGGCAATCACCATCTGGGCCAGGCGGCCGTCCACCCAGTTCAGATAGCGCGAGCGCACTTCCAGCCACTTGCCCAGGTCGGGCAGGTAGATTTCGGCGTTTTCACTGCGGGCGCTGGTCAGCGTGTCGGTGGGCAGGCCCATCAGGCCGTCCTCATCGTCCATGCCACTTTGCTCCTTGCCCGCAATCGGCACCACGCCTGCCTGCGCCACCAGTTGCAGGTGCCCGCCGGTTTGCGACCCGAACCACTGGCGGTAGAGCTTGTTGGCAAACAGCAGCTCTTCGCTGCCCAGGGGGGCCACCGACACCGAGGCGTCCAGCGACTCCAGCACGATGGTGAAGCGTTCATGCGACGCCGACAGCTGTTCACGAATGCGGTTGGGCTCGGTGATGTCAGTCATCGACGTCATCCAGCCTGTCTGCTGGCCATGGGCGTCGATCAGCGGAGACACATAGAGCCGGGCGTCGAACAGCGTCCCGCTCTTGCGCTTGACGCGCACCTGAAAGCCGCCTGCCATGGTGTTGCCGCGCAGTTCGTCGCGCAGCTTGGCCTGCAGGGTTTCGTGATCGGCCTCGGGCCAGTAGGGGAAGGGGGCTTTCAGGCCCACCAGCTCTTCGGCACTCCAGCCCGTCATCTGGCAAAAGGCGGCATTCACATAGCTGATGCGGCCTTCCATGTCCAGGGCGCGCATGCCGGTGAGGATGGAGTTTTCCATCGCCCGGCGAAAGTTGGTCTCGGCCACGAGGGCCTCTTGCGCCTGCATGCGGCGACGGGTGTGGCGCCAGGTGGCGATCAGCATCCAGGCCGTCATCGCGCTCAGCGTGCCCACCAGCCAGAACAGCCCGCTGCCCACCACGCCAAGCGACGTGCGGTATGCCTGTGCGCGCAGCACCAGACCGTTGCCGACGGGGGAGACCGGTACCTCGTACTCGTTGGCCTTGGGCGTCCAGGGGAGCAACTGCGTGGCCTTGTTGCGCGGGCCCAGCGGCGTGCCCGCCAGCACCTGGTTCTTGCTGTCGAGCAGCGTCACCGCGTAGCGCGCCAGCACTTCGGTGGGAGTGCCGTAGCGCAGCAGGCTGTCGATGGAATATTCACCCAGCACCACGCCGCTGAACTTGCCCTGATTGTTGAGCGGTACCTGCAACTGCAGCAATGGGGTCGCATCGCCCGACGTGGCGGCCGGCTGCGCGTACACCGGTTGCTGCAGGTCCCGAGCCAGGCCAAAGGTGTCGGCGGTGTCCCCGGGCTTGAGGACTTCGCCTGCGATGCGCAGTTCACCACTCGCTAGTGTCGGGGCGGCCTGGCTTGCGCGGATGCGTCGGCGGTCGTCAATCCAGGTGATGGCCTGCAGCTCCGGGTACTGGCTGATCAGTGCCTCCGCGCGGCTGATGAACTCTGCCTTGCCCAGGTCCTGGTTGGACACATCGCGTGCGATGCGCATGAGTTGCTCTTGCCGCTCCAGCAGGCGCAGGCGTACGCGCTGCTGGGCGTATTCCACGTCGCGCCGTAGGGCTTCTTGTTCGCGCTCGGCTTCTTCGGCGCGCAGGTACCAGAACGCCGCAACGATGGCGGCCAGGAACATCAGCACTGCCGCGAGGGGGGCGAGTGCGGCAAAACGGTCTTGCCGGGTGGGCGACAAGCCGCGCCACCACTTGCGCCACCAGCGTATCGGCGCTGCCACGGTCGTGGCCGTGGGGGAGGAGGTGGTGGGCATCGAATCCATGTAGGGAGTGTAGAGGAGCCCCGGGAGTGCTCAGGCCTTCCGCATCATGTGCGCTTGCAGCAAATTATTGCAATATGAAATGAATAGGCACCATTTGAAATTGCGAAAAAATATGCGAAACTAGAGCCAACGTACTAAATTGCTGCCACACCTACAGGAGACAAAGCATGTCAGCTCAGCCCGACCCTCAGGCCGGTTTCGGCATCGGTTCCGATACCGACCAGCAAGAAACCCGTGAATGGATGGACGCGCTGTCCGCCGTGATCGACAAGGAGGGCCCAGAGCGCGCCCACTTCCTGTTGGAACAACTTCTTGAACACGCCCGTCAGAGCAGCATCGACCTGCCGTTTTCTGCCAACACGGGTTACGTCAACACCATCGAGCCGGAAAAAGAGGCGCACTGCCCTGGCAACATCGCCATCGAAAAGCGCCTGCGCGCCTACATGCGCTGGAACGCCATGGCCATGGTGGTGCGTGCCAACCGCCTGAACCCTGCCGACGGCGGCGACCTGGGCGGTCACATTGGTTCATTTGCCTCGGTGGCCAGCATGTTCGGTGCGGGCTTCAACCACTTCTGGCATGCCGCCAGCGAAGACCACGGCGGTGACCTGCTGTACATCCAGGGCCACAGCGCCCCCGGCATCTATGCGCGCGCTTACCTTGAGGGCCGCCTGAGCGAAGAGCAGCTCGACAGCTTCCGCCAGGAAGTGGACGGCAAGGGCCTGTCCAGCTACCCGCACCCCAAGCTGATGCCCGAGTTCTGGCAGTTCCCTACGGTGTCCATGGGCCTGGGGCCATTGATGGCCATCTATCAGGCCCGCTTCCTCAAGTACCTGCACGCCCGTGGCATTGCCAACACCGAAAACCGCAAAGTGTGGGTGTTCTGCGGCGACGGTGAAATGGACGAACCCGAATCCCTGGGCGCCATCGGCCTGGCCGCGCGCGAAAATCTCGACAACCTGGTCTTCGTGATCAACTGCAACCTGCAGCGCCTGGACGGCCCGGTGCGGGGCAACGGCAAGATCGTGCAAGAACTCGAAGGCGAGTTCCGCGGCGCGGGCTGGAACGTGATCAAGCTGCTGTGGGGCAATGGCTGGGATGCCTTGCTGGCCCGCGACAAGACCGGCAAGCTCAAGCAGCTGATGATGGAAACGCTGGACGGCGACTACCAGGCCATGAAGGCCAACGACGGCGCCTTCGTGCGCAAGAACTTCTTCGGCAAGTACCCCGAGACGCTCAAGCTCGTCGAGCACATGACCGACGAAGAGGTTTTCGAGCTGCGCCGTGGCGGCCACGAGCCCGCCAAGGTGTATGCCGCCTTCCACGCTGCCAATGAGCACAAGAACCAGCCCACCGTGCTGCTGGTCAAGACCGTCAAGGGTTATGGCATGGGCAAGGCCGGTGAAGGCAAGAACACCGTGCACCAGACCAAGAAGCTGTCGGACGAGGACATCAAGTACATCCGCGACCGCTTCAACATCCCGATCCCGGACAGCCAGCTGGCTGACATTCCGTACTACAAACCGGCCGATGACACCCCGGAGATGCAGTACCTGCACGAGCGCCGCAAGGCCTTGGGTGGCTACCTCCCCAAGCGTCGTCCCAAGGCGGACGAGCACTTCACCGTGCCCGCCATCGAGACCTTCAAGGCCATCCTGGAGCCCACGGCCGAAGGCCGTGAAATCTCCACCACCCAGGCCTACGTGCGCTTCATCACGCAACTGCTGCGCGACCAGGCCCTGGGGCCGCGTGTGGTGCCCATCCTGGTGGATGAGGCCCGCACCTTCGGCATGGAAGGCCTGTTCCGCCAGATCGGCATCTACAACCCCAAGGGCCAGCTGTACACCCCGGTCGATCGCGACCAGGTGATGTACTACAAGGAAGACAAGGCCGGCCAGATCCTGCAGGAAGGCATCAACGAAGCCGGCGGCATGGCCAGCTGGATCGCTGCCGCCACCAGCTACAGCACCAACAACCGCATCATGGTGCCGTTCTACGTGTACTACTCGATGTTCGGCTTCCAGCGCATTGGCGACCTGGCCTGGGCTGCGGGTGACATGCAGGCCCGTGGCTTCTTGCTGGGTGGCACCTCGGGCCGTACCACGCTCAACGGTGAAGGCCTGCAGCACGAAGATGGTCACAGCCACATCCTGGCCAACACCATTCCCAACTGCGTGAGCTACGACCCCACCTTTGCCCACGAAGTGGCGGTGATCATGCACCGTGGTCTCAAGCGCATGGTCGAGCAGCAGGAAAACGTCTTCTACTACATCACGCTGCTTAACGAGAACTACCCGATGCCGGGCCTCGTGGAAGGCACGGAAGAGCAGATCATCAAGGGCATGTACCTGTGCAAGCCCGGCGCCGAGGGTGACAAGCGCGTGCAACTGCTGGGTTCGGGCACCATCCTGCGCGAGTCGCTGGCCGCCCAAACCCTGCTGGCCGCCGACTGGGGCGTGCAGGCCGATGTTTGGAGCTGCCCGAGCTTCAACGAACTCACCCGCGAAGGCCAGGACGTGGACCGCTGGAACCTGCTGCACCCGCTGGAAACCCCGCGTGTGCCGTTCGTGGCGCAGCAACTGGGCAGCAGCACGGGCCCCGTGGTCGCATCCACGGACTACATGAAGGCCTATGCAGAGCAGATCCGTCCCTTTGTGCCCAAGGGCCGCAACTACAAGGTGCTGGGCACCGACGGTTTTGGCCGCAGCGACTTCCGCAGCAAGCTGCGCGAGCACTTCGAGGTGAACCGCCACTACATCGTCGTGGCCGCCCTCAAGGCGCTGAGCGAAGACGGCGTGCTGCCCGCCACCAAGGTGGCCGAGGCGATCGCCAAGTACGGCATCAATGCTGACAAGATCAACCCGCTCTACGCATAAAACGAACGGAGACAGAACAATGGCATTGGTCAACATTCAAGTCCCGGACATCGGGGACTTCGACGAAGTGGGCGTGATCGAGTTGCTGGTCAAGGTGGGTGACACCGTGAAGGCCGAGCAGTCGCTCATCACGGTCGAATCGGACAAGGCATCGATGGAAATCCCATCCAGCCACGCAGGCGTGGTCAAGGAACTCAAGATTGCATTGGGCGACAAGGTCAAACAAGGCTCGGTGATTGCCGTGGTGGAGTCCGCTGACGCGGGCGCAGCCGCAGCCCCGGCCGCTGCGCTGGCTCCTGCAGCGGCGGCTCCCGCCTCGGTGGCGGCACCTGCGCCAGCTCCTGCTGCTGCTGCTGCCCCCGCAGCCTCTGCGGCCACTGGCCCGGTCGAAGTGCGCGTGCCCGACATCGGCGACTTCAAGGACGTGGCCGTCATCGAGATGCTGGTCAAGGTCGGCGACACCATCAAGGTCGAGCAGTCCCTGTTCACCGTCGAATCCGACAAGGCCTCCATGGAGATCCCGTCGCCTGCCGCTGGCGTGCTCAAGGAACTCAAGGTCAAGATTGGCGACACCGTCAACATTGGTGATCTGGTGGCTCTGCTTGAAGGTACGGCAGCTGCTGCAGCGCCTGTAGCAGCACCCGTTGCGGCCGCTGCGCCGGCACCAGCCCCAGTGGCTGCGGCTGCTCCTGCGGTGGCAGCCGCAGCACCCGCCGCTGCCACCGCCTCGGTGGCTGTCCCTGTCCACCAGCCCGGCACTCCCACGGCAGGCCTGCCCCATGCATCGCCTTCGGTGCGCAAGTTCGCCCGCGAACTGGGCGTGCCCATCGACGAAGTCAAGGGCACCGGCCCCAAGGGCCGCATCACCCAGGACGACGTGGCCGCCTTCACCAAGCAGGTGATGGCAGGTGCGGTGCAGACCAAGGCCCAGGCCGCCAAGGCGCCCGCTGCTGCATCTGGCGGCTCCGGCGTGGGGCTGGACCTGCTGCCCTGGCCCAAGGTGGACTTCACCAAGTTTGGCCCGGTGGAGCGCAAGGACCTCTCGCGCATCAAGAAGATCAGCGGCGCCAACCTGCACCGCAACTGGGTCGTCATCCCGCACGTCACCAACCACGACGACGCGGACATCACCGACCTCGAAGCCTTCCGCGTGCAGTTCAACAAAGAGAACGAGAAGAGTGGCGTCAAGGTCACCATGCTCGCCTTCATGATCAAGGCCGCCGTGGCCGCGCTCAAGAAGTTCCCCGAGTTCAACAGCTCGCTCGACGGCGACCAGTTGGTGATGAAGAACTACTTCCACATCGGCTTTGCGGCCGACACGCCCAACGGTCTCGTTGTGCCGGTCATCCGCGACGCTGACAAGAAGGGCATCGTCCAGATCTCGCAAGAGATGGGCGACCTGGCCAAGAAGGCGCGCGACGGCAAGCTCGGCCCGGCCGACATGACCGGCGGCTGCTTCTCCATCAGCTCCCTTGGCGGCATTGGCGGGCGTTACTTCACGCCCATCATCAACGCTCCCGAAGTCGCCATCATGGGCGTGTGCAAGAGCAGCCTGGAGCCCCAGTGGGACGGCAAGCAATTTGCACCGCGCCTCATGCTGCCCCTGAGCCTGAGCTGGGACCACCGCGTGATCGACGGCGCCGCTGCTGCGCGCTTCAACGTGTACTTTGCCTCGCTGCTGGCGGACTTCCGCCGCATCGTGATGTAACGAAAGGGCAAGACACACCATGGCAATCATCGACATCAAGGTGCCCGACATCGGCGACTTCGCCGAGGTGGCCATCATCGAAGTGCTGGTCAAACCCGGCGACACCATCAAGGCCGAGCAAAGCCTGATCACCGTGGAGTCCGACAAGGCCTCCATGGAGATCCCGTCCAGCCATGCTGGGGTTGTGAAGGAGCTGAAAGTGAAGCTGGGCGACAAGATCGCCGAAGGCTCGGTGGTGTTGACGCTGGAAGTGCAGGGTGCAGGCGCAGCCGCTCCAGCGCCTGCCGCATCTCCAGCGCCTGCAGTTTCAGAGCAGAAACCGGCTGAAGCGCAGGTAAATAATGCGCCGGCAGCTATCAATCCAGTAGCATCCAGCTTTGCTGGCTCCGCTGATCTGGACTGCGACGTGCTCGTGCTCGGCGGCGGTCCCGGCGGCTACAGCGCCGCCTTCCGTGCGGCCGACCTGGGCCTCAAGGTCGTCATCGTCGAACGCTACGCCACCCTGGGCGGCGTGTGCCTGAACGTGGGCTGCATCCCCTCCAAGGCGCTGTTGCACGTTGCGGCCGTCATGGACGAAGTCAGCCACATGGCCGACTTGGGTGTGGACTTTGGCGCGCCCACCGTCAACATCGACAAGCTGCGTGGCCACAAAGAGAAAGTCATCGGCAAGCTCACCGGCGGCCTGGCCGCCATGGCCAAGATGCGCAAGGTGACCACCGTGCGTGGCTACGGTGCCTTTGTCGGTGCCAACCACCTCGAAGTGGAAGAAACCACCGGCACCGCGCAGGAGAAGACGGGCACCAAGAAAGTCATCGCTTTCAAGAAGGCCATCATCGCCGCTGGTAGCCAAGCCGTGCGCCTGCCCTTCATGCCCGATGATCCACGCGTGGTCGACTCCACCGGCGCCCTGGCGTTGAAGGAAGTGCCCAAGCGCATGCTCATTCTGGGCGGGGGCATCATCGGCCTCGAAATGGGCACCGTGTACAGCACGCTGGGCGCGCGCCTCGATGTGGTCGAAATGATGGACGGCCTGATGCAGGGCGCCGACCGCGACCTCGTCAAGATCTGGCAGAAGATGAACGCCAAGCGTTTTGACAACATCATGCTCAAGACCAAGACGGTGGGTGCCAAGGCCACACCCGAAGGCATCGAGGTGACGTTTGCCGCGGCGGAAGAGGGCGGCACTGCCCCGGCACCCCAGGTGTACGACCTCGTGCTGCAGGCCGTGGGCCGCACGCCCAACGGCAAGAAGATCGCTGCCGAAAAGGCCGGCGTGGCCGTGACGGACCGTGGCTTCATCAACGTCGACATCCAGATGCGCACCAACGTGCCGCACATCTTCGCCATCGGCGACATCGTGGGCCAGCCCATGCTGGCGCACAAGGCGGTGCATGAAGCGCACGTGGCGGCTGAAGTCATCGCCGGTGAACTGCAAGGCAACAAGGAGCTGGCCGCGGCCGCCTTCAACGCCCGAGTGATCCCGAGCGTTGCCTACACCGACCCCGAAGTGGCTTGGGTGGGCCTGACCGAAGACCAGGCCAAGGCCCAGGGCATCAAGGTCAAGAAGGGCCTGTTCCCCTGGACGGCCTCCGGCCGCGCCATCGCCAACGGCCGCGACGAGGGCGTGACCAAGCTGCTGTTCGACGACTCGCCCGAAGCCCATGGCCACGGCAAGATCCTGGGCGGCGGCATGGTTGGCACCCATGCGGGCGACATGATTGGCGAGATTGCCCTGGCCATCGAGATGGGAGCCGACGCGGTGGACATCGGCAAGACCATCCACCCGCACCCCACGCTGGGCGAAAGCATCGGCATGGCGGCGGAGATTGCCCACGGGTCTTGCACGGACGTGCCACCACAGAAGAAGTGATCCGATGATTCGCTGAGAACGCTGCCGGTTCGGTCGCTGGCCGCGCAAGCCCAGAGGGGGTTGCGCGGCCTTTTCATTTTCTGGCGTGCATGCGGGCAAGCACGAGCCCACAGTGGCTGCGTGCTCTGGAGTGGTTGCGCTAAGTCTGCACAGGGTCTGCATGGGCATCTTAGAGCCTGTGACTTTTTGTTACTGTGGGCATCAAGTTTGCTAAGGGGTCACTACGAATCACTCTTTTGGTGAGACCCTGCATGAAACAAAATGCCTCGTTAGGTTCACATTTCTTCGTCTGGGGCCTTGTCTGCGCGTCCAGCTTTGTGGTGCTGGCTGCCAGCGCCTGGAGCTTGCACAGTGATCTGCAAGTTGCGCCCAGCGCGTCTGATGCCGCCTGGCAACGCTTGATGTGGCTTCTGTTGGCTGCGGCGGTGCTTGTCGGCGTCGCCTTGGTTCGTCTCCATCGGTCCGTAGCTCGCCAGTTGGGTGGCAGTCCCGACGCGTTGAACGAACACATCGCCCATTTGAGCGCCGGCCAATTAATGGCCTCCACCGCAACGCAGAGAACCGAATCCAGCAGTGCCCTAGCGGCAATTCATGCGCTGCGCGACTCGCTGGCTGAAAAAATCGGGCTATTACGGCAAGAGGCCGAAACGGTGGCTGTGGAATCGGTCACTTTTTCGTCCAATAACCTGGATCTGGCCACCAATATGTCGCAGCAGACCGAGTTGCTGCAGCAAAGCAGATCCCACATTGGTAGCCTGATCGACACAGTCAAACAAGCGGGCAGCAGGACCGCAGACTCTCAAAAGTCGGTGCGTTTCGCCTCCGATATTGCGACCCGAGGTAATGAGGTGGTCAGCAAGATGACCAACACCATGGATGCCCTGAGTGAATCCTCGGGAAAGATCGAGGAGATCATTGGTGTCATTGATGGCATTGCATTCCAGACCAACATCCTGGCGCTCAATGCAGCGGTGGAGGCTGCACGCGCGGGCGAACAGGGCAAGGGTTTCGCGGTGGTGGCTTCAGAGGTGCGCACGCTGGCCCAGCGCTCCGCGAGTGCGGCGAAGGAGATCAAGACCCTGATTGCGGGCTCTGTGGAGAAGATTGCGCAGTCTGCCAAGCTGGCCGACCAGGTGGCGAACTCCATGGACGAGATCAACGCCAGCTCGCAGCAAGTCACCCAGATCATGGAAGAGTTAGCTGCGGTCACCCAGCAGCAGGAGCGCGATATTTCCCAACTGAGCGGCTCGCTGGACCACCTGGATGTCGTGACCGAACGTTATGCCGAGCTCCTGCACGATGCCAGCGTGCATGCGGAAACCCTGCAGACCCGGGCTGCCGGGCTGCGCTACGCGGCAGCTGCATTCCGCGTGGCCGGCCTTCCTCCGGCCAATGCGCTGCCAGAGCTGCCCATCGCACGGGCCAGCGAGCGGCAAGTAGCCCGTCCCGCAGCGGCACTGCGCATTCGGCAAGAGTCCAAGGAATTGGCTGGGCAGCTCTCGCGCGGCGTGCAGCTCATCGTCGGCACGGCGCACGAACCCCCGCTGAACTACACCGATGCCGCCAACAAGCAGGACGCGAGCGGTGCGGATGTCAAAGGTTTTTCCCCTGATGTAGTGCGCGAGATTCTGGCTCGCACCGGGCATCAGGCAGAAGTGCGCATCACCTCCTGGGAGCGCAGTTACGCCGCGCTGCAGACCGAGCCCAATGCCGTACTGTTCACCATGGCGCGCACACCCAGCCGCGAAAACCAGTTCCACTGGGTCGGCCCGCTGGTTCACAGCAACGCTGTGCTGTTTGTCAAGAAGGGGAGCGGCGTCACCGTCAAGAGCTTGTACGAGGCGCGCAAGCTCCCCAGCATCGCGGTCATCAAGGGGGATTCCAAAGAGGAGTTCCTCAGGGGCAAGGATTTTCGCAACCTGGACTACTCGCCAGACTGGGCTACCGCATTCCGCAAGCTGCTCGAAGGCAAGGTCACCGCATTGGTCATGACCGACATGGATCTGCCCACCACCGCTCGCGATGCAGGTCTGGACCCGGCCGACTTCGAGCCGGTCTACGAACTCTTTGTGAATCGCCTGTACATAGGCATGTCCAAACGCACAGACCAGGCTGTGGTGCGCAGCTGGCAAGACGCGCTGGACGCCATGAAGCGTGATGGCAGCTTCCTCCGTCTGGCAGAACAGTGGTCAAGACATTGGGGCGCCCAATGGGTGGTGCGCGACGGAGCGGTGCAAGCGCAGTGAGTCGCCCCGGCTTCACTTGACGCCTTCGATCGAACTGGCGGTACAGCAGCGGCGCTGGCCGCATGGGAGCCCGGTGGCTTGGCTTTGCGAGGGAACGAGGGCGTGGTGTGACCCTGGGCCGGCGGCCGACGATCGGGCGCACTTCCAGCTTGGCTTTGCGAGGGAACGAGGGCGTGGTGTGACCCTGGGCCGGCGGCCGACGATCGGGCGCACTTCCAATATGGGCGAAAATAGGGGGGTTTCCGTCGTCAGTCCCCGCCGGTCATCGGTTCGGCCCGGCCTGTTTTTTCACTGCTCCTTTTTGCTTGTCCATGCAAGACGTAACTTCCTCCAAGATCTCTGTCGAGAAGATCGGCGGCACTTCCATGACCGCCTTTGGCGATGTGCTGCGCCACATCGTGCTGCACGACCCCAAGCGCATTAACGGCCGGATCTACGTGGTGTCCGCCTATTCGGGTGTGACGAACCAGCTGCTGGAGCACAAGAAGACGGGCGAGCGCGGCATCTATGCCCTGTTTGCCGAAGGCAAGGGTTACCAAGATGCGTTGACCCAACTGGCGGTCAGCCTCAAAAAGCTGAACGCCGGCTACGCTGACCTGGGATTGCCGCTGGATGTGGCCGATGCCTTCATCGACCAGCGCATTGGCCAGGCGCGCGAATATCTGAACGCCATGCAGCACGTGCTGGCCAGCGGCTATCTCAGCCGCAAGGATGTGTTGCTCGCGGCGCGCGAAGTGCTGGCCTCGATTGGCGAGTCGCACAGCGCGTTCAACTCGGTCGAAATCCTCAAGGTCAACGGCGTCAACGCCATGCTGATGGATCTGGCCGGTTTTGACGACAACGAAGCCTGGACCATTGACGAGCGCATTGCCAACAGCTTCAAGGGCCTGGACCTGAGCGACAAGGTGGTGGTGGCCACCGGCTACACCAAGGGCACCGAAGGCATCATGCGCGAGTTTGACCGGGGCTACTCCGAAGTCACTTTCAGCAAGATCGCCGTGGAAGTGCGCCCGGCAGAGGCCGTGATCCACAAGGAATTCCACCTGTCTTCTGCCGACCCCAACCTCGTGGGCCTGGAAAACGCCATCGTGGTGGGCGCCACCAACTACGACGTGGCCGACCAGCTGGCCGACGTGGGCATGGAAGCCATCCACCCCAAGGCCGCCAAGCCCATGGAGCTGGCCGGCATCCCGATCCGCCTGAAAAACACCTTTGAGCCCGACCACCCCGGCACGCTGATCACCAAGGACTTCGTGGGTGAGCGCGCGCGTGTGGAGATCGTCACGGGCACCGACAAAGTCACGCTGATCGAGATCCACGACCCCAGCATGGTGGGCACGGTGGGCTTTGATGCGGGCCTGATGAACGTGTTCTGCAAGCACGATGTGAGCTACATCCTCAAGGCCACCAACGCCAACTCCATCGCCCATCTGGTGTGGGACAACCAGGTCACGCCCGAGCTGGTGGCCGAGCTGCAGAAGGACTACCAGGTCGTGACGATCAAGCCCAGCGCCATTGTCTGCACCATCGGCTCCAACATCGGCATCCCCGGCGTGCTGGCCAAGGCCGCGCAGGCGCTGGCCGATGCGCAGGTCAACGTGAACTGCGTGTCGCAGACCCTGCGGCAGGTGAACATGCAGTTCGTGATCGAACGCGAGGACTATAAGACCGCCATCAAGGCACTGAACATGGCGCTGTGCGTGAACTCCGGCGCACCCGTTCCGCGCGCCTGAGAAAAAGGCTTCTGCACTCGGCCCACAGCCCGCCCCGTGCGGGCTTTTTTGCGCCCTTGCGTGCCTGGGGGATTGGGTGCGGGGATATGTTTGCTATTTTTTGTATAGCAATAAAGTCTTATCCATCAGGCGCAGAAGGCCTGTTTGAATGCTGATTTTGCTAATCAGCAGGACCCCTGCCAGCACCAGGGCCGCGCCCCCCAGTTGCCAGGCGGACAAGGGCTCGCCCAGCAGCCAGGCGCCAAAAAAGATGGTGAGGATGGGGCCCAGCGTGCCGATGAGCGCTGTCTTGGAGGCGCCGATGCGGCGGATGGCGGCCGAGGTCATGAACACCGGCAGCACGGTGGCCAACACGGCCATGCCCAGGGCATGCAGGTACACCGGGGCAGGCTGCACCAGCGCCCCCATGGGCTGCGACACCACAAAATGCAGCAGTGTGGCGCCGGTCGAGACCAGCATCGCCAGCGCCGTGAAGCGGGCTGCACCCATGCGCCGGATGGCAGGCTCGCTGCCCGCCTGGTAGAACGCATACGAGATGGCTGAGCCAAACACAAAGCCCGCGCCGATCAGCACCGACCGCGTGTCGCCCGCCACATGCAGGTCGTGCGCAAAGGCCAGGCCAATGCCCGCATAGGACAGCAGCAGAGCACCCAGCTCGCGCCGGGAGGCGCGTTTTCCCATGAACAGCACACCGATCAGGATGGTGAGCGTGGGGTAGGTGAACAGGATCAGCCGCTCCAGGCTGGCGGTGATGTACTGCAGGCCGATGAAGTCCAGGATGCTGGCGCCGTAGTAGCCCAGCAGGCCCAGGGCTGTGATGGCCAGCCAGTCGCGCCCGCTCAGCGGGGCCAGGTGGCGGCTGGCGCGCCAGCCCACCCAGGCGAACACCGGCACGGAAAACGCCATGCGCAGGCACAGCAGGGTGACGGAATCCACGGGCACGGCCTGGGGCACGGCATAGGCCAGCTTCACAAAAATGGCTTTGAAGGAAAAGCCCAGCGCCGCCAGGATGGCGAGGGCAAGACCAAGGCGTTCGGAGGACCAGTTTTTCCAGGGCATGTGTCAGGTCAAGCATCTTGTACGGCAGCACCGAACGATTTGCATGCTTTTTATCGGGATGGCTGGCATCCTGCCTTTGTATGTTGCAAGGCACAATTGTTGATCCAGCAACCATGCGTTCGGTTTTCACGAAGGCAAGGAGACCGCTTTGAGCTACGACCTCACCGACCTGCGCCTTTTTGTCGCCATTGCCGAAGAGCGCAACCTCACACGCGGCGCCGCGCGTGCCTACCTGGCGCCGTCGTCGGCCAGCCACCGGCTGCGCCGGCTGGAGGAGGCGCTGAACACCTCGCTGTTCGAGCGCCAGACCCGGGGCGTGGCGCTGACCCGGGCGGGCGAGGCCCTGCTGCGCAATGCGCGCCAGGTGCTGGCCAGCGTCGAGCAGATGCATGCCAACCTCTCGCCCTTTGCCAGCGGCATCCGGGGCCATGTGAGCCTGTGGGCCAATACCCATGCCACGCACACCTTTCTGCCCGACGACCTGGCGGGTTTCCTGAGGCAGCACCCGCAGGTCAGCGTGAGCCTGGAGGAGCGCACCAGCGCAGAGATCGTGGTCGCAGTGGCCAGCGGCGAGATCGAGGTGGGTGTGCTGGCCGACAGTGGCACGGGCGCGGGTGTGGAGTTGTCACCCTACCGGCAGGACCGCCTGGTGCTCATCGTGCCCGCAGGCCATGCGTTGGCAGGGCGTGGCCGCGTGGGTTTTGCCGAGGTGCTGGACCAGGCCTTTGTGATGCTGCACGCGGGATCGGCCATCCACACCTTCACGACCAACGCCGCTGCCGCGCTGGGGCGGCATCTGGACGTGCGCATTCAGGTGCGCAGCTTTGAAGCCGTGTGCCGCATGGTGGGGGCGGGCGTGGGCATTGGCCTAGTGCCCCGGGGAGCGGCCCTGCAGGTGGCGGGCCTGAGCGAGCCACCGGTGCTGGTCGAGCTGGACGAGCCCTGGGCGCAGCGCGACCTGCAGATCTGCGTGCGCAAGGGGGCGGTGCTGACGGGCTTTGCTGCGGCGCTGGTCGCACATCTGCGCCAGGGCGCTGGCGCCGCTACTGTCTGATGGCCTGATCAGGCCGCTGCGATCTCCACCTTGGCGCCACCGGCCTGCAGCTTTTTGCGCAGTGCCTGCGGTGTGGCGGCAGGCACCACCAGCGCGGCCAGTTCGTGCAAGGGGGCCACGCTGAACGGCGATGCCGTGCCCAGCTTGTCGATCGAGGCCAGCACCACCGTTTCTGCCGCCCGCTGGTGCAGGGCACGTTTGACGGCGGCTTCTTCAAAATCTCCCGTGGTCAGACCGGCCTCGGCATGCACGCCGGTCACGCCCATCAGGTACAGGTCGGCCCGCAACTGGGCTGCGGCCTCGACCACGCTGGCACCCACATTCACCATGGAGTGGCGGAACAACCTGCCTCCCAGCATCAGCACCTCCACCTGCGTGTGCCCAGCCAGCGCCACCGCTACGGTGGGGCTGTGCGTGACCACAGTGGCGCGCAAGTCCAGCGGCAGGTGCTGCACCACCTGCAACGACGTGGTACCCCCATCCAGGATCACCACCTGGCCGGGCAACACCAGCGCGGCCCCGGCGCGGCCCAGGGCGCGTTTGTCTTCGGGGGCCAGTTGCTCACGCACCTGCAAGCTGCCCACTGCGGCCGAGGCGGGCAGGGCGCCGCCGTGCACGCGCTGCAAGCGGCCCTCCGCAGCCAGTTCGCGCAGGTCGCGCCGCACGGTGTCTTCCGAGATGCCCAGCTCCTCGCTGAAGGCCTTGGCCACGATCTGTCCGTCCCGACGCAGGCGGTCGAGCAGAAACTGTTTGCGTTGGGTGGTCAGCATGAAGGGTTAGACGAACTGATTGCACGAATTTGCATGTTTGTGCATGATATTGCGTAAATCAATCTTGTCAAAACCATGCATTCATCACTTGACCACACTGCCTTCGCGCTGTCGCTTGCCGTGCGTCGCTACCCAAGCCCGCCGGCGGGGGGCATTGCATGAGCCGCCCTGTGCCTGAAGTCCCCATCCCTGAGCTGAACGCCCGCACCGAGCATGTGAAGCTGCTGAATGTGCAGGTGCTCTCCGACAACTGGTACGTGCTGCGCAAGGTCACCTGCTCGCTGCGCCGGCGCGACGGCCAATGGCAGACGATGAGCCGCGAGGCCTACGACCGGGGCAATGGCGCCGCACTGCTGTTGTTCGACCCGCGTCGCAGCACCGTGGTGCTGACGCGCCAGTTCCGGCTGCCCGCCTTTCTCAACGGTTGCGCTGACGGCCTGCTGATCGAGACCTGCGCGGGCCTGCTCGACGGGGACGACCCCGAAACCTGCATCCGCCGCGAGGCCGAGGAAGAAACCGGCTACCGTGTGCGCCAGCCGCGCAAGGTGTTCGAGGCCTACATGAGCCCTGGCTCGGTGACGGAAAAGCTGCACTTTTTCGTGGCCGAGTACGAACCCGGCGACCGCATCCGCAGCGGCGGCGGCCTGGAGGGAGAGGGCGAGGACATCGAGGTGATCGAGATGCCGCTGGCCGACGCCTTGGCGGGCATTGCCAACGGCACGATCCAGGACGGCAAGACCATCATGCTGCTGCAGCATGTGGCCTTGCACCTGCGAGGCACCGCCCTGTAAAAAAGGCGCAGTGCTCGCAGGCGCTCAAGGCCGCACCAGCCGCAGCGGCTCGCCCACGCGCGCCTTCACCACGTCGTCGCGGTGGAAGGGCAGGGTGTGCCAGCGCTTGGCCGAGAACTCACGCATCTGGTCGTTGGCGTGGGGCGATGCGGGGTTGGTGGACTGGCCATAGGTCAGGATGGCCTGGGCCACTGGGCCCTTGGCGTCGAAGGTCACGGTCTGCACATAGCTGGTGCCGTAGTCGATGCGCAAGCCTGCCTTGTTGATGGGTGCGGGCTCCTGGCGGCCCAGGTTGTTGAGCACGCCTTCAAACTCCTCGCCGCCGTGTAGCGCAATCGCTTCTTCGGTGATGGCGGGGCGCTGCACGCTGCCCAGCGTGGCGTCGAGCGTGTAGCCGCTGGTGCGGATGGCCTTGACGGCTCCGTCCAGCGCCTCCCACACCTTGGCGGCGGTGGCGGCGTCTTCCATCTTCAGGCCTGCAGGGGTGGCCACGGGCTGTTGCGCATCGAAGGGCACGCGGTGCACGCCGGGGATGTTGCGCGCGGTGCGCCAGAACTCGCGGAACACATGGGCGCCGCGTGACTCAACGTTATTGCGGCGGTCCCAGCCTTTGAGGGCCGCGCAGCCGTCACGGGATTCGGCCGTGGGGGCCTTGTCACACGCGGCCAGCAGGTCGGGTACCACCACCTGGGCCATGAAGTTGCGGTTCTCGAACAACTGGCCCTGAATGGCCTGCAGCGTGACCTTGCCCCGGCCGAGCATTTCAGGAATCTCGGCCAGCCCGGCGCGGGTGCGTGGCCGGGTCAGGCTGGCGTCGCCCACCAGGGGCGAGATGCCCTCAAACTTTTGGCCGGGGTGGGTGTAGACAAAGCTGTCGTTGCTGTTGTGCACCCAGTCCGTGCGGAAGGCCACGGGCATGCGGCCGATGGGGATGAGCCCCGGCACGGGCGATGCGCTGTCGCGGCGCCAGTCACAGTCGGCGCGTGATCCGTTCAGCACCACCAGGCCGGCAGCGGCGCGCAGCGCGGCGGCGGGCTGGCTGGGTGCGCAGCGGGCGAGCTGGGCGGCATCCACATCGGGCACCACGCTCACGTCGGCATACATGGCCTGGCCGCTGCGGTCGGCGGCCAGCGTGTTCACCCAGGGCAGGCCCAGGTTGGCGTGCGCCTTGTGCAGGTCCTGCACCGAGCGGGCGCGGGCAAAGGCCAGGGCTGCGTCCATCATGCGGGTGTTGCCAGTGTTGGCGTCGCGCAGGGCGTAGGCGGTCTTGGCGTTCCAGGTCAGGCCCGCGCGGGGCACTACCACCAGCGGGCCCCAGCGGGTGGACCACACCGTGTGCTCTTGCGTCTGCAGCTTGCCGTCCGGGCCCGGGATCTGGGCGCTGACCTTGCGGGCGGTCATCTTCTCGGGCTTGCCGTCTACCAAGTACGTGGTGGGGTCGCCCTCGGCCAGCGTCACTTCGTAGAAGGTGAAACGCTTGCCGGTGGACACCGTGTGCGACCAGGCCACGTCCTTGTTGAAGCCGATGGAGACCATGGGGTAGGTGCCAATGCCAACGCCCATCACGTCCATCTGGCCTGGCATGGTCAGGTGCACTTCATAGAAACGGTTGGGGCCGCTCCACGGGAAGTGCGGGTTGCCCAGCAACATGCCGCTGCCGTTGGCCGTCACATCCTTGCCAAAGGCCCAGGCGTTGGAGCCCAGGGGCGAGTCGAGCAGGCCCACGTCGCGCAGCGCCTGCGCGGCATCGGCCAGGTTCACTGCAGAGGCGGGCGCCTGCGCGGCCTTGGCCGCGGGCGGCTGGGCGCCCAGCATGCCATCGGCCAGCGCGGCAATACCGGCCTGCACGGCCACCACCTCGGCCATGCGGCGGTATTGGGCCAGGGTCATGGGCTGCACCCAGGGCTTGCCCCGGCAGGCATCGGGCAGGGTGGCGGCGTTGTCGGCCAGGAAGCGGTTGTAGCCCGCCACATAACCACGCGCCAGGGCCTGCGTTTCGGCACTGGTCTTGGCCCAGGCGCGCTCCAGCATGGCGTCGTCCATGTGGGCTGCCATGAACAGGTCGATCTGCGCATTGGGGATGTAGCGGCGGCCCAGCAGCCCGATGGTCTGGGCGCCGAAGGTGCTGCTGCGCTGGCCGCGCGCGGTCACGAGCTGGTCGGCCGTCATGCAGACGTTGTCCTGCGCATAGGCATAGGCCACGCCGTAGGCCAGCGATTCGGGGTCGTTCGCGGTGATGTGCGGAATGCCGTAGGTGGTGCGCTCAATGGTCACGCTGCGATCTGCGCGTGCAGCGCCTGGCTGGCTGGCGCAGCCCGCCAGAAAGAGGGCGGTGCAGGCCGCGCCCAGGGTGGTCAGGGCCATCGAGAGGCCGCGATGGGTTGAGGGTTCGTGCATGGGTGGGTGTCTCCGTTTGTGTGGGCCCGCAGCGCAGGGCAATGGCTGCGGGGCGCTGTCGTCGCACGGTCATGCTACTGCCCGGTAACACCGCGAAGCGGTGGCGCTTTGGCCACAAAGGGTGGCAAGATCGCCACCATGCCCTCTGCCAAAACTGCACTGCCGTCCTGCCTGAACGTGGGCATCCTCTGGGGGCACGGCAGCATTGCCAGCACCGCCGCCGCTGCGGTGGACGCCCTGCGCGCCATGAACATGCTGGCGGCTATGCGCCCCGGGGGCGCGCAGCCCGTGGTGCGCTGGTTGTGGCTGCAGATGCCGCACGAGCGCGACGCCACCCCACCACCAGTGCCCGGCGCGGAACTGGGCTCGGAGCCGCTGGATGTGGTCGTCATCCCCGGCTGGCTGGTCCCCACGGGGCCGCAGTTGCGTGAGATCAGTCGGCGCTACAGCGAGCACTTTGGCGCCATGCTGCAGGGCCACCTGCAGCGGGGCGGGCTGGTGGCTGCGCTGTTCAACGGGTCCAGCCTGCTGGCGCACTGTGGCTTGCTGGCTGGGCGCAAGGCGGCGCTGCCGTGGGTGTTTGCGCCGTCCATCGTGCTGCAGTCCAGCGAGAGTGGGGCAAGGACGGCCGATGTGCCCGAGGTGGCCTGGCAGCGGGAACGAACCTGGCAGCGTGACGGTGCCCTGTGGACCACCGCATCCCTGCAGGACACCCTGGCAGCCATGCTGGACCTGCTGGCCCAGACACCGGCGGCCGAGCTGGCGCAGGCCGCATCGCACGCGCTGCTGTTCGACCCGCAGCGCCAGCTGACCGCCACCACTGCCATGGAAACCCCCACGGGCCACCCCCTGGCTGCGGGCGCGCTGGAGCAGGCGCGGCGCTGGCTGCAGGACCACCGCAACGAGCCCTACAGCCTGCAGGCCACGGCCCGCGCCGCCGCCACCAGCCCGCGCACCTTGCTGCGCTGGTTTGCCCAGGTGCATGGCGAAACACCGCAGGACTACCTGCACCGGCTGCGCATTGCCCAGGCCCAGGCGCTGCTGCAGACCACCTACCTCACGGTGGACGATGTGGCGCAGCAATGCGGCTACAACGACACAGGCAGTTTTCGCAAAGTGTTCACCCGCGTGGCCGGGGTGACGCCAGGGGCGTACCGCCAGCGCTTCAAGCTGCGCACATCGCGCAAACAGTGGCTGGGGCGGCAGGGGCTGCCTGGCACCGACGGGCGGGTGTAGCCGGGCCCACGGCCATTCGCTGTCGCTGGTGGGTGTCTGCGCCAGTGCTGGCGGCGATAATGCTCAATTGCTATTGAATCAATAGCTGCCCAGGCATGCTGGACTAGCACATCATGCCGTTTTGATTCTGAAATTGTTTTTTGCCAGCCCTTTTCTCCATGCAAGCCCTGCTCGACGCCATTGCCTCCATGCCCCTGCCCACCGACGCCCAGCGCGTCTTCCACGGCCGGGGTGGGCTGTTTCCGGGCTGCGAGCAGTGGGTGCTGGATGCGTATCCGCCAGTGTTCGTGCTGACGAGCTTTGCGCCAGCCAGCGACGCTGAACTGGCGAACGTCGGCGAGGCGCTGCAGGCACGCTGGTCCCAGATTGCGCCGGAAGGCCAGCCGCTGAACTGGGTCTTCCAGCACCGGGGCGAGGCCCTGCGCATCGAGGGGCGCAGTGAAACCCGCCTGATGGCAGGTGCGGTGCCCGACCCCCATGTGGTCACCGAAGCGGGCGTGCGCTACCGCGCGCATGTGCTGCGCGGCCAGAACCACGGCCTGTTTCTGGACATGGCCGCAGGCCGCCAATGGGTGCGCAACTACGCCGCAGCGCGCAGTGCAGACCGCTATGGCCTCAAGGTGCTGAACCTGTTTGCCTACACCTGCGCGTTTTCGGTGGTGGCACTGCAGGCGGGCGCCAAACAGGTGGTCAACGTGGACATGAGCCACGGCGCCATCGGCATCGGGCAGCAGAACCACCAGCTCAACGGCAACACCACGGGCGCCGCCTTCTTGCCGCACGACATCTTCAGCAGCTGGGGCAAGATCAACCGCAGCGGCCCTTACGGCCTGGTCATCGTGGACCCGCCCAGCTACCAGAAGGGCAGCTTTGTCGCCACCAAGGACTACGCCCGCCTTATGCGCCGCCTGCCCGACCTGCTGGCCCCCGGCGGCCACGCGCTGCTGTGCCTCAATGCGCCCGAGTTGGGCTTGGCCTTCTTGCAGGACCAGATGCAGGAGCTGGCGCCCGATCTGCGGTTTGTGGAGCGCGTGGCCAATCCACCCGTGTTTGCGGATGTGGAGCCGGAGCGGGCGCTGAAGGTGCTGGTGTACCAGGCGCCCGAGCTGGCGGCGCCGGCCTGAGAGCCTGTTCTAGAACACCCCCATCCCCAGCCCTGCCGCCATGGCTTCGCCCAGCGCGCGGCAGCGCTCCAGGTCGGTCGATGCAATCTGTTTGGGGGCCAGGATGGCTTCGGGCGTTTGCGCGTGGGTGCAGACGATCAGTGGGTCCGCCACCTGCCTGAGGCGCCAGCCCGTGGCGATGCGTGCGATCTGGCGGGCGGCATTGGTTCCGTCGCTGCCAGCGCAGACCAGGGTGGCGTAGGGGCGGCCATTGATCTGGTCGAGCGCCGCGTAATAGGTGCGGTCAAAAAAGTCCTTGAGCAGTCCGCTGACAGCTGCAAGGTTTTCTGGGGTGGCAAACAGATAGCCGTCCGCCGCCAGCACATCGGCGGCCTGGGCCTGGGGCGCGGCCAGCAGCCGCACCTCCACGCCACTGTCGGCTGCCACCGCTCCCGCGCAGGCCGCGTCCACCATCTGCCGGGTGCCGCCGGTGTGGGAGTGGTAGACGATCAGCAGGGTTTTGGCAGCGGTCATGGGGGCAGCATAGAGGCAGCGGTACTCGCAGCGAAGCAGGGTGCGTCACCGAACGGGTTTCTACCACCCTGCAGCGTTGCCTGGCGGCGACTTGCACAGCGCTTTCGATGCCAGAATCGGCGGCTGTCAAACACTGAAATGCCCGCTGCCTCATGACCCTGATGCCTGCTGTGTCTTCATGGCTGCAGACCACACGCTCGCGGCTGACCTTGCTGTTTGGCGGTACGGCAGTCCTGGCGGGGTTGGCGATTGGCTTGGTGGCCGACCAGGTGCTGACGCGGCACCTGACCGAGCTGAGTGGCCAATCACTGGTCAGTGCCAGCCAGCCCATCGCGCTGGCGCTGGCCCAGGGCATGCAAGAGCGTGAGCGCGAGATCGCGTTGCTCAGCTACCTGCCCATGCTGACCCGTGACGACGGCTACGCACCCCAACTACAAGCGCACCTGGAGCAAATCCGCCAGTCCTACCCGTTTTACTCCTGGATTGGCGTGACCGACGCGCAGGGCGTGGTGCAGGTGTCCACCGGGAACCTGCTGCGGGGCCAAAACGTGTCGCAGCGCCCCTGGTTCAGCGCGGGCCAGCAAGGGCCCTATGTGGGCGATGCCCACGATGCGGTGTTGCTGGACAAACTGCTGCGCGCACCCGGCAGCCCGGTGCCCCTGCGCTTCATGGACTATGCGTCGCCCGTTCGGGGGCAGGACTCGGTACTCAAAGGCGTGGTGTCGGCCCATGTGAACTGGGCCTGGGTGCAGGACATCATTCGCCGCGCCACACCGCAGTCTCCGATGACAGGCGGGCTGGAGGTTCTGCTGGTGAACAAGGACGGCGTCATCAACACCGCAGGCGCGGTCGAACAGCCCCGTGCGGCGCTTCCCATCCTTCCGTCGCAGGGTACGTTCCAGGTCATGTCCTGGGGCGATGACCCCAAGGAGACCTACCTGACTGCCGTGGTGCCGGTGCGTGCGCAGACGGTCACGGACCTGGGCTGGATGCTGGTCACGCGGCAGCCGCTGGAGATGGCGCTTGCGCCCATCAACCGCTTGCACACGCTGCTCGCGCTGCTGCTGGGACTGATGGCGGCCCTGCTGGTGGCTCTGGCCTACTGGGCGGCGCGGCGCTTTAGCCAGCCGGTGGAGCGGCTGGCCGAGGCGGCACGCCAGGTGCAGGCCTCGGGCCAGGTCGCGGCGCTTGATTTTGAAATGGACACGGTGGAGTTTCAGCATCTGCGCTCCGCCCTGCAGAACATGACCCAGGGCCTGATAGATGGCAAGGCCGCGCTGGAGCAGGCCAACGCCGAGCTGGAGCATCGCGTGATCGAGCGCACCCGGGCCCTGCAGCAAAGCGAGCAGCGCTACCTGTCGATTCTCGAAGACCAGACCGAGATCATCTGCCGCTTTGACGCTAACAACCGCATGACGTTTGTGAACGATGCGTTCTGCAGGCTCTTTCATCTGCGCCGCGAGGATGTGCTGGGGCGGGTATGGTCGCCCATCGTGTACCCTGACGATTTGCCCTTGGTCACACAGAAGCTCGCCGCCATCCACCCTCGCAATCCGCTGGTGGTGATCGAAAACCGCGTGGTGTCGGGCGATGGTTCCATCCGCTGGTGCCAGTTCAGCAACCGTGCGCTGTTTGACGATGCGGGACAGCTGGTGGAATGGCAGTCTGTGGGGCGCGACATCACCGAGCGCCGCCAGCTGGAGGCCGAGCTGGGACAGGCCTCAGAACAATTCCAGGACCTGTATGACCACGCGCCCTGCGGGTACTACGCGCTGGACCGCCAGGGCAAATATGTGCACCTGAACCTGCTCACCCTGCAGTGGCTGGGCCTGCCGCGCGAGGAGGTCATCGGCAAGCTGGGCCCCGCAGACTTTTTTGATGACGAGGGCAAGGCGCTGTTCACCGCGTGTTTTCCGGTGTTCTTGCAGACGGGCAAGATCGGACCGCTGGAGTTCAACCTGTGTGGCCGTGGCGGCGTCCAGCGGCGGGTGAGCGTGTCGTCCACCGCCATCCTCAATGCGCAGGGCGACTATGTGATGAGCCGCTCCATCATGTACGACGTGAGCGAGCTGCACGCCGCGCGCCAGCAACTGCACACGCTGAACCTGGAGCAGCAGGCGATGCTGGACAACGACCTGATCGGCATCGCCAAGGTCAAGGACCGTGTCATCGTCTGGCGCAACCCGGCGCTGGAGCGCATCTTTGGTTATGCGCCCGGCACGCTACAGGGGCGAACGACCGAAGAGATGTACGTGGACCAGGAGGACTTTCTGGCTTTTGGCCGCGATGCCTACGCGGTGCTGGCCTCTGGCCAGCACTACCGGCAGCAGCGCCGCATGCGCAAGGTGACGGGCGAGATGGTGTGGATCGACGTCAATGGGGTATTGCTGGAGGGGCAGGGCGAGTCGCTCTGGCTCATGCAGGACATCACCGCCATGAAGCAGTACCAGGAGCAGGTGGAGCACATCGCCTTCCACGATGGGCTCACCCACCTGCCCAACCGGCTGCTGCTGGCCGACCGCATGGCCCAGGCTTTTGCCCTGAGCGACCGCACCCAGACCCAGGCGGCAGTGAGTTATCTCGATCTCAACGGCTTCAAGCCCATCAACGACCGCTACGGGCACGACATGGGCGACGAGGTGCTCAAGGTTACCGCCCGCCGCCTTCTGAAGCAGGTGCGGGGCAACGACACAGCGGCCCGCATCGGTGGTGACGAATTTGTGCTGGTGCTCACCGCCGTGAAGGACCCGGCCGAGGTGGACCAGGCGCTGCGCCGGGTGATGGCGGCCATCGAGCAGCCCATCGATCTGGGTGAGGGCCGCGTGGTGAGCGTGTCGGCCGCCGTCGGCACCGCTCTTTACCCCCGCGATGGCACCACCACGTTCGAGCTGCTGCGTGCGGCGGACCAGGCCATGTACGCCGACAAGGGGCATGTGTCGGCCGAGCGCAGCTTGTGACTGCCATTGTCAGGCGCTAGGCAGGCCAGCGACGCGCGTCAGCCGCCCTGCATCAGCACTTCGGTGATGTAACCCCACTCAGACGCCTCTACCGGCGTGATGGACAGGCGACTGCCCTTTTGCAACACCCGCATGTCCGCCAGCTCCGGGTGGGCGCGCAGCTCGGCCAGGCTGATCAGCCGCGTCTTGCGCAGCGCCTGCACATCCAGCAGCAGCCAGCGGGGGTTGTCTGCCGGGGATTTGGGGTCGTGGTAGGGCGATGTGGGGTCGAACTGCGTGGGGTCGGGGCGGGTGCCGCTGGCCACGCGGGCCAGGCCGGCGATGCCGGGCTCGGGGCAGCTGGAGTGGTAGAACAGCACGCCGTCTCCCACCTGCATCGCATCGCGCATGAAGTTGCGGGCCTGGTAGTTGCGCACGCCGGTCCAGGGGACGGTGGCTTTGGGCGCGGCCAGAGCGTCGTCGATGGAGCACTCGTCCGGCTCGGACTTCATGAGCCAGAACTGGGCCGGGCGGCCCGCGGCGGCGTGCGAGGGGTGTGAAGGGGGGGGAGCAGTGACCATGGACGCATTCTGTCAAAGATGCCGAGGGTGGTGGCGGGCGCCGCAGCCCAAGTCGCAGCTAGTGAAATGCTATCTATATGATAGCTATCCAGGCATGTTTCACTAGCGCTTGTGGCCAAAAACACCATAAATCGGCTGCCAACGCGTTGAAATGGCCTGCTGTCCGCATGGCAGATTGCGCAGCCCGGGGACGCGCCGCAGAATCTGACAGTGCAAGGCTAGTCGCACCGGTCCAGGCCGCATGTGGCGGCACTCACCAGGGCCATCACCGCGTCGGTTTGTTGTCTTATTTGCCCTGTACTTTGTCCATGATCAAACGCTCCCCCTCAACCCATGCGCAGGGTGCACGCGACGCGGCTGCCCGTGGCGGCAAGCGCGCTGGGGGCTGGCTGCTGGGCCTGTTTGCCCTGCCATTTGCAGCCGTGGGTGTGGGCATGCTGCTGCTCAGTGTGCTGCCCACGCTGTACGACTGGGCACGCATGCAGTGGTGGCAACCCGTTCCTGCCACGGTGGTGGCTGCGCGGCTGGAAACCAGCCGCAGCAGCAAATCCAGCTCCTACACCGTCAAGGCCACCTACCGCTATCAGGTGGCGGGCCGTGAGTACCAGGGCGAGCGCGTGGCAATCAGCGGTGGTGGCGACAACGTGGGCGATTTTCAGGAAGCGCTGGGTGTGCGGCTGGAGCAGGCACTGCGCGACGGCGCGCCCGTTCAGGTCTGGGTCAGTCCGTCCGATCCTGCGGACGCCGTCATTGACCGCAGCCTGCGGCCCGGCCTGCTGGCCCTGAAGATGGTGTTTGTGATGGTGTTTGGCGGCGTGGGCGTCGGTCTGCTGGTGTATGTGCTGCGCCCCACCCGCGCCCCGCAGGGCCGTGCGGGCAGTGGCGCCCAGTCGCTGGCGGCAGGCGTGCCCGGGCGGGTGGAGCGCACGCCCGGCGGGGTGGCCATGTACTTTCCGGCGGGCCGTTGGTGGGGACTCAAGCTAGCGCTGGCCTTGGTGGGGGCTGTGTTTTTGACCGTCGGGGCGCTGGTGCCCTGGGAGCAGGAATCATCGGGCGATGTGGCGCCGTGGCTGTTCCGCCTGCTGTTTGGCGGTGTGGGCGGTGTGCTGCTGCTGGCCAGCTTCTACGCCCTGGCCAACAGCCTGCGCGTGCAGCTGGACCACACCGGCCTGCGCACCGAGCGGCGCCTGCTGGGCCTGATGCTGCGCTGGCACCAGGTGCCCCCGCACGACATTGCCCGGCTGCGGGTGGTGGAGAGCTACACGGTCGAAAGCAACGGCAACCGCCAGGTGTATTTCCGCATCGTGGCCGAGCTGCGGGGCGGGCGGCAGATCACCATCGCCCAGGACCTGAAGGGGCGCGCCCAGGCCGACAAGCTGCTGGCATCCATCGGCGGCTGGACCGGCTACGCCACGCGCTGAGTTCAACAGGGTGGGTCCGGCGACTTCAACCGGCCTTTCTGAAGGTGAGGTTGATGCGGTGTGCACCCGTCAGCGGGTGGTGTGCTTCGGGCAAGGGCAGCACCCCATGAAACCGCAAGCGCGCAGGCCCGCCCCAGACCACCACATCGCCGTGCAGCAGCGCAATACGGCGGGTCTTGTCCGCCCGCTGCGCACCACCCCACAGAAACATCGCCGAAACACCCAGCGACACCGACACGATGGGGTGGGCGTAGTTGCCTTCGTCGCGGTCCTGGTGCAGTGACAGGCGTGTGCCGGGGGCATAGCGGTTGATGAGGCAGGCGTCGGGCGCAAAGTGGGCAAAGCCTGCGGCCTGCGCTGCATCGAGCGCCAGCTGGCGAAACAGCGGCGGCATGGCGGGCCAGCGCTGGCCGGTCTGTGGGTCAGTGGGGTCATAGCGGTAACCGCTGCGGTCACTCACCCAGCCCAGCGCGCCGCAGTTGGTCATGGCCACCGACATGGTCAGGCCGCCGGGAGTGACGAGGTGCCTGAAGGGCGCCTGGGCGGTGATCTGCTGCACCGCAGCCAGCAAGTCCGCCGCCTGCGCCAGCGCAAAGCCGCGCAGTACCAGGGCGCCGGGCTCCAGCACCTCGGGTGGCCGGGCGGGCTGGGGTGGGTCGTCGAACAGGCTGGCGGTCATGGCATCTGTCATCTTTGGCGAGGGGCTGCCTGCAACGGCTTTGGCGGTGACAACCTCATTCAGCATCATGAAAGATGATGCCCAGCGTGTGCCGCTGCCCGCTGCGCAAGCGGCTCACGCCATGGCGCATCTGCACCCGGTAGGGCCCGCGCGTGCCCTGCACGGGGCGGTGGTGCACGGCAAACACCACGGCGTCGCCGCGCGAGAGCGGCACCACCTCGGCCCGCGACTGCATGCGCGGGCGTTGTTCGGTCAGCACGAACTCGCCGCCGGTGAAGTCTCGCCCCGGCTCCGACAGCAGGATGGCCACCTGCAGCGGAAACACATGCTCGCCGTACAGGTCCTGGTGCAGGCAGTTGTAGTCGCCAGCGGCGTACTGCAGCAGCAGCGGGGTAGGGCGCACCTGGCCTGCGGCGTGGCAACGGGCGATGAAGTCGGCATGCTGCGCGGGGTTGCGCACGTCGATGCCCATCGCGGTGTTCCATTGGTTGGCGATGGGGGCCAGATGCGGATACAGCGCCCCGCGCAGACCCGCCACCAGATCGGGCAGCGGGTAGCTGAAGTACCGGTATTCACCCTGGCCAAACCCGTGACGCTGCATCACCACGCGGCTGCGAAAGGTGCCCTCTTGCGCGTGGCCGTACAACTGCGCCAGGGCGGCGCACTCGGCAGTAGTCAGCAACTGGGGCAGCACGGCATTGCCTTGCTGGTGCAGGGCCTCGCTGGCGGTTTGCCAGTCGATGGTGGCCGCGCGCTGGTGCCACACGCTATCCGCCAGCGTGCCCGGGCTGGAAAGAGCCGCCACGCTCATGCCACCTTTTCCGCCGTCAGCGGGGCCGCTTCAGCATCGCACTCGCGCGCCAGCAGGGCGCGTTTGCGCTCCACGCCCCAGCGGTAGCCCGACAGCGCGCCATCGCTCTTCACCACCCGGTGGCACGGGATGGCCACTGCCAGCCCATTGGCTGCACAAGCCTGGGCCACGGCCCGCACGGCCTTGGGGCTGCCAATGCGCTGGGCCACCTCGGCATAGCTGGCCGTCTGCCCGGCCGGGATGGCCTGCAGCACCCGCCACACCCGCTGCTGGAACGCGGTGCCGCGCACATCCAGCGGCAGGTTCAGCCCCAGGCCCGGGGCTTCGACAAACGCCACCACCTGCGCCACCAGGGCTTCAAACGCGGCGTCGCCGCCAATCAGTCGGGCCTGCGCAAACCGGTCCTGCAGCTCGCGCAGCAGCGCGTCGGGGTCGTCGCCCAGCAAGATCGCGCAGATGCCCCGGTCGCTCTGCGCCACCAGAATGGCCCCCAGCGAGCACTGGCCGACGGCAAAGCGGATGTCTTGCGATGCGCCCCGCGCGCGGTAGTGGCTGGGCCGCATGCCCAGCACCTGGGCCGACTGTTCGTAAAACCGGCTGCTGGACTGGTAGCCCGCGCCATAGATGGCGTCCGTCACCGAGTCCGTGGTCGGGCTGTCGAGCGCACTGCGCAGCCGCTGCGCGCGCTGGGCTACCGCATAGGCCTTGGGGGTGAGGCCCGTGGCCTGCTTGAAGATGCGGTGCAGGTGCGAGGCACTCAGCCCCACGCGGATTGCCAGTGCATCGAGGGTGGGGGCCTCACCGGGCGCAGCGCTTTCGATGATGCGGCAGGCTTCCGTCACCAGCGCCGCGTGGTGAGACAGCGCGGTAGCCTGGCGCGGCTTGCAGCGCTGGCAGGGGCGGAACCCGGCGCGCTCCGCATCGTCGCAACTGGCATGGAACAGCACGTTCTCTGGCCGGGGTGTGCGTGACGCGCAGCTGGGGCGGCAGTACACGCCCGTGGTCTGCACCGAGTACCAGAACGTTCCATCGGCCTCAGTGCTGCGCGCCACCACTGCCGCCCAGCGCGGGTCGGCCTGGGTGGCGGCTGCCTGCGCGGCTTTGGTGTTGGGACGGTGGCGGGTGGGCATGGGGGTGCTGCGGGGAAGAAGGGCGGTCACATTCATCATGGTGCAGGGCTCACAAGGTGGGTTGCAATGCCATGCACTCTAGGGACAGGGGCTGTGGGGCGCACTCCGAAGCTTGCTTTCGAATTCTGCGCTTTTGCGCAATGCTCCCCGCACGGGTGAGTGCGCTCACTTATTGATAGCTGCCGGCGCATGATTTACTAGCGCTACAAGGTAAAAGTGCCCAAAACTCAGGTTTCAGGTGGCTGCAGCGGCCGGGGCCGCCGTTTGCCCGTGCCACCCCAGCGCAGCGCGTCTTCGCCGGGTATACCCAACGGGTTGTTGGCCGGTTCGGTCAGGGGCGCCAGCAGGGCGTGCAGGTCGGCCTCGCTGAACTTGACTGCGCCTTCGGCATCGTGCCCCAGCACGCCCTGGGCCAGCGCGCCCTTGCGGGCCTGCAGCTCCAGCATGCGCTCTTCGATGCTGCCTTCGACCACCAGCTTGTAGACAAACACGGGCTGGTCCTGCCCGATGCGGTGGGCGCGCGCGGTGGCCTGTTCTTCCACGGCGGGGTTCCACCAGGGGTCCAGGTGGATCACGGTGTCGGCGGCCGTGAGGTTCAGGCCCAGGCCCCCGGCCTTGAGGCTGACCAGCAGGATGGGGACGCTGGTTGCGTCCTGCGACTGGAACTGCCGCACCACCGCGCCACGCTGGCGGGGTGGCGTCTGGCCGGTGAGGGTGAGGTAGGGCAGGGCCAGGGTGCCGAGCAGCTCGGCTGCCAGGCCCAGCATTTCGGTGAACTGCGAGAACACGAGCACGCGGCGGCCTTCATCGACCAGGGCGGGCAACAGGTCGGCCAGCAGTTCGAGCTTGGCGCGCTCCATCGAGTGCGCCGTCCTTTTTGCCGCCGGGCCGCCCCAAGACAAAAAAGCGTCCCCCTCGGGGGGCAGCGACCCGCGCAGCGGCGGAGCGTGGGGGCTTTGTTGTATGCCTTTGACCAATCGTGGGTCGCAGCAGACTTGGCGCAGCTTGAGCAACGCGTCCAGGATGGCGATTTGCGAGCCTTCAAAACCCTGCCGCTCCAGTGCGCGGCGCACCTGCTTGTCGGCGGTCGTGCGCACGGCCTCGTACAGCTCGCGCTGTTTGCCTTGCAGCTGCACGCGCAGGATGGTTTCGGTGCGCGGCGGCAGTTCGGTGGCCACGTCCTGCTTGCGGCGGCGCAGGATGAAGGGGCGCACACGCTGCGACAGCAGTTGGGCGCGCAGGGTTTCGCCGTTTTCCTCGATGGGCTTGCGCCAGCGGGCGTTGAAGTTGCGCACATCGCCCAGAAAGCCGGGCATCAAAAAGTCGAACTGCGCCCACAGCTCGCCCAGGTGGTTCTCCAGCGGCGTGCCGGTCAGGCACAGCAGGTGCGGCGCCTGCAGCTTGCGCAGTGCGCGGGCGCTGCGGCTGCCGGCGTTTTTCACCATCTGGGCCTCGTCCAGGATCAGCAAGTGAAAGGGCTCGGCGGCCAGCGCGTCCACATCGCGCCAGAGCAGCGGATAGGTGGTCAGCACCAGGTCGTGGTCAGCGATGCGCAGGTAACGTTTGCCACGGTCGGCGCCATGCAGGGCCAGCACGCGCAGGCTGGGTGCCATGCGCGCGGCCTCGGCCTGCCAGTTGAAGAGCAGCGAGGTGGGTAGCACCACCAGCGCCGGGCGCTTCAGCCGCCCGGCCTCCTTTTCGGTCAGCACATGGGCCAGCGCCTGTGCGGTTTTGCCCAGGCCCATGTCGTCGGCCAGGATGCCGCCCAGGCCCTGGGCGCGCAGGTACTGTAGCCAGGCCAGGCCTTCAAGCTGGTAGGGGCGCAGCTGCACCTGCAGGCCCTGCGGTGCGGCCACCGGCTGGGGCGCACCGATGGAGCGCAGGCGCTTGGCGAGCTGCGCCAGGCCCACGTCGCCTTGCAACTGCCAGTCGTTGTTCCAGCCGTTCACCGTGCCCACGCGGTGCACCTGCACGAGCCCGGCACGCAGGGCCTCAATGCGGCGGGCCTCCCAGGCGCCCAGGCGCAGCGGGTCGCCGTCCTTCAGCTGTTTGCGGGTGGGGTCGGTCAGCAAGTCCACCATGGCGCCCACGATGGCCTTGAGTGGCCCGGCAGGCGCCTCGATGCGCTTGCCGCCGGGCGCACGCAGCGAAATGATGGCGATGTCGTCAATGGCGGCCATCTGCCGCGCGTTGAGCCAGCGGGCGTCGCGGCGCAGCAGGTCGGCCAGCATGGGGGCCAGGTCCAGCGTTTCACCGTTGATCTCGATGCCCAGGCTGAGCAGCCAGGCGCCCTCGCGCTCGGGCAGCATGAGCTTTTGCACGGGGCGCTGGCGTGTGCCCAGCGGGCCATCGACTTCCTTGGCCAGCAGCTCGCCAGTGTCGGGGGCAATGACCAGCTTCCAGCGCGACACAGGCACGCTTTCGTGCGCAAAGCCGGGGTGTACCACCACGCTCCAGCCCTCGGTGCGCAACTGGGGAACCACGTCGGCCCAGAAGTCGCCAAAGTGCGCCTCCTGCGCCAGCGTCCACACAGGGCCCAGCGTGGTGGCGGCTGCCCGGTGGCGCCACTGCAGGCTTTTGGGGTCTACAGGGGTCAGGCCCAGGTCCCACACGCGGTCCATGGCGTCGGCTTCAGCCGCCAGGTTGCGCTGCATGCGCACCACCGGGCCACCGGTGTCGAACAGGTCTTGCACCGGGGCCGGGCGCGCGTTGAGGATGGAGGTGGGGGCCGGCGTCTGCCAGGTGGCGCCATCGTCGGTGCGGTAGGTCCAGTCAATCTGCACCAGCGTCACGCTGTCACCACGCGGGCCCAGTTTGCCCTGGGGCGCCATGCCCAGCAGACCATCGCCCCGACCCAGCGTCATGAGGGTGATGCGCGGGCGAAAGTGGCCGGGGACGACGCCATCGGGTGTGTTGGGCACCGGGCCGTGGCCCGGGGGGTGGCTGCCATCGCCCCGCAGCTGCGCCATGACCTGCGCGGCCTCGGCGTCGGTCAGCGGGGGCAGCTGCTGCAGGGCGGCACTGTCAGCCCGGTTGCGCAGGGCCTGGGCCCATTGCGCGACCACATGGGCCCGACCTGCAGGGGGCGTGGGTGGAACGGGTGACTGCGGCAGGCTGGGCATGAGCTGGCATTGTGCCCATGCGTGGCGTGCCCTTTCGTCTAAACGCTGCGTTGGGTGCCCAGCGCCAGTGCAAACAGCTCGTTGCGAAAGTGGATGCCCAGGCGGCTGAATGCGCGGTTGCGGTAGGTTTTGACAGTGGGAAGGCTCAGGCCCAGGTCGCAGGCAATGCCCTCCTGCGTCATGCCTTGCAGCAGGCGGGCGCACACGTCCAGCTCGCGCTCGGTCAGCCCCGCGTGGGCGCGCAGCAGGCGTTCGCGCAGCGCGGGCAGGCTGTGGGACAGCGCGGGCGCGGTGGCCTGCGCCGGGGGCTGCAGTGCGGGTTGCAACACCCCGGGGCGCTGGGCCAGGGCGATGTGCTTGCGGGTCAGCGCCAGCAGCACCGGGGCCATGCCCTCAAAGTCGCTGATCTGCCGGTCCTGGAACGGCTTTTGGTGCTGGTGGCGGTAGAAGTTGACGGCAAAGACCGAGCCATCGCTCTCGTGTTCGACCACCGACACCCGCTCGGCCACGCCATGGGCCTCGTATACGCGGGCGCGGTGTTCTGCGTCCACCTCGGGCGCCGTCAGGTGGCACAACTGGGTGGGCGCTTCGGCCGGGGCGGCTTCGTCCAGCGAGCGGCCCCAGGTGCGGTCGGTGCGGTAGGGGCCTGACAGGTAGGCCCACCAGCAGTCCTGCGTGGTGTCGGGAATCCCGTAACTGGCCGACATGAACAAGGTGGGTTTGCAATGGCGCCCGGTGCGGTACACCGACCACGACGCTGCGGGCAGCACGGGTGCCAGCTCCTGCAGCATGCCGCAGGCAAACCCGTCATCGCCCAGCTGGTGAACCATGGCGCCCAGGGCCGAGCCCGTGAGGTTGGGCGGGGGCGTGATGCCGCCGCCGGATGTGCTTGCAGGGAGCCAGTGCCTCATGGGTTGCGCGGGGTATGCCGGGTGGGCTTTGTCATTGCTGTCATCTTCAGGGATGACAGGGGTCAAGCGCCACGGGATTTACGCTAGGTGCAACCCCGCAAGCAGGCTGGGTGCACGCCGCCCCTGGCCGCTTGCCTGCCAGACACCCGAAAGATGGAGCCCATGACCGAACCCGTGCCCTTTGTGGAACCCCGTTTGCGATTTTTTGCCGACCTGCGCGTGGAGGTGGGCGTGCCCCAGGAGGTGGGCCGCACCGTGCACGGCCTGCGTCGGCTCATCCCCATCCTGGGCGGTAAGGCCCAGGGCGATGGCTGGCAGGCCCGGGTGATGCCCGGCGGGGCGGATTTTCAGCTCATCGTGAGCGACACCCTGGCCGAGCTGGACGCGCGCTACACGCTGGAGGCGGATGGCGGCGACTTGATCTATGTGCAAAACCGCGCCGTGCGGTCCGGCCCGCCCGAGCTGATGGCGCGCCTGGTGCGTGGCGAGGTGGTGGACCCGGCGCAGATCTACTTTCGCTGCAGCCCCCAGTTCGAGACCGCGTCTCCCGCACTGCGATGGATTGGGGAGCGCATGTTCACGGGCACCGGTGCGCGGTTTCCCGATGCAGTAGCCATGCGGTTCTGGGAGCTGATGTAGCCGCACAGCAGTCACACATTTCAATTTTTTTGATGACCGACAGCACACAACAACACCCTGGAGACCTTGTCATGACCTCTTTTTCCACGCTCACCCGCACCCTGTCCCGCAGCTTCTCCCGTCGGCATGCCCTGCGCAGCGTCTGCCTGGCAGCCACGGTGGTGGCGGGCCTGGCCCCCGCCACTGGCGCCCTGGCGCAGACGGCCAGTTACCCCAACAAGCCGGTGCGCATCATCGTGGGCTTTCCGGCAGGCACCGGGCCGGACATCGTGGCGCGGCTGCTGGCGCAGAAGCTGTCGGAAGGCTGGGGCAACCTGGGCGTGATCGTGGACAACAAGCCCGGCGCCGGGGGCCTGATCGCTGCGACCGAGGCCGCACGCGCCACCCCTGATGGCTACACGCTGATGCTGGGCGAAACCGGACAGCTCAGCATTGCGCCCAGCAGCTACAACAAGCTGCCCTACGACCCGCAAAAGGACTTCGCGCCCGTGAGCCAGGTGGTCACCGCCGACTTCGCGCTGCTCGTCAATCCGCAAAAGGTGCCGTCGCGCAATGTGAAGGACTTCGTGGCCTGGACCCAGCAGCAAAAGGGCCTGTTCCTGGCCACCTTTGGCGCGGGTACCCCGGGGCACTTTGGCGCCTTCATGTTTGGCGAGGCCGTGAAGCTCAAGCCCGAACCGGTGCACTACAAGAACACCACCGACGCGCTGGGTGGCCTGTTCAGCGGTGACGTGCAGGGCGTGTTTGCCAGCGTGGGCCTGGCAGCGCCCAACGTGAAGGCCGGCAAGCTGGTGGCGCTGGGCACCACAGGCGGCACCCGGTCCAACGCACTGCCCGATGTGCCCACCATCAAGGAGCAGGGCTACCCCAGCCTGGAGTTCAACTCCTGGTTTGGCATCGTGGCCCCGGCCAAGACGCCCCCCGAGATCGTCGCCAAGCTGAGCGCCGACATCATCAAGGCCGTGCAGTCGCCCGAGGGCAAGGCCAAGATGGAAGAGGCTGGTTTCCGCGTGACGGGCACCAACCGCGACGAGTTCGCACGCATCATCGCGGCCGACACGGTGACCTGGGGCAAGGCCGTGGCCGCCACGGGATTCAAGGCCGACTGAGTCGGCACTGCCCAGTGATTGCCGGGCGCTACGCATTCCGCTCGCAGGGCGGCGCCAGGCGATAGGGGCAACGCCCTTCGATTTCCCAAAAAAATCAGCGCACCTCCCTCAGCGACGCCCTGACGGCCGTCGCCGGGCGTTCCTGCGCCAATGGTTCAACCCCACAAGACCGATCAACCGAGGAGACCACCATGCCATCCCTTTCGCTGGATACCCCCATCGCGCAACGCGTCGCGCTGCCCGCCGCCGTGCTGCTGCCGTTATTGCTCAGTGCCTGCGGCGGCGGCAACGCTGTGCTGGTGACCGAGAGCGCCAACCCGGCCGCCGCTTGCGCCGCATTGAGCACCAACGCGCAGCTCAGCAACACCAACTTGTCCACCAGCTATGTGCCACTGGGCACGCGCCGCCCCGGTGGCGCTGCCACGGGCGACTTTTTGCCCGGGCACTGTGTGGTCACGGGGGCCATCAACCCGCGTGTGGGTGTGGATGGCAAGAACTATGCGATCGGCTTTCAGTTGAGCCTGCCCGACCGCTGGAACGGACGCTTTCTGTTCATCGGCGGGGGCGGCAACGACGGCATCCTGCGCGACACCTCGCTCAGTTCCAGCATTTCGGGCGGCACGCCATCGCCACTGGGGCAGGGCTTTGCGGTGGTGTCCACCGATGCGGGCCATACCGGCACCAGCGCCAGCTTTGGCGCCGACCCGCAGGCGCGCACCGACCATGCCTACAACTCTTACGACAAGACGGCTGTGGCCTCCAAGTCGCTCATCAGCACGCGCTACGGCCGCAAGCCCGACTACTCCTACTTCTCTGGCTGCTCCGGCGGCGGGCGCCAGGGCATGATGTTCTCGCAGCGATTCCCGGACTACTTTGACGGCATCACCGCCGGAGCGCCCGCCATGCGCGTGTCCAGCGGTGCCACGGTGGCCGCCATGTGGAACACCATCCAGTTCAACGCCATTGCGCCCCAAGACGCCAGCGGCAACCGCATCCTGTCGCGCGCCTTCAGCAACACCGACCTGAAACTGGTGGCCAATGCGGTCAATGCCCGCTGCGACGCGGCCGACGGCGTGGTGGACGGCCTGGCCCAGAACGTCAACGCTTGCAAGGCGTTTGACCCCAGCGTGCTGCAATGCGCGGGAGGCAAGACCGACAGCTGCCTGTCGTCCGCCCAGGTGGGTGCGCTCAAGAGCGTGTTTGCCGGGCCCCGCAACTCCGTGGGCAAGGCGCTGTACACCGGCCAACCGTGGGACGCCGGGCTGGCGGCTCCCGGCTGGCGGTCCTGGACGCTGGGTAACTCGACCACGGCCACACCCGACGCACGCTACATCACGCTGATGGTGGATGCCCTGGTCAACGAGTTCTTCACACCGCCGGATCTCTCGTTCAACCCGCTGGCCTTCAACTTTGATACCGACCCCGCACGCATGGCCGCGTACTCTGCCGTCTACGACACCTATGCCGACGACAAACTGGCGGCCTACAAGCAGCGCGGCGGCAAGCTGCTGTTCATCCACGGCATGTCCGACCCGATCTTCTCGGCGTTTGACACGGTGGACTACTACGAACGTCTGGCCGCGAACAACGGCGGCATCGCGGCCACGCAGAACTTTGCGCGGACCTTCCTGGTGCCGGGCATGAACCACTGCTCGGGCGGTCCGGCCACCGACAACTTCGACTCGATCCAGACGATGGTGGACTGGGTAGAGAAGGGCATTGCCCCACAAAGCATTGCGGCCAAGGCGCTGCCCACCAACGCAGACTTTCCCAACCGCACGCGTCCGCTGTGCCCCTACCCGCAGTTTGCCAAGTACAAGGGCTCGGGCAGTGTGGAAGACGCCAGCAGCTTTGTCTGCTCGGCCAGCTGACGCGCGGCCTGAGCGACGCTGCAATAAAGCGGAAAGGGCCCTCGGGCCCTTTTTTTGGGTCTGTACACCCGGGTCCTGGGGTCAGCGCTTGACCGTTGAGGACTCCACGGGCGGCGGCAACCGCAGTTGGGCTTGTTGCACCACGCGGATGCAGTCGCGCAAATGCTGCTCGCCCAGGTAGCGCAGGGTGGCGTAGCCAAGGGTGGCCGCGATGGCCTGTCCCGCCAGGGGCACGTACTTGGCCGCCTGCTTGGTGCTCAGGCGCAAGCCCACCGTCTGGGTGGCACGGATGACCAGTTCGCGGGTGATGAGCTTGCCGATCAGCACCGAACCCACCAAGCCCACCGCCTTTTGCACTTGCTCCCGCTTTTTCGGATCCAGCTGGTCGATCTGCTCGGCCGACAGGCCGAACTCGGTATTGATCTGTGGGATCAGGCGGGAAAGCAGGGCCGCATCGACCGCCCAGTCCAGCCCCGGCACCGGGACCACGCTGGCCGCTGCCGCCACCATGGCGCGGCGGTGCAGCAGCTTGCGGGCGCGGCGTACAACCGCGGCCAGTTCAGGGTCTCCAGCGGCCATTTGCAATGAGGTGGGCATGGGTGACAACGTGATGGAGGGTGGTAGGACGAAAGTGCGTGATTCAAAGCGCAGATGGCGGGCAGCTCAGCGAGCGGGGCAAGATCCAGGATCTCTCAGGACTTGCCCTTGACCAGGCCGTACACCACCAGCAGAGCGACGGCGCCCAGCACTGATGCAATCCAGCCAGCGCTGTCGCCTTGCGCATACCAGCCCATGGCCATGCCCACGTAGCTGGCCAGAAACGAGCCCGCTACACCGAGCAGCGCCGTCATGATCCAGCCCAGCTTGTCGTCCCCGGGTTTGACGGCACGGGCAATCAAGCCCACCACCAAACCAATCAGCAACATCCCCAGAAGTGACAGCATGTTTTTCCCCTTGATAGTTGGTTCAGACGATAGAGTCACTTTACAGATGGGGCAGTCAAAGCGCTGTCGGACAATGCCCCCTGTCAGCGTCCCCCAGGCAAGGTGGTGCTGTGCCGTGTGGAGTCCCACGGATGCAGGGGGCGTTCAAAAAGGCAGCGCTCAAAGCGGTGCGCATGCAGGTCCATGCCCGATATCTGGTGGTCGGTGCGCGAGCACACGTAGCGCCCGTTCTGCAGGCTGGCCCAAGCCGCCTCGGTGAGCAGGATCTCGTTGGCCGTGGCAATGTCTTCGCCCAATTTGCAGGCGCAGTTCATCTCGGGGCCAAACAGGTCCTCGCGTGCAATCACCAGGGTGGGCCCAAAGCCAATGCCTGCGCTCACGTTCAGCGTCCGCTCGGGCGGCAGCACGGTGTTCATGGCGCCCAGGGCGCGCAGGGTGTCCAGCGCGGCCTCCAGGGCTTGCTCGGGCGTGGCGAACACCGCAAACAGGTTATCGGCCTCCTGCTTGATGACCTCACCGCCGTTACCTTCGATCGCAGGGCGCGCTGCCTGCTCCATCTGGTGGATCATCGCCAGGAAGTGAATGATGCCGTGGCGCTGGGTGATGCGGGAGAAGCCGCACATGTCCAGCACCAGGATGGCGACACTGCGCACAAACGCCTGTTCAATGGCGGCGTCAATCGCCCCGGTGCCGGCGGTTGGGGTCTGGTTGCGCTCTGACAGCAGGCGCCGGAGATAGCCCTTGTCGTGTGCAGTCGCAGCATCGGGGGGCAGCGCGGGGGTGTGGTGCATGGCAACGCCCTGTGGGTGGTGTCCGACATGGTAGCGCGGCCGGTGCTGGCGCCGCGCAGGTTGTGCCCGGGGCTACAGTGAGGTTCGCAAAGGGTGGTGGGGTGCTTGTCGTACCCACAACTGCCGCAGACTTCTCTCAAGACAGAAAGGTGTACCCACCATGTTCACTATGTCATCCACCCCATTCATTTCATACTCCGTTGCACCGGCTGGGGCCCAGCGCTCGTCATGGAGCCGGTTGGTGGCTCGCCCGGCCGCCGTATTGGTGGCCGCCATGGCCTTGGGCGGTGCGCTGTCGTTTCCCACTGCCGCCCAGGCGCAAAGCGACGAGGCATCCCTGGCGCGCGGTGCCGTGCCTGACACCACGCCGCAGCAGCGCTACCAGTCGGCCATTCGTGAAGCGGGGGGCGGGCTCAAGGTGAGCCTGGAAGAGTGCCGGGCCATGCCGACGGCGGAGCGCAAGCGGTGTGAGTCCGAGGCCCGGGCGCGTTATCAGGCTGACATGGCAGCAGCCAAGGCGCTGCTGCGGGGCGATCCGTCTGCCGGGCCGGTCAATGTGACCGGCGGCCCGATCCGCAGCACCGAGACGGTGTACGTGGTCAAGCCCTGATCACCGCGGCCCGCAAATGAAGGAAGCCGGGAGCGTTTTACGATTTATTTCTGCGCCTGGGGTGCTTGGGCGCTCTCGACACCTTCGCCCGGCGTCACACGGCGCGCGCCGTTGAAGCGGCGTGCCCAGTAGGCGACGCCCATGTCTTCCACCCGGATCTCCGAGCCGCTGCGGGGCGAGTGGATGAACTTGCCGTCCCCCACATAAATGCCCACATGGCTGAAGTTGCGGCGCATGGTGTTGAAGAACACCAGGTCGCCGGGTTGCAGCTCTTTCTTGTCGATGACCTGGGTGGCGGCTGCCTGCTGATCAGCACGGCGGGGCAGCAAAAGCCCCACCGTCTGCTCATAGATAGCGCGCACAAAGCCGCTGCAGTCAAAGCCGGTCTCGGCACTGTTGCCGCCACGCTTGTAGGGCACGCCCAAAAAACCCATGGCGTTGACCACCAGGTCACCCGCGCGGCCTGCTACGGTCTGGGCCTTGTCAGCCACCTTGTGGCTCACGTCTTCGAGTCGGGTAAACAGCCCTTTGTCCGCGAGCAAGCGGTCCATATCGTCAGAATTGGTGCCCTGGGGCGCCGCATGCGCAGCGGTGGCGCAGGCAAGGATGAGGATGCAAAACCATCTGGACATGGGGGCGAAGGGTAACACGGTATGGTTATTTATCAAAAATAAGCATTTTTGCAAGCTGTTGATTTGATTCAGATAAATCGATGGGCGCAGTGTTTTCACAGGCAAAAGTCGCTTGCAAGATGCGCGCCAGACCGGCTTGCCTCCGCCCCAGGTGCGGTCGGTGGCAAGGCCATGGGCCAAAAGGAGCTTGAGAGCATGGGTTGGACTCTAAATCGGCGGGTAGTGCCAGTGAACAAAGCGCAGGTAGCTATATGTTTGATAGCGGCCAGTGCGTACGCAGGCAGCCAGGCCCAAGGCGTCCCCGAGCCGCGGCCGGCGGTGTCGCTGGTGCCGGTGGCCACCGGCCTGGTCCACCCCTGGGCGGTGGCCTTTTTGCCGGGCGGGCAGTTCTTGGTGACCGAGCGGCCGGGGCGCCTCCGCGTTGTCAGCGCGACGGGACAGGTGGGGCCTGCGCTGGCGGGAGTGCCGCAAGTGGCGGCAGGCGGACAGGGCGGCCTGCTGGACGTGGTGACCGACAACGACTTTGCCCGCAACCGCCGCATCTACTTCTGTTTTGCCGAGCCCGCAGCGGGTGGCGCGGCAGGCAACAGCACGGCGGTGGCGCGCGCCACCTTGTCGGCCGACGCCAGCAGCCTTCAGGAGGTGCGCGTCATCTTCAGCCAGCGGCCCAAGGTGGAGAGCGCGCTGCACTTTGGCTGCCGCATTGCCCAGGCCAGCGACGGCAACCTGTTTGTGGCGCTGGGCGAGCGCTACCACCGCAAGGACGATGCCCAAAAGCTCGACAATCACCACGGCAAGGTCATCCGTATCACGCCCGACGGAGCAGCGCCGCCCGACAACCCTTACGTGAAGCAGCCCGGCGCCTTGCCCGAGATCTGGAGCTACGGCCACCGCAACCCCCAGGGCGCCACGATGGGCCCCGACGGCAAGCTGTGGATGCACGAACATGGCCCGCAGGGCGGCGACGAAATCAATCTGCCCCAGCCCGGGCGCAACTACGGCTGGCCTGTCATCACTTACGGCGAAAACTACGGCGGCGGAAAGATGGGCGAGGGCACGGCCCGCTCCGGCATGGAACAGCCACTGCACCACTGGACACCGTCCATCGCCCCTTCGGGCATGGCGTTTCTGACCAGCACGCGCTACGGCACGGCGTGGCAGGGCAGTTTGTTCGTCGGGTCGCTCAAGTTTGGTACCCTGCACCGGCTGGAAGTGTCTGGCGGCAAGGTGCAAAAGGAGGAGCGGCTGTTGCAAGGCAATGGCGAGCGCATCCGCGACGTACGCCAGGGGCCAGACGGCTTGTTGTACCTGCTGACCGACAGCCCGCAGGGACGGTTGCTGCGCTTGCAGCCCGCTGCGGCCCCATGACCGGTTTTGCTTGATGCAGGTCAAGCAAGCCCGGAGATGGGTGACCGAACCGGCGGACCCGGGGTGATCCCGCAGGCTGGGCGCGTATTTTCGGTATAGGCTGGCGCGATGCATGCTGAGCCCACCACCTCTTCCCCTGCCACGCCCACCGCTCCTCCTGCGACCTCGGTCAATCCGGGCACCGCGCCCGACGATCTGGCGAGCACGCCCGCCCGGTCCCAGCTGGCCCTGCGCCGTGTGGCGATCGACACCTGGCGAGAAAACGTCGCCTATCTGCACCGCGACTGCGCCGTATACCGCGCCGAGGGCTTCCAGGCGCTTTCCAAGATCGAGGTGCGCGCCAACGGCCGCCGCATCCTGGCCACGGTGAACGTGGTGGACGACCCTGCCATCGTGGGCTGCCACGAGCTGGGCTTGTCGGAAGACGCGTTTGCCCAGCTCGGCGTGGACAACGGCCACACTGTGTCGGTGGCCCAGGCAGAGCCACCCGAGTCCATGGGCGCGCTGTTCCGCAAGATTGCCAGCGAGCGCCTCACGCGGGAGGACTTCGGCGCCATCGTGCGCGACATTGCCGACCACCGGTATTCCAAGATCGAACTCACCGCCTTTGTGGTGGCTTGCCACCGCAACGAGCTGGACCGGGAGGAGGTCTTCTTCCTGACCGATGCCATGGTGGCCAGCGGCCGGCGGCTGGACTGGCACGAACCGCTGGTGGTGGACAAGCACTGCATCGGCGGCATTCCGGGCAACCGCACCACCATGCTGGTCGTGCCCATCGTTGCGGCGCACGGCATGTTGTGCCCCAAGACGTCTTCGCGCGCCATCACCTCGCCCGCCGGCACGGCCGACACCATGGAGGTGCTGGCCAAGGTGGAGCTGCCGCTGGAGCAGCTGGCCGACATCGTGCGCGACTACCGGGGCTGCCTGGCCTGGGGCGGCACGGCCAACCTCTCGCCCGCTGACGATGTGCTGATCTCAGTAGAGCGGCCGCTGTCCATCGACTCTGCCGGGCAGATGGTGGCGTCCATCCTGTCCAAAAAGGTGGCGGCCGGTGCCACGCACCTGGTGCTTGACATTCCCATCGGCCCCACGGCCAAGGTGCGCTCCATGCCCGACGCACAGCGCCTGCGCCGCCTGTTTGAGTATGTGGCGCGGCGCATGGGCCTGTCGCTGGACGTGGTCATCACCGATGGCCGCCAGCCCGTGGGCAACGGTGTGGGCCCGGTGCTGGAGGCGCGCGACGTGATGCGCGTGCTGCAGAACGACCCGCGCGCGCCTGACGACCTGCGGCAGAAGGCGCTGCGCCTGGCCGGACGCCTGATCGAGTGCGACCCTGATGTGCGCGGCGGCGACGGCTACGCGATTGCGCGCGACATCCTTGACTCCGGCCGGGCGCTGGCGCGCATGAACGCCATCATTGCGGCCCAGGGCAGCACGGGGTTTGACCACAACCACCCGGCACTGGGTGTGCTGACGCTGGACGTGGTGGCGCCCGCCAGCGGCGTGGTGGCGGGCGTCGACAACTATCAGATCGCCCGCGTGGCCCGGCTGGCCGGGGCGCCCAAGGTGCCGGGCGCCGGGGTGGACCTGATGCACAAGCTGGGCGACACCGTGGCGGCGGGCGACCTGCTGTACCGCGTGCACGCCAGCTACCCGGCTGACCTCGAGTTTGCGCGCCACGCGTGCGAGCGGGACAGCGGCTACCGCTTGGGCACGGCCGACGAGGTGCCACGCGTGTTTGTGGAGTTCTGACCATGACACCGCCCGAAGCTCCCTGTGTGCTGTATTTCGATGACGAAGCCGCACCTGCGCTGCGCCTGGCACAGGCCGCCGGTTTGCCTGCCCAGGCCATCGAACGCCACCGTTTTCCCGATGGCGAACTCAAGCTGCGCCTGCCGGTGAACGAGACCACTGGCCGCCTCCCACGGCACGCCCTGCTGCTGCGCAGCCTGCACCAGCCCAATGAAAAGCTGGTGGAGCTGCTGCTGGCCGCGCGCACGGCCCGCAGCCTGGGTGTACACCACCTCACGCTGGTGGCGCCGTACCTGGCCTATATGCGGCAGGACTTCGCCTTCCACCCCGGCGAGGCCGTGAGCCAGCAGGTGGTGGGCGGGTTTCTGGCCGGGCTGTTCGACGCGGCGGTCACCGTGGACCCGCACCTGCACCGCATCGAACGGCTGGAGCAGGCCATCCCCGTGCCGCAGGCGGTGGTGCTCAGCGGCGCCGAGCCGCTGGCCGACCTGATTGCCCAGCGCCGCCCGAATGCTTTGCTGGTGGGGCCCGATGGCGAATCCGCCCAGTGGATTGCCCAGGCCGCCGCGCGCCACGGCTTTGACCATGCCGTGTGCACCAAGGTGCGCCATGGTGACCGCCATGTGGCCATCGAACTGCCCGCGCTCAACGCCCAGGGGAGGGCGGTGGTGCTGCTGGACGACATGGCCAGCACCGGCCGCACGCTGGCGCTGGCCGCGCGGCTGCTGCTGCAGGCGGGTGCCGCCTCGGTGGATGTGGCGGTGACGCATGCGCTGTTTGCGGGCGATGCGCTGCAGGTGTTGCATGAAGCCGGGGTGGAGGAGGTGTGGAGCACGGACTGCATCCCGCACCCGAGCAACGCCGTGGCCATGGCCGGGCCGCTGGCCACGGCGCTGCAGTCTGTCCTTCGCACCTGAAAACCCCGGGCTCGGGCTGCGACAATGCGCCATTGACTTCCTCGCTGCGCCCGCACAGCGATTCAACGAACACAGAAACGATCCCACCATGCTGCTTGACGCCACCGAATCCCAACTCGTCCTGGTTGATTACCAGGAGCGCCTGATGCCCGCCATCTTTGAGGGCCCCGCCGTGCTGGCCAACGCCCGCCGCCTGGCCGAGATCGCCCGCATGCTGGACGTGCCCGTGTGGGGCACCGAGCAAAACCCCTCGCGCCTGGGCGCCAACGACGCCGCGCTGCGCGCCCTGTGCCAGAAGACCCTGGCCAAGATGCACTTTAGCGCCGCCGAAGAAGGCCTGGGCGAATGGCTGCGCCCTCCCGCCAAGCCCCAGGGCGGCAACGCGCGCAGCCTGCCCAAGCACCTGCAAAAGCCTGCCCCGCTGGCGGCAGAGCGCGGCACCATCGTCATTGCCGGGTGCGAAGCCCATGTCTGCCTGCTGCAGACCGCGCTGGACCTGATTGACGACGAGTTTGAAGTGTGGGTGGTGACCGACGCCTGCGGCTCGCGCACCGAACGCAACCGCGACGCCGCCTTTGACCGCCTGGCCGGCGCAGGCGCCGAGTTGGTGACCACCGAGATGGTGGCGTTTGAATGGCTGGGCAGCTGCGAGCACCCGGCGTTCAAGGATGTGCTCGGGCTGATCAAATAGCGCTTTTCAAGCCAAATTGGCTGCTAGCGCATGATTTTCATGCGCTGGCAGCTATCAAAATAATAGTGACTGATGCAGGTTCCGGTCAGGCGAAGTAGGGCGTTGCCAGCTTGACTGCCAGGCCCACCAGGGCACAGCCGCCCAGCAGCGGCATGACGCCCAGCTTGAAGCGGAACAGTGCCACCAGCGCACCCACGGCGATCACCGCCGACACGGCATCGAAGTGGCCGCCAAATCCTTGTGGCCACAGCAGGTGGTAGGCAAAAAACAGCGCCAGGTTCAGGATCACGCCCACCACAGCAGCCGTGATGGCTGACAGTGGAGCGGTAAATCCCAGCTTGCCGTGCGTGGCCTCCACCAGCGGGCCGCCCGCCAGGATGAAGATGAACGAGGGCAAAAAGGTCACAAAGGTCACGACCGTGGCCGCAGCCACGGCGCCTGCAAAGAGGGCGTCCTGCCCCCACACCTGTTGCAGCCAGCCGCCCACAAAACCTACAAACGCCACCACCATGATCAACGGGCCAGGAGTGGTCTCGCCCAGGGCCAGGCCGTCAATCATCTGCGGGCCGCTGAGCCACTGGTAGTGCTCCACCGCGCCCTGGTACACATAGGGCAGCACGGCATAGGCGCCCCCAAAGGTGAGCATGGCTGCCTTGGTGAAGAACCATCCCATCTGCGTGAGCGTGCCTTGCCAGCCCTGGGTGGCCACCAGCAGGCCCATGGCGGCGAGCCACAGCGCCAGCCCCGCCGCCAGCACCTTGACCAGGTGGACGCGAGAAAAGCGCGCATGGACAGGCGTTGGCGTGTCGTCATCGATCAGCGCGGGGCCATAGCCCTTGTGGGCATTGGCATGGCCGCCCCCCAGTGCAAACACGGCGGGCCAGCGCTGCGCGCCAAAGTAGCCGATGAGCCCGGCCGCCAGCACGATGGCGGGGAAGGGCGTGTCGAACGCGAAGATCGCCACAAACGATGCGGCAGCGATGCCCCACATCCAGCCGTTCTTGAGCGCGCGGGTGCCGATGCGGTGCGCGGCATGCAGCACCAGTGCCGTTACGGCGGGCTTGATGCCGTAGAAGATGCCCGCCACCACCGGCACATCGCCAAAACGCAGATACACCCACGACAGCCCGATCAGGATGAACAACGAGGGCAGCACAAACAGCGCCCCCGCCACGATGCCGCCCCAGGTGCGGTGCATGAGCCAGCCGATGTAGGTGGCCAGCTGCTGCGCCTCAGGGCCAGGCAGCAGCATGCAGTAGTTGAGGGCGTGCAAGAAGCGGTTTTCGCTGATCCAGCGGCGGCGTTCCACCAGCTCGGCGTGCATGATGGCGATCTGGCCTGCAGGCCCACCGAAGCTGATGAACCCGAGCTTCAGCCAGAAAAGAAAGGCGTCGCGGAACGGGACAGACGTGGGGGCAGGGGACGGTGCTGGGTGCATGGTCCGGGAGTGTGACAGGCCGGTATGACGTTTGCCGACATATCAATATGCCTGCTGCATCTGGAGCCATGGATGACGAGGCAGAGGGTTGGCTGCGTCAGTTTGCCGCAAGCCCGTCATGAATAATTATGAATTCAAAACCTGCTGTCCTGGCAGGGCGAGAGAGATGCCGAGGAGACACCCACAATGACCGCACACAGCACCTACGCCGACTTCTACCGCCAGTCCATCGACCACCGAGACACCTTCTGGAGTGAGCAGGCGAAGTTGATCGACTGGAAGACGCCCCCGCAGCAGGTGTGCGACTACAGCAACCCGCCGTTTGCGAAATGGTTTGTGGGTGGCACCACCAACTTGTGCCACAACGCGGTAGACCGCCATCTGGCCACGCGCGCCAGCCAGGCCGCGCTGGTGGCGATCTCTACAGAAACCGACACCGAACGCAGCTACAGCTTTGCCGAATTGCATGCCGAGGTGCAGCGCATGGCGGCGGTGCTGCAAGGCCTGGGCGTGAAGAAGGGCGACCGCGTGCTCATCTACATGCCCATGATTGCCGAGGCCGCTTTTGCCATGCTGGCCTGTGTGCGCATCGGGGCGCTGCATTCGGTGGTGTTTGGCGGCTTTGCTTCGGGCTCGCTGGCCTCGCGCATCGAAGACGCAGAGCCCGTGGCGGTGGTCAGCGCCGATGCAGGGTCGCGCGGCGGCAAGGTGGTGCCCTACAAGCCGCTGCTGGACGAGGCCATTGCGCTGTCCAAACACAAGCCCGCCGCCGTGCTGATGGTGAACCGGGGCCTGGCGCCCATGCACCTGCAGGCGGGCCGCGACCATGAGTGGGCGCCGCTGCGCGAGCAGCACCTGAACACCGTGGTGCCTTGCGAGTGGGTCGAGTCCACCCACCCTAGCTACACGCTGTACACCAGCGGCACCACCGGCAAGCCCAAGGGCGTGCAGCGCGACACGGGCGGCTACACCGTGGCGCTGGCCGCGAGCATGAAGCACATCTTTGATGCCAAGGCGGGCGATGTGTACTTTGCGACCAGCGACATTGGCTGGGTGGTGGGCCACAGCTACATCGTCTACGGCCCACTGATCGCGGGCATGACCACCATCATGTACGAAGGCCTGCCCACGCGGCCCGACGCGGGCGTGTGGTGGAGCATTGTCGAGAAGTACCAGGTCACCCACATGTTCTCGGCCCCCACGGCGGTGCGGGTGCTGAAGAAGCAGGACCCGGCCTATCTGGCCAAGTACAACGTGAAAAGCCTCAAGGCCCTGTGGCTGGCGGGCGAGCCGCTGGACGAACCCACGGCCCAGTGGATCAGCGACGCGCTGGCCGTGCCCATCATCGACAACTACTGGCAGACCGAAACTGGCTGGCCCATCCTGACCCTGGCCAACGGCGTGCAGCAGCAGACCACACGCTTCGGCAGCCCCGGCAAGGCCATGTACGGCTACCACGTCAAGCTGATCGACGAAAGCAATGGCGAAGAACTGACCGGTGCCAACCAGAAGGGCGTGGTCGCCATCGAAGGCCCGCTGCCCCCCGGCTGCATGCAGACGGTGTGGCGCGATGACGCCCGCTTTGTGAACACCTATTGGAAGAGCATCCCCGGCCGCCTCATCTACAGCACGTTTGACTGGGGCATCCGCGATGCTGACGGCTACCACTTCATCCTGGGCCGCACGGACGATGTGATCAACGTGGCCGGCCACCGCCTGGGCACGCGCGAGATCGAGGAGAGCATTGCCTCCCACCCCAACATTGCCGAAGTGGCCGTGGTGGGCGTTGCCGACAGCCTGAAAGGCCAGGTGGCGATGGCGTTTGCCGTGGCGCGCGATGCGTCAGGGCTTACCGATGACGCTGCACGCCTGAAGCTCGAAGGCGAGGTGATGAAGCAGGTGGACCACCAGCTCGGCGCCGTGGCGCGGCCCTCGCGCGTGTACTTTGTGACCGTGCTGCCCAAGACCCGCAGCGGCAAGCTGCTGCGCCGCGCCCTGCAGGCCGTGGCCGAGCGGCGCGATCCAGGCGACCTGACAACGATGGAAGACCCGGCGGCGCTGCAGCAGGTGAAGGACCTGGTGGGCTGAGTTCAGGCCCGCCCGGGCCGGCGGGTCACTGCAGTGGCCTGGCAACAAATGCCTGTTTACCCTGCCGGTCGAACCCCGCCTGCTCGTAAAAGCGCAGGGTGTTTTCGTCCTTGCGGCCCGTCATCAGCATGACCTTGTAGCAGTGCTCCCGCCAGGCATGGGCCAGGGCGTGCTGCAGCAGCGTATGCCCCCAGCCCTGGCCGCGATGGGCCGAGTGCGTCACGACGTTCTCGATGACGCCGTAGGGACGGCATGCGCGCGTGAGGTTGGGGATGACGGTCAGCGTGCAGGACGAGACCAGCACACCCTCATCCCACCCACCAAAGTACCGAATGCGTGGGTTGGCGAGCGCCTCGGCCCACACAGTCTGCACCTCGGGGAGTGGGGGCAGCGGGTCGTCTAGCGCGTGCAGGTGGGTGTACAGACTGAGCAGGGGGGCCAGGTCTTCGGCGCTGAGTTCACGGATGTTCAAGGCCAGCCTCCAGGGGGCGAAGAGTATGCTTGTTTGCTACCAAACTCATAGCTGCTGACGCATACGATACTAGCGCCTGGCAAGGTTTTAATGCTACAAAACCGGCCGGTTCCGCTGCCACCCCGCAGGCGGCTGCCAGGTGGGCGTCCAGCCGATGAAATCCTCCAGCGGCATGGGCCGGGCAATGCAGTAGCCCTGCGCCTGCAGGCAGCCCAGCTGCAGCAGCATCTGTCCCTGTTCGACGGTTTCCACCCCTTCGGCGATCACCCGGTAGCCGAACGAGCGTGCCAGGCCGATCACACCCTGCACGATGGCCAGGTCCCCCGGGTCGCCCATCATGCCGTGCACAAAGCTCTGATCGATCTTGAGCGTGTCCATGGGCAGGCGGCGCAGGTAGGTCAGCGACGAATAGCCGGTGCCAAAGTCGTCCAGCGCCACCGTCACGCCCATGGCGCGCAAGGCGTTCAGGGTGTCGGCCACCGCGCTCAGGTCGTACAGGGCGGCGCTTTCGGTGATCTCGATCTCGACCAGGTGCGCGGGCACGCGGGGGTGCCGCGCCAGGCAAGCGGCCACCCAGTCGGCAAAACCCGGCTGCTGCAGGTGCTGGGCGGCAATGTTGATGCTCAGCGGCATGGGCATGCCCCGATCCTGCAACTGCTCCAGCACCGTGAGCGCCGCCTCCGCCACCCATTCGCCAAAGCCGATCTCCAGGTCGGTGCCCTCCAGCAGCGGCAGAAATTCGCCCGGTGGCACCAGGCCCCGCTCGGGGTGCAGCCAGCGCGAGAGCACTTCGGCTCCCACCACGGTGCCGCTGCGCATGTCCACCTTGGGTTGCAGGTACAGGGTGAACTGGGCTTGCGCCAGCGCCTCGCGCAGGTAGTGCCCCTGGGCGCGCAGCAGTTGCACGGCGCGTTCCTGGGCGGCGTCGAACTGGTGAAAACGGTTGCGCCCGGCCTGCTTGGCCGCATACATGGCCTGGTCGGCATGGCGCAGCAGGGTGTCGGCGTCGGCGTCGTCCTGCGGAAAGATGGTGTAGCCGATGCTGGCCGTGACGACCACGCGCTCGGTGTCCAGCGTGTAGGGGGCCGAGACGCTTTCCATCACGCGTTCCAGCATGCGTTCGCAGTCGCTCACCGAGCCGAGGCCAGGCATGAGGATCACGAACTCGTCGCCACCCAGCCGGGCCACCGTGTCCAGCGGCTGCAGTGCGCGCGTAAGCCGCCCGGCCACCACCACCAGCAGGCGGTCGCCCGCCCCGTGGCCCAGGCGGTCGTTGACCGGCTTGAAGCCGTCCAGGTCGAGGTAGGCCACACCCAGCTGCTTGCCGGTGTCACGGGCCTGGGCCATGCATTCCTGCAGCTTGCGCGCCAGCAACACCCGGTTGGGCAGGCCGGTGAGGGCGTCGTACAGCGCCAGGCGCTGCAGCATGACCTCCTGCTCGCGCTGGGGGGTCACGTCGATGGCTACACCGAGCATGCGGGCCGGGCGGCCTTGCTCGTCAAAGCCCACGATCTTGCCCAGGTTGCGCACCCAGCGCACCGGCTCGTTGGGCTGGTTCAGTCGCCAGGTGGCGTCAAACGGGGTGCCCAGGTGGGCGGTGTGGCGCGACAGCTCGGTGGTGATGCGGTCGATGTCGTCTGGCGCAATGGCCGTGGTCCATTGCACGGCCGCCGAGGTGTCGCCGGTCACCGGCAGCCCGCGCATGGCACGCCAGCGGCGGTCGCCCGTGACCAGGCCGGTCTGCAGGTCCCAGTCCCACAGTCCCAGCGATGCGGCGGAGATGGTGAGCGACAGCAGGGCCTCGCGTTCACGCACCTGCACCTCGTTGCGCTTGCGGTCAGTGATGTCGTGCACCGAAAACAACCAGCAGGGCTCGCCGTCGAACTCGGTGGCGCGCATGGACTGCAGCACGGTGCGCCGGGGACCATTGCGCACGTTCAGCGTCACTTCGTAGTCGCTGAGGTGGCCGGTCTGGCTGACCTGCTCCATCAGGCGCTGGCGGTCTTCGGCGGTGAAGATGCCCAGCTCCACTGCGGTGCGGCCAATGGCTTCCTCGCGGGGAATGCCCAGCATCTCGACCCAGGCAGGGTTGAGGTCCACATAGCGGCCATCGCTGCGGTGCGACAGGCCCATGGGGTAGGGCATGAGATGGAAGATGCGCGAGAAGCGCTCCTCGGACTGGCGCAGGCGCTGCTCGGCACGCTTGGCCTCGTCGATGTCCTGCATCACGCCGCGCACCCTGACCACGCGGCCGTTCTCGATCACCGGCTCGCCCCGGGCGCGCACCCAAAAAAGATGGCCGTCGGCGTGATAGACCTCCATCTCCATGCTCCACTCAGCGCGTGAACGGATGCTCTGGCGGAATTTTTCGCGCAGCGGCTCGCGGTACTGCGGGGCCACATGGCGGTCGATGTAGTCGCTGGGGGGCGGCTGGTTGGGTGACAGGCCGTGGATGTCAAAACACACGTCCGACCAGTACACCAGGCCACGGCCACGCTCGTCCTCCCATGCGCCCAGCCGGGCCAGTCGGCCGGCTTGCTGCAGCTGGTTGTAGAGCGCCCGAAGTTCGTCGCTGGTGCGTTGGGCTTCGGTCATGTCGTGGAAAACGAAAACAAAGCAGTTTTCGCCATTCACAAGCACAGAGCGTGCCGACATCAGGCCCGGAACCTGCACCCCCTTGCTTTGCGCGACCAGGGGCAACCGGTCCACCTTGCCTTCTCGCTGATAGGTGTCCAGCAGCCGCTTGCGCTCGTGCTCGTTGGCCCAGATGTGCAGCTCCGACGAGGTGCGGCCCAGGACCTCCTCGCGCGTGAAGCCCAGCAGCTCGCAGAACGCCGGGTTCACATCGATGTAGCGCCCGTCGGCTATGCGGGTGATGCCTGCCGGGTCGGGCAGCGTCTGGTAGAAGGTGGTGTATTTGGCCTCAGCGGACAGCAGGGCCTCCTCGGTCTCGCGGTGGGCGGTGATGTCCACGTCCATGCCGATCAGGCTGGCCGGGCGCCCCTGCGCATCGCGCCGGGCGACGGTGCCGCGGGACATCAGCCAGCGCCACCGCCCCTGGGTGTCCATCACGCGGAACTCGGCCTCGTAGCTTTCCTCCAGCCCGTCCATGGCACGGGCCAGCTTGGCGGCATTGCGTTCAGCGTCCAGCGGGTGGCGCCGGGCGTACCAGCGCTGCCAGAGGTCGGGCGACTGCAAGTCGGCACTGGTAATACCATAGGCCTCGTAAAACCGGCCATCACACAAAAACCGGCGTTCGACCACGTCCCATTCCCAGCGGCCGCCGCCCAGGGCATCCAGCGCCAGGCGCAGCTGGTGCTCCTGCTGGCCCAGCGTCTGCTGGATCTCGTTGCGCGCCAGCTCGGCGCGGGCCCGGCTGGCAATCACCAGCCAGCCAATCCCGAGCATCAGCACGCCGGCGCCGTGGTGCCAGTGCATGTTGCTGGTGCCTTCGGGGGCCGCGCTGGTGGCCGTTGTGACCAGCGAAACCACGAGCGGCAGTGTGAGGGTCAGTCCGGCCAGTGGCGCCCAGTCGGGCCAGGCCCAGCGCTGTCCCAGGCGGCGCCACGCCCAGCCGGTAGCCAGCGCGCCACCCAGAACGGTGGTGGCGGGCCAGACGGCCGAGGTGTCTGTCCAGAGCGCGGCCTGCAAGGCCAGCACGGCGGTGATGGCCGCCGCCGGCACGCCAAAAAACAGCGCCACGAACGCCGTGGCGGTGGGGTAGGCCACGATGTGGAGCTCCGGCGCATTCCAGCGCAGTGCCTCGAAAGCTGCGATGGAGACCAGCCCGCCCGCCACGCCGAGCAGGATCAGGGTGCGCCGGGACGGGTGCAGAGACTCCTGCGGCGACAGCCAGACCGGCACCAGCAGCAGTAGCATGAGTGCAGTGCCCGCCAGCAGCGTGTTGTTACCCATGGTGTTTTCCTTGGGTGGTCTGGTCGCTGAAGCGGGCGGCTGCGGGTCTGAAAAGTGGCGAACAAGCCAAAAGAAGGAGCGGGTGCATGTCGCGACCTGTGCCGCATGTGGCCTTGCTCAGAAGGCATGCACCCGATAAAAAAACCATCCGCCAAGTTTAGGCCTGTTCTGAGGTGGGCCGGGCGGGCCGCAGCGTCCTGATAAGTCCGGTTGACAACAAGGTGCCGCACACGATCACCAGCGCGCAGCCCACCATCCACGGCGTGATGGTCTCGCCCAGGAACAGCGTGCCATACAGCACGGCGAACACCGGGGTGATGAAGGTCACGGCAAGCGCGCGGCTGGGGCCCGCGTGCTCGATCAGGCGAAAGTACAGGATGTAGGCAATGCCGGTGCACAGCACGGCAATGGCCAGGATGGCCGCCCAGGCGCGTACACCGGGCATCTGCGCCGGCCACAGCCACAGCGTGGGCAAGGCCAGGCCCAGCGCGGCGCCCAGCTGGCTGCCGGCGGCCGTGGCCAGCGGCGGCAGCCCCGTGAGGTGGCGCCGCGCAAAACTGGCCGACACGCCATAGAACGCCGACGCGAGCAGGCAGGCCGCAATCGCCCAGTGGGCGTGGTCGGTCTTGAACCCGGTGCCGGCAGGTGCGCGCCAGGCCAGCAGGGCCACGCCCACAAAACCCAGTGCCAGCCCCACCCAGCGCAGGCGGTTGATGCGGTCGCCCAGCCACACCCAGGCGATGAGCGCACCAAACAGCGGCACCGTGGCGTTGAGGATAGAGGTCAGACCCGTGGCGATGTGCAGCACCGCCCAGGAAAACAGCGAGAACGGAATCGCCGAATTGATGACCCCCGCAAACAGGATGGGCCGCCAATGCTGGCGCAGCGCAGGCCAGTGGCCCTGGCGCAGCATGATGGGCCACAGGAACACCGTGGCCAACGCCACCCGCAGGCCGGCGGTGGGCAGGGGACCAAAGTCGGACGCACCCAGGCGCATGAACAGGAACGACGCGCCCCAGAGTGCGGCCAGCAGGATGAATTCGCCGATCCAGGTGGAGACGGGCCGGGTGGCGGGGCTGTTCATGCGGTGGCTTTCATGGGATGGGCTGCGGCGGCCAAAAGGGGTGCATTCTCCAGCGTCAGCAAAGCCCTCTTGCGATCGAGGCCGCCTGCATAGCCCGTCAGACTGCCGTCGGCACCCAGCACACGGTGGCAGGGCACCACCACGCTCAGCGGGTTGCGACCCACGGCGGCACCCACGGCCCGCACGGCGCTGGGGTTGCCCAGCTGGCGGCCCAGCGTGCCGTAGCTGATGGTCTGGCCCCGGCCAATCTGCAGCAGCGCGCGCCACACCGATTGCTGAAATGCCGTGCCCCCCGACAGGTCCAGCGGCAGGTCGAAATGTTGGCGCTGCCCGCCCAGGTATTGCTGCAGCTGGTGGGCGGCTTCTTGCAACACAGGGTGGTCGCCAGGGGCCAACGCCCAGGCCTCGGAACCGTGCAAGTGGGCGGTGGGCTCGTGGCGCTGGCCTTCAAACCAGACGCCCGACAAGCCGTTGGGGGAAGCGGCCAGCCGCATGGGCCCCAGCGGGGTGTCGGCCCGTGCCTGCACGGTGAGGGGGTGAAACTGCATGAGAAGAGGTCGTTAGAGGGTATTGAGGGAGGTTTTGATCCGAAATCGGCACCATGCGCTAGTGCCTATTGCCTGAGGTGCTATGGTTTTGATAGTTTCTGGGCGTCGGCAGGTGCAGGCGTGCCGGCACCGCTGTTGCCAGCAGCCCAGGCGCGCAGCACCGCGTAGCTGCGCCAGGGGCGCCAGGCCTGCGAGGCCTCTTGCGCGGCGCGTGCGGGGTTCTTGTGCTGCTGCACCCCCAGCGCCTTGTGCAGCGCCACGTCCCCCGCCGGAAAGGCGTCGGGCCAGCGCAGCACCCGCATGGCGATGTACTGCGCCGTCCAGTCACCAATGCCGGGCAGGGCGCACAGGGCGGCGGTGGTGCTCGGCACGTCGGCTCCCGCGTGCAGGGGCAGGGTGCCGCTGTCCACCGCGCGGGCCAGCGCCACGATGGCCGCTTGACGCTGGCGCACGATGCCCAGCTGGCCCAGCGTGTCGCCATCGGCGCGGGCCAGGGTGGCTGCGGTGGGAAACAGCCGGTGCAGCCCGGGCCAGGGCGTGGCGATGGGTTCACCCAGCCGCTCCACCAGCCGCTGGCCCAGCGTGCGCGCGGCCGCCACGGTGATCTGCTGGCCCAGCACGGCGCGCACGGCCAGCTCAAAGCCGTCAAACGCTCCGGGCACACGCAGGCCATCACCCTCCGGAAAGTGCGGGTGCAGCACGGCGTTGATGGCTGCGGGGTCGGCGTCCAGGTCGAGCATGGCGCGCACGCGGCGGATGACGAGCGGCAGCACGGGGTACAGGCTGTCGCTGGTCTGCAGCAGCACCTGGTGGCGCGCCAGGTCAAAACGGGCACTCAGCCAGCCGGTGGTCTCCTGCGGCAGGCCGGTGCAGGTCCTGGCCAGCCGCACGGTGCGGCGCAGGCCGGGGCCGTCCGCACCATGCACCACGCACTCCACGCCATGGAACTGCCGCTTTTCAAAAAAGGCCAGCAACGCCGCCACGTCCAGTGGCGGGCGCCACGCCAGGCGCACGGCGCTGGTGCGCCCCGCGCCCGATGCGGCGCTGCCACCGCCGTTGCGCCGCAGCTGGGTGGGGTTGAGCCCGTAATGCCCCACAAAGGCGGCATTGAAGCGGCGCACGCTGGCGAACCCGCTGGCCAGTGCGACCTGCGTCACGGGCATGGCGGTGTCGGTGAGCAGCTGCTTGGCCGTGAGCAACCGCCGTGTCTGCAGATATTGCAGCGGCGATACGCCCAGGGCCGCCTCAAAAATACGGCGCAGATGCCGGTCGCTCACGCCCAGCCGCTCGGCCAGGCGGGTCACGGTGGCGCTGCCCTCGCCGGGTGCGGCCGGTGCGGGCCAGAGGTCGGGCGCGTCCAGCAGGCGCACGGCTTGCTGCACCAGAATGCCGCTGGCGTCCTGCACCGACCACACCATCGCCTGGGGGGCCAGCTCCGGCCGGCAGCGCAGGCAGGGGCGAAATCCGGCGCTTTCGGCCTGAGCCGCCAGCGCAAAAAACCGGCAGTTCTCGCGCCGGGGTGTGCGCACGGCGCAGACGGGGCGGCAGTAGATGCCGGTGGAGGTCACTCCGGTGAAAAAATGCCCATCAAACCGCGCGTCGCGCGCCTGCAGCGCCAGGTAGCGGCCTTCGTCGGATGCCACATCCGTGGCGGTGTACGAGGGGGGGGCGGTCGGGGTCATGGGCCAGATCATAGGAGCCTGGCTTCGCACCACTGGCCGTTTTCGGACCTGTGCCTTTGGCAAGGGCAGGGCGCACGTCTGAGGCATCGACTGACAATCACCCCCAGGGCCGCCGCCTACAATGCAGCGGACTTTTCAACCCCATCACGAAAGGCCCCCCTGCGTGCAACCGACCCCCGCCATCTTCAAAGCCTATGACATCCGCGGCATCGTGCCGTCCACCCTGAACGAAGACGTGGCCCTGGGCCTGGGCCGGGCCTTTGGCACCGCAGCACGTGCGGAAGGGCAGACCACCGTGGCGGTGGGGCGCGATGGGCGCCTGTCCGGCCCGGCCATGTCGGCGGCGCTGATCCGGGGGCTGGTGGAGGCGGGCATCGAGGTGATCGACGTGGGCCTAGTCACCACGCCGCTGCTCTACTTTGCGGCCAGCACGCTGTGCTCCAGTGGTATCCAGGTCACCGGCAGCCACAACCCCAAGGACTACAACGGCTTCAAGATGGTGCTGAACGGCCGCGCCATCTATGGCGATGAGATTCAAGGCCTGCGCCGCACCATGGAGCAGGAAAGCTGGCAGCTGGTGGCCGGCGGCTCGGTCCGCCACGTGGATGTGCTGCCCGCGTACCGCGAACGCATTGTGGGTGACGTGAAGCTGGCCCGGCCGCTCAAGATCGTGGTGGACTGCGGCAACGGCATTGCCGGCGCGTCGGCCCCGGCCATCTTCCGTGCGCTGGGCTGCGAGGTGATCGAGCTGTTCTCGGAGGTGGACGGCAACTTCCCCAACCACCACCCCGACCCGAGCAAACCTGAAAACCTGCGTGACCTGATCGACGCCCTGAAGGCCAGCGATGCCGAACTGGGCTTGGCCTTTGACGGCGACGGCGACCGCCTGGGCATTGTGACCAAGGACGGCACCAACATCTTCCCCGACCGCCAGATGATGCTGTTTGCGCAAGACGTGCTTTCGCGCGTGCCCGGCGGCGAGATCATCTTTGACGTGAAGTGCACCCAGCGCCTGGCCCCCGCCATTGCAGCGGCCGGTGGCGTGCCGGTGATGTTCAAGACCGGCCACTCGCTGATCAAGGCGCGCATGAAGGAGACGAATTCTCCGCTGGGTGGCGAGATGAGCGGCCACATCTTCTTCAAGGAGCGCTGGTACGGCTTTGACGACGGCACCTATGCCGGCTGCCGCCTGCTGGAGATCTTGAGCCGCAGCAGCGACCCGAGCGCCGTGCTGAACGCGCTGCCCACCAGTTTTTCGACCCCCGAGTTGAACGTGGCCTGTGCGGAAGGCGAGCCACACCGCCTGACGGCCGAGCTGCAGGCCTTGGCCGCAGAAACCTTTGCCGCGCCCGCCGCCATCAGCAGCATCGACGGCTTGCGCGTGGACTGGCCCGATGGCTTTGGCCTGATCCGCGCCAGCAACACCACCCCCGTGCTGGTGCTGCGCTTTGAGGGCCACACGCCCGAAGCCCTGGCCCGCATCGAGGCCGCCATGCTGGCGCTGCTGCACCGGGTCAAGCCCGACGCCCATGTGGGCGCAGCCAGCCACTGACATTGCCTGCCGCACGCCCGATGCTGTCGCTCTCCACCCCCCTGTGTGTAGCTGCCGCCCAGACGCCGTCGGCGCCGGGCGACTTGGAGCGCAACCTGCAAACGCACCTGGCCTGCGTGCGGGCTGCCGCCCACCAGGGCGTGCAACTGCTGCAGTTCCCGGAGCTGTCGCTCATGGGCTACGAGCCCGCGCTCATGGCAGACCATGTACTGACGGCCGACCATCCCGTGCTGCTGGCCCTGCGCCAGGCCGCCCAAAGCCATGGCATGGCCCTGGTGGTGGGTGCTCCGGCTGAGCCTGCGGAGCAGGGCGCATTGCCCGCCATTGGTGCCTGGCTGCTGGGGCCTGACGGCAGCGTGGCGCTGTACCGCAAGCGCCATCTGCACGACAGCGAAGAGCAATTTGCCAGCGCGGGCACGGACGACGCGCAGGTGCAACTGGTGGCCGGCGAGCCCACGGCACTGGCCGTGTGCGCCGACATCACCCATCCCGAGCATGCCCAGGCGGCCCGCGGGGCGGGCGCGGCCCTGTATGCGGCGGGCGTGCTGATCTCCGAAAAGGCCTATGCGGCCGAATCGGCCATGCTGGAAGGCTACGCGCGCGACCACGACATGGCGGTGCTTGCCGCCAACTACAGCGGCACGTCCGGTGGCTACGTGAGTGCGGGGCGCAGCGCCTTCTGGGCGCCCGGTGGCCGCTGTGTGGTGGCTGCGCCGGGTGACGCGCCCTGCATCGTCTGGGCACAGCGCAGCGACAGCGGCTGGGCGGGTGGTGTGCTGAGCCTGTCTGTGCCCGCATGAACGCCGCGCGGGCCCTGTATTCGCTGCTGACCTGGAGCGCGCAGCCGCTGCTGCGCCGCAAGCTGCGCCGCCGTGCGGTGGCCGAGCCGGGCTACGCCTACGCGGTGGGAGAGCGCTTTGGCCGCTACCCGGCCCCCATCGACAGCCTGATGCCCCACAGCAGCACCGACCCGCTGGGGCGGTTTGTGTGGGTGCATGCCGTGTCGCTGGGCGAAACCCGGGCCGCCGCCATCTTGCTGGCCCAGTTGCGTGAACAGCTGCCAGGCATGCGCCTGTTGCTCACCCACGGCACCGCCACAGGGCGGGCCGAGGGCGAAAAGCTGCTGCTGCCGGGCGATGTGCAGGTGTGGCAGCCCTGGGACACGCCGGGCGCCGTGGGTCGGTTTTTGCGCAAGTTCTGCCCGGCCATCGGCATCCTGATGGAAACCGAGGTGTGGCCCAACCTGGTGGCGGGCTGCCGGCAGCGGCGCATTCCGCTGGTGCTGGCCAATGCGCGCTTCAACGAGATATCGCTGCGCAAGGCGCAGCGCCTGTCAGCCCTGGCGCGGCCTGCGTATGGCGGCCTGACGGCAGTCTGGGCCCAGACGCAGGAAGACGCCACGCGGCTCGCGGCCATGGGCGCGCCGGTGCGTGGTGTGCTGGGCAACCTCAAGTTTGACGTGGTGCCCGACGCTCAGCTGCTGGAGCGGGGCCGCGAGTGGCGCACCCGCACCGGCCGCCCGGTGGTCTTGCTGGCCAGCAGCCGCGAGGGCGAGGAGGCCATGTGGCTGGAGCAGATCCAGAAAATACGGCAAAAATCGCCTCAAGCGCTAGAGGGTCATGCCTTGGCAGCTATCAATAGTGAAGCATCTGGCGGTGATCTTTCCCCCGTGCAATGGCTCATCGTGCCGCGCCACCCGCAGCGGTTTGACGAGGTCCACCAGCTGCTGCAGCGGGCCGGCCTGTCGGTGTCGCGCCGCAGCACCTGGGCTGCGGCACCTGCGGCCGCTGACGTCTGGCTGGGGGACTCGATCGGCGAAATGGTGTTGTATTACGGCCTGGCCGATGTGGCCTTGCTGGGCGGGAGCTTCGCCCCACTGGGCGGCCAGAACCTGATCGAGGCCGCTGCCTGCGGTTGCCCCGTGGTGCTGGGCCCGCACACCTTCAACTTTGCCGAGGCGGCCGAACTGGCGTGCGCGGCGGGGGCAGCACAGCGGGTGCCCGACCTCGCACAAGGAATGGCACAGGCTGCAGCGCTGGCGGGGGACGCCCGCGCCCACGAACAGGCCAGCGAGCGGGCCACCCGGTTTGCCGCCACGCACCGAGGGGCTGCGCAGGCCACGGCGCGTGCGATTGTGGCACTGGTGCAGCCTGAGGGCGGCCTGCACTAGGCCTCAGCAATTCATGCACGGGATGCACCCCGGCGCGGGGTGCAAGGACCAATTACTTGGCCAGCAGTGCGTTGACCGCTTCGATGTCCTGCTGCGACAGCGTGCCTGCCGCCTGGCGCAGCTTGAGCCCGCCCAGCAGCACGTTGTAGCGGGCCTGGGCCAGGTCACGTTTGGTCTGGTAGAGCTGGCTTTGGGCGTTGAGCACGTCGATGTTGATGCGCACACCCACCTGGTAGCCCAGCTTGTTGGCGTCCAGCGCGCTCTGGCTGGAGGCTTCGGCCGCTTCCAGGGCCTGCACCTGGCCCTGGCCAGACTGCACACCGTAGAACGCGGCGCGCGTGGCCTGGGCCACATTGCGGCGGGCGGTTTCGAGGTCGGCCTCGGCCTTGGTTTCGAGGGCCAGGGTTTCCTTCACGCGGTTTTGCACGGCAAAGCCTGCAAACAGGGGGAGGTTCAGTGCCACGCCCACGCTGGCGGCATTGCTGCGGGCCGTGACGCCGGGCGAGGTGATGGTGCCGTGCAGGTTGCGCGTGACGTTGTAGCCCGCCTGCAGGTCCACCGTGGGCAGGTGACCGGTTTCGGCTTTTTTGGTCTCCAGCCGCGCAATGTCCAGCGCAATGGCGGCCTGGCGCACGCCGGGCTGCTGGTCGCGGGCGGTGTCCACCCAGGTGGCAAGGTTGTCCGGCACTACGCCGGGCAGTTGCACCGGCAGTGCCAGGGGCTGCGGCTTGGTGCCGGCGATGCCGACCAGCTGGTCCAGCGCCAGGCGCTTGACGCGCAGATCGTTCTCGGCGGCGATCTCCTGGGCAATCACCAGGTCGTAGCGGGCCTGGGCTTCACGCGAATCGGTCACCGTGGTGGTGCCGACCTCGAAATTGCGCTTGGCGGCGGCCAGTTGCTCGGACACGGCGGCCTTCTGGGCCTGCACAAAGGTGAGGGTGTCTTGCGCAGCCAGCACGTCGAAGTAGGCCTGGCTCACCCGCACCAGCAGGTCTTGGGTGGCGGCATCCAGCTGGGCCTGGGCCACGTCCACGCCGCGTTGGCCTTGTTCCAGCGTGATGCGATTGGCAGGCCGGTACAGCGGCTGGGAGGCATTGACCCCCACGGTCTGTGCCGTGCCGGTGTTCTCGATCTTGGGTTTGCTCAGCTCCACGTTGGAGCGGGTGAGGCCCCCGGTGAGTGCGGCGGAAGGCAGCAGGCCGGCGCGGGCCTGGTCGGCCTTGCGGGCTGCGGCGTCCAGTTGCGCACGCGCCGACTGCCAGGCCGTGTCATAGGTGCGGGCCGATTCCACCAGTTGCAGCAGGCTTTGGGCCTGGGCTGGCGCACACAGCGCTGCGCCCAGCGCCAGGGGCAGGATGGACAGGGACAGGGGCCTAAACGGTGTCATTGGGGGGTCCTTCGGAAGAGTCTGCGAATCGAATCGGGGTGAGCAGCGGCGGGCAGCACTGGGGCATGGGTGCGGCAAGTGCGGTCCATCAACAACGGTCCATCAACCACAAAGGGCGTCAGTAGCGCGGCACCGCCGGATCGCTTTCGTGCGACCAGGCGTCAATACCGCCGGTGATGTTGGCCAGATGCTCGAACCCGTGGTGCTGCAAGAACGAGGCCACGCGCAGGCTGCGGGCGCCGTGGTGGCACAGGCAGGCAATAGGGCGTTGCGCCTGGCGGGCGGGCTCCAGCTCGGCCAGCCGCGCGGGCAACTCGCCCATGGGGATGGCCACCAGCTCAAACCCGTCGGCGCGCACGCTGGCGGTCTGCAGCTCCCAGGGCTCACGCACGTCCAGCACCAGGGGCTGGCTGCCTTCAGGTGCAGCGGCAAACCAGGCAGACAGCTGGGCGGGGCGGACGTGATCGATCATGCAAAACTCCGAAGGCAACCGAAGGGCAGGGGGTCAGAACGTGAAGCCAGAGGGCTCGGGGAAGTTCACCAGGCGCGGCGCGATGGTGTCCCAGGGCGATGTGGTCTCAAAGCGGTCGCCGGTGCGGCGGGTCAGGGTGAAACGCATCACGGGCTCGCCACCCACGATGGCGCCCAGGCGGCCCCCATCGCGCAGCAGGGGCAGCAGGTGGCTGGGCACCTCGGCCACGGAGCCGCTGAGCACAATCACGTCGAACGGGCCGTCAGGGATGGCATCGCGGGCACCGTCGCCCTGGCGCACGTCGGCGTTCTGCACGCCCGCATCGCGCAGGTTCTCGCGGGCCATTTCAGCCAGCTCGGGGTGGATTTCGAGGGACACCACACGTTCGGCACGGGCGGCCAGCAGGGCGGCCATGTAGCCCGAGCCGGCGCCGATTTCGAGCACGCGGTCGGTGGGCAAAATGCGCAGGTCTTGCAGGATGCGCGCTTCCACGCGGGGCTGCAGCATGCTGTGGCCTTTGCGCACGGCTTCTTCAGCGTCATTGCCCAGCAGGGGGACTTCAATGTCCATGAAGGCCATGCTGCGGTAGGCCGGGGGCACAAAGTCTTCGCGGCGCACCACGGCCAGCAGGTCCAGCACGTCGGCATCGAGCACGTTCCAGGGGCGGATCTGCTGCTCGATCATGTTGTAGCGGGCCTGGGCGATGGGATCGCTGATGTTGGCGGACGTGTTCAGGGGCAGGTTCATGGGATTTCTCCGTGGGGCAGATGCAAGGCCGATCGGGGCGATCAGGACAAACCTTCGATTTTAGGCGCTGCCGGGGCGCGTCCCATCTTGCGAAGCGCCCACTGGGCCAAGTCATCCATGTAGCAATACACCACCGGCACCACCACCAGGGTCAACAGGGAGGAAGTAATCACGCCGCCAATCACCGCCTGGCCCATGGGCGCGCGCTGTTCCGAGCCTTCGGACAGCGCAAACGCCAGGGGCACCATGCCGAAGATCATGGCCAGCGTGGTCATGAGGATGGGGCGCAGCCGCACCCGGGCGGCCAGCAGCAGGGCATCGGCGCGGGGCAAGCCGGGCACGGTCTGGCCCTGGTCGTTCACGTGCTCCTCGCGGGCGCGGATCGCAAAGTCCACAAGCAAGATGGCGTTCTTGGTCACCAGGCCCATCAGCATCACCACGCCAATGATGGAGAACATCGACAGCGTGGAGCGGAACATCAGCAGCGCCAGCACCACACCGATCAGCGTGAGCGGCAGCGACGTCATGAGCGCGAGCGGCTGCAAAAAGCTCTTGAACTGGCTCGCCAGGATCATGTAGATGAAGATGATGGCCATGGCCAGTGCCGAGATGGCGTAGCCAAACGATTCGGCCATGTTCTTGGTGGAGCCGCCAAACTGGTAGCGGTAACCCGGCGGGAAGGTCACGGTCTCCAGCGCCTTCTTGATGTCGTTCGACACTTCACCGGCCGAGCGCTGGGACACGTTGGCGTTCACCGCCACTTCGCGGGTCAGGTCGCGGCGGTTGATCTGGTTGGCGCCGGTGGATTCGGTGACGCTGGCGACCTGGTTCAGGCGCACGATGCGAGTCGTACCGTCGGTGGCGGCCAGGGCAAAGGGCAGGCGCTCCAGGTCGGCCGGGGTGGTGCGCGCCTCGGGCGCCAGGCGCACATTCACGTCATAGGTCTGGTCGTCGGGCGCACGCCAGTTGCCCACCGTGGTGCCTGCCACCAGCGTGCGCAGCGAGGCCGCCATGGGCGCCACCGACAGGCCCAGGTCCGACGCCACTTCACGCTTCACATCCAGCGCAATCACGGGCTTGTCAGGCTTGGCGCTGGTGTCAAGGTCCACGAGGCCGGGGATGTCGCGGATCTTCTCGGTGACGATTTTGGTCAGGCGCTCCAGTTCGCGCAGGTCGGGCCCCTGCAGCGAGAACTCCACCTGCTTCTGGCCGCCCACCGCGTCCAGCAGGCCCACATGGGTCACGGTGATGCCGGGCACGGTCTTGAGGCGCTCGCGCAGCACGTCGGACATCTGGTCCACGCTGCGGCTGCGGTCCTTGCGGTCTACCAGCCGCACGTAGATGCTGGCGTACATCTTGCCCTGGGCGTTGCCGGTGTTGATGGTGGCCAGCGTGTAGCGCACTTCCGGCATCTCGCGCAGGATGCCTTCCACCTGCTTGGCCTTGGACTCGGTGGCCTCGAGCGACGAACCCACGGGGGTGTAGAAATTGAGGGAGGTCTCTGAAAAGTCGGCCTTGGGCACAAACTCGGTGCCCAGCAGCGGCACCATGACCACGCTCAGCACGAACACCGCCAGGGCGATGACCATGGTGGCCAGCTTGTGCACCAGCGACCACCGCAGGATGTGCTGATAGCCCTCTGCCAGCGCATCGGTGGCGCGGTCAAACCAGCCGGTGACGCGGCCAATGGTCTTGTCGTAGAAGGTGACGGGCGCCGTCTTTTGGCCGTGCGCATGGATGCTCGGGTCGTGCCAGATGCTCGACAGCATCGGGTCGAGCGTGAAGCTCACAAACATCGAAATCATCACCGCCGCGACGATGGTGATGCCGAACTCGTGGAAGAACTTGCCGATGATGCCGCCCATGAAGCCGATGGGCATGAACACTGCCACGATGGACAGCGTGGTGGCCAGCACCGCCAGGCCGATCTCCTGCGTGCCGTCCATGGCGGCCGCGTAGGCGCCTTTGCCCATCTGCACGTGGCGCACGATGTTTTCGCGCACCACGATGGCATCGTCGATCAGCAGCCCCACGCACAGGCTCAGCGCCATGAGCGTGATCATGTTGATGGTGAAGCCAAACATGTTCATGAACAGGAACGTGCCGATCAGCGCGATGGGCAGCGTCAACCCGGTGATCACGGTGGAGCGCCAGGAGTTCAGGAACAGAAAGACGATGAGCACCGTGAGGATGGCCCCCTCGATCAGCGTCTGGCGCACGTTGTTGACCGCCACGCGGATCGGGCGGGCGCTATCGCCAATGGTTTCGAGCCGCACCCCGGGTGGCAGCTGGTTCTTCAGTTCCACCACGGCGGCGTTCAGGCCATCGACCACCTCAATGGTGTTCTCGCCCTGCGACTTTTGCACCGACAGCAGCAGCGTGCGCTGGCCGTTGTAGAGCGCCAGGCTTTCCACTTCCTGCGCGCCGTCGTTGACGCGGGCCACCTGGTCCAGGCGCACGGGCGCCCCGTTCTTGCGGGCCACGATGATCTTGCCGAAATCCTCGGGCCGCTCCATGCGCGCGTCGATCTGCACCACACGCTCCTGCGCCAGCGAGCGGATCGCACCCACGGGCAGGTCCTGGTTCTCGTTGCGCACGGCATTGGCCACCTGGTCGGGGGTCACGCCAAAGGCTTCCAGGGCCTGCGGGTTGAGGTAGATGTTGATTTCGCGCTTGGTCGCACCCACCAGGTTCACCGCGCCCACGCCGCGCACGTTTTCCAGGCGCTTCTTTAGGATCTGCTCGGCCCAGGTGGTCAGTTCCACCGCGCTGCGACCCGATTTTTCGTCGGGCAACACGGCCAGCGACCATACGGCGCGGCTGGCGGGGTCAAAACGCAGCACGCGTGGCTCCTTGACCTCGGTGCGCAGCAAGGGGCGCACGGTGGCGACCTTTTCGCGCACATCCTCGGCGGCCTTGCGGCCGTCGATGTGGAGCTGGAACTCGATGATGACAACCGCCGTGCCCTCGTAGCTGCGCGAGGTGAGGGCGTTGATGCCCGCAATCGAGTTGACACCTTCCTCGATCTTCTTGGTGACCTCGCTCTCGACGATTTCAGGCGACGCACCGGGGTAGTCCACGGTGACCACCACCACCGGGAAGTCGATGTTGGGAAACTGATCGACCTTGAGGCGCTGGTACGAGAACAGGCCCAGCACGACGATGGCGAGCATCACCATCGTGGCGAACACGGGGTTTTTAAGACTGACTTTGGTGAACCACATGGCGCGTCAGCTGGTCAGGGCGCAGTGCGCGAGGCGGGAGCGGCTTGTGGCGCAGCAGCTGCCGCCGCCACGGGCGTGCCCTCGCGCAGCGAACCCATGCGGCCTGCAATGACCGTCGTGCCCACGGGTACGCCGTCCACCGCGACCAGGGTCTGCCCATTGACCACGGCGCGCGCTCCCGTCTGTACCGGCGCATAGGCCACGCGGCCCTCCTTGATCGTCTGGAGGTAGGGTGCCGGTTTGTCGGTGCGCACGGCATCCAATGGAACGGTCAGTACCTGCGCACTGCCCGTGGCCAGAAGGCCTTGCACAAACAGGCCCTGGCGCAGGCTGGCGTTGTGGGGGGCCTGGTCCACCCGCAAATAGACTGGCACGGTGCGGCTGCCCGCCTGGGCGCTGGGGTTGATGCGCACGACGGTGGCTTGTACCGGCGCCGAGGCGCCTTCGACCGTGAGCTGGGCCTTCTGACCCACACGCACGCCGACGGAGTCAGCCGGGGTGAGCAGGGCTTCGAGTTCCAGGCGGGAGAGGTCCACCACTTCGATGATGCGGGCGTCGATGGGCACCCGCTCTCCCGGCTGGGCCAGCCGCTGCGCCACCAGGCCGCTGATGGGGCTTTTGAGGACGGTGTCTTCCAGCGCCTTGCGGGCGACATCGGCGGCCGATACGGCGGCCTGGTAGCTGGATTGGGCCGCTTCCAGGCTGGCTTGCGAGGTGACCAGCGCCGTGGCAGAGATAAAGCCCTGGTCTACCAGTGCACGGTTGTTGTTGTACTGCCGCTGGTTGATGTCCACCTGCGATTTGGCTGCATCGGCCTGCTGCTGGGCCTGGCGCAGGCGTGCACGGGCTTCGGTCGGGTCGATGCGTGCCACTTCCTGTCCCGCCTTGACGCTGTCGCCTTCGCGCAAAGTCAGGCCCTGCAGCTCGCCGGCCACGCGTGCCTTGACCATGGCCGAGTCCACGGCACGCAACGAGCCTGATACCGGTACCCCCAGCGAGAGTTGGGACGATTGCACGGTGATCACTTCGTCGGCCGCCAGCTGCAGCGGTGCCTCGGCCCGTTGTGTGGACGCCTCGGCCAAAGCCTTTTGCTGCGCCTGCCGCGCCGCCATGGCACGCCAGACACCGCCACCGAGCAGCACGACAACGACGGCCGCAGCCATCCAGGGAATCCAGCGTTTCATGGTCAGGGTGTGCGCGAGCGCGCGAAAGAAGGGGGAGGGGACGGCTTGTCAGACAGCAATGTGCCTGCTGCGCCGGAAGCTGCAGGCGCCTCCGGGCGCACACACAGGCCGTGCAGGATGTTGTCGATCTGCGTCTCGATGTATTGCTCAGGTGTCAGCTCCTGGGCATCAGGCACGCAGGCGCCCACAGAGTGCTTCCACATCATGAGGAAGATCATGGGGGCCAGCACCAGGTACACGGCGTAGTCGAGGTTCACGGGGCGGAATTCGCCCCGCGCAATGCCACGCTCCAGGATGCGGCGAATCAGCGCCTGGCCGGGCAGGATGACTTCGTGCTGGTAGAACTGCGCGATCTCGGGGAAGTTCTGCGCCTCGCTGAGCATGAGCTTGGTAATGCCTGAGGCCTTGGTGCACCCGATGCGTTCCCACCAGACCTGGTAGCAATAGCGCAGGACCTCGCTGGTGGTTCCCACAAAGGTCTCCAGCTCGCTGTTCCACTCGGCAAAGCGGCCGGCGATGTTTTCGCGCACCACCGCCTTGAAGAGCTCTTCCTTGCTGGGGAAGTACAGAAACAGCGTGCCCTTGGATACCCCTGCGCGCGCCGCCACCTCATCCACCCGTGTGGCGGCAAACCCCTTCTCGACAAACAGGTCGAGGGCAGCCTCCAGCAGCTCTCCCGGGCGGGCTTCCTTGCGGCGCTCGCGTTTGGTGCTGGTCGTGGCAGAGGAGGGTGGGGGGGGAGTGGTCAAACCGGCTATTTTTAATGACTGACTGGTTAGTAATGTAGCCAGTGCCTGTGGGCGCGTCAATGCGGCCTTGTCACATGCCGCCAAAAAGCGCGCCGTTTCGCATTGCTGCGGTGCACATCTCTCCTTGCTGGCACGGTGGTTGCGTGCACTCGGTGCAGTGCACCGGTGCCGCAAATGTCTGCAGCAAGACAAATTTCGCTCCTAAATGTCTTATTGACAGGACATTAGAACTATTCCTAATATGACCTCCATGCCGTCCAACAACCTGCCGCTCCCCAAGTACCACCAGATCTATCTGGTGCTGCGGGAGCAGTTGCAAGAGGGTCGGTTTGCCGATGGTCTGCCGGGCGAACTGGCGCTGATGCGGCAGTTCGCGGTGGCGCGTGTCACGGTGCGCCGGGCGCTGGAGCTGCTGGAAGGTGAGGGCATGATCTCCCGCGAGCCCGGCCGGGGCACCCGCCCTGTGCCACCCGCCCCAGCTACCGCCAACGGCGCGGGCGGCGAGGGCGAGAGCAGCCGCGCGCATCTCACGGGTCTGCTGGAGAACCTGGTCAGCATGGGCCTGCGCACCTCCGTCAAGGTGCTGGATGTGGACACAGTCACAGCATCGCGTGCCGTGGCCGGCGCGCTGAACATCGCGGTGGGCGACGCCGTACAAAAGGCGGTCCGGGTGCGGAGCACCAAAGAGGGGCCGCTGTCGCACATCACCACCTATGTGCCCGCCGACATTGCCCGCCAGTTCGGACGGCGCGAGCTGGCGCGCAAGCCCATCCTGGTGCTGCTCGAAGAGTCGGGCGTCAAGGTGGGTCGCGCGCACCAAACCATCTCGGCCAAGCTGGCTGACGCTGTCGTGGCCCGCCACCTGGATGTCTCGGTGGGCTCGGCACTGCTGGCTGTGCGCCGTCTCATCTATGACGACCAGGAGCGCCCTGTGCAGTGGCTGCACGGCCTCTACCGGCCGGACCGCTACGAATACGAAATGCAGCTGTCCCGTGTGGGCAGCATCGACGCCAAGGTCTGGGTCAGCAAAGAGCTGTCGGCCCAGTTCCACTGAATCCGTTCCTCCAACCTCAACCCGACCCACCTGCCAGGAGAATGCCCATGAGTACTCGCCGCCATTTCATGTCCCAGTCGGCTGCCGCCGCGTCGGCGCTGGCCTTCCCACTGGTGGGCGGGGCGCAGGCCAAGTCCGTCAAGGTGGGGGTGCTGCACCCGGTGACCGGCGCACTGGCCTATTCGGGCCAGCAATGCCGCGAAGGCGCGATGATGGCCATTGAAGACATCAACAAGGCTGGTGGCATCAAGGCCCTGGGCGGCGCCAAGCTCGAAGTCCTGCTGGGCGATGCGCAGTCACAGCCTCAGGCCGGTGCCGCCGAGGTCGAGAAGATGAATGAAGCGGGCGTGTCCGCCGTGGTGGGGGCGTTTGCCTCGGCCATCTGCCTGGCCACCACGCAGGCCGCTGCCAAGTACAACCTGCCGCACATCGTGGATGTGGGCGTGGCCGACCAGATCGTGGAGCGCGGCCTCAAGAACACCTTCCGCTTTGGCCCCGGCTACAAGAAGTGCGCCGAGACCGCCGTGGCCAACCTGCATGTGCTGAACACGGCGGCAGGCAAGCCCGCCAAAACAGTGATGATCATCCATGAAGAATCGCTGTTTGGCACCGGCACTGCACAGCTGCTAGCGCGTGAGCTGCCCGGCTACGGCTATGAGGTCAAGGAAGTCGTCAAGCACGCCAACCCCACGCGCGACTTCAACAACATCGTGCTGCGCATGAAGGCGATCAACCCTGACATCGTCATCCCCGCCAACTATTACAACGAGTACGCGCTGCTGGTGCGCACCATGCAGCAGCAAAAGGTCACGCCCAAGGCGATCTACTCGGTGTTGGGTGGGGCGGCGTCGAGCTACAAGTTCGTCAAGGAGTTTCCGGACGCTGCCAACGGCATCATCGACTGCAACCACTGGTTCAACCCCAAGGACAAGCGCGCGCAGGACCTGAAGAAGCGGGTCGAGGCCAAGGGCCTGTTCTTCAGCTACGAGCTGTTCATGACCTACACCTCGATGTGGCTGCTGGCCGATGCGCTGGAGCGCGCCAAGTCAATGGACCGTGCCGCCCTCATCGACGCACTGGAAAAGAGCACCTTTGCCGATCACATCATGCCGTACGGCCCGACCAAATTCGTCAATGGACAGAACCAGGGTGCCCAGCCGCTCATGACCCAGGTGCTGAACAAGGACATCAAGGTCATCATCCCGCGCGACTATCGCGAAGCGGACCCGCTCTTCCCGCTGAAGGCCTGACACCCACCACTTTTCGGCCCTGAATGCAGGGGCTGCGGGGCGATCCCACGCGGAGCGCCAGGCCGCGCCTTTGCCTGAACGCCGGACTCCACACCCATGTTCGAGCTCAGCATCCTCTTTCCCTCCCTCCTGAACGGCCTGACGACGGGCGCGGTCTATGCCCTGATCGCCCTCGGGCTCACGCTGATCTACGGCGTGCTGCACATCATCAACTTCGCGCATGGCGCGTCGCTGATGTTGGCGCTGTACGCCGTGTACCTGCTCAAGCAGCACTTCGGGCTCGACCCCTACCTGGCGCTGCCCATCCTGGTGCCTGGCATGTTCGCCCTGGGCTATGGCCTGCAGCGCCTGGTGATCAACCGCGCCAGCCACGGCAAGGACGAGAACATCCTGCTGGTCACGCTGGGCATCTCCATCGTGATGGAGAACCTCGCCCTGTTGTTCTTCAAGTCCGACACGCGCACCATCGAAACGGCCTACACGCTGACCACCGTCGCTGTAGGCCCCGCCATGATTGCGCTCCCGAAGCTGGTGGCCTTTGCCGGGGCGCTGGTGGTGTCGGGCGTCTTGCTCTGGATCGTCGGCAAGACGGACCTGGGCCGCGCCATCCGTGCTGTGGCCAAGGAAAAGCATGGCGCCAAGCTCATGGGCATCAACGTGGACCACGTGTACGCGATGAGCTTTGGCATCGGCCTGGCTTGCCTGGGGGCGGCCGCGTGTTTTCTGCTGCCGGCTTACTACGTGAATCCACAGGTGGGCAGCGGCTTTGTGCTGGTGGCTTTCACCATCGTGGTGCTGGGCGGCATGGGCAGCTTTAGTGGCGCGCTGGTGGGAGGGCTGCTGATTGGGGTGGTGGAGTCGCTGGGCGGCCTGTATCTGGGCGAATCGCTGGGGCAGATCGGCATCTTTGCCATCTTCATCGCGGTGTTGCTGTTCCGCCCGCAGGGCTTGTTTGGAGCCAAGGCATGAAGCAACTCTGGACCATTGGAATGTTCGCGGCCATCGTGGCGGCCGTGACGGGCGTGTCGGACTCCGGCGTGCTGCTCAACTTCGTGATGATGGCGCTCTACGCTGCCTTGCTGGCCCAGGCATGGAACATCCTGGGCGGCTTTGGCGGGCAGTTCTCGTTCGGCCATGCACTGTTCTTTGGCACGGGAGCGTACATCCAGGCCATTGCGCAGATGCAAGGCGGCATCAACCCTTGGGTGGCTATGCCCATGGCCGTGGCGGGCAGTGCGCTGGTGGGGTTGTTCGTGGGCGGGCTGTCGTTCCGCTACGGGCTCAAGGGTTCGTACTTTGCGCTGGTCACGCTGGCCTTTGCCGAGGTGTTCCGCATCCTGGCGCTGTCGGTGCCGTTCACCGGGGCGGGTGTGGGCCTGATGCTGCCGCTCAAGGAGTCGCTGGGCAACATGCAGTTCGGATCGCGCAAGGGCTATGTGTTTCTCATCCTGGCGCTGGTCACGCTGGCGCTGCTCGTGAGCTGGTGGCTCAAGAACTCACGCTTTGGCGCCTGGCTGCAGGCCGTGCGCGACAACGAAGACGCGGCGCGCGCCATTGGCGTGAATCCTTTCAACGTGAAGATGGGCGCCATCGCACTGTCGGGCGGTTTCATGGGCGCAGCCGGTGCGTTTTATGTGCAGGTGTTCCAGTACATCGACCCGGGCATTGCCTACGGCTCCGTCACGTCGGTGGAAGCCCTGGTGGCCGCCATCGTGGGCGGCATCGGCACCGTTTGGGGGCCCGTGCTGGGCGCCCTGGTGCTGCACATCCTGGCCGACATCACGCGCAACCTGTTCGGGCAGCTGCCGGGCATCAACATGGTGATCTACGGCGTGGTGCTGGTGCTCATCGTGATGTTCCTGCCGCGTGGTATCGCAGGCATTGGGCAGTCGGTGGTGGCGATGTGGAAACGTTCGGGAGGCCGCCATGGCCAATGACCTGTTGCAGCTCAGTGGCCTGAGCAAATCCTTCGGCGGCCTGAAAGCCGTGCAAAACGTGAGCCTGGCGGTGCCAGAAGGTTCTTTAACGGCGCTGATCGGACCCAATGGCGCAGGCAAGACCACGCTGTTTGCACTGATGTCGGGCTTTGTACGGCCCGACGCAGGCACGGTGCGCTTCGCAGGCCAGGACATCACCGGTCAGGCGCCCCATCTCAATGCCCGGCTGGGCATGACGCGCACCTTCCAGATCGTGCAGCCGTTTGCGGCACAAACCGTGCGTGAAAACATTGCCGTGGGCGCGCACCTGAAGGAGCCCAACCGCCGCGCGGCGCTGGCATTGGCGAGCGACGTGGCCGCCCGCGTGGGCCTTTCGCCCCAGCTGGACAAGCCTGCAGCCGACCTCACGGTGGCGGGCCGCAAGCGGCTGGAGCTGGCGCGCGCGCTGGCGACACAACCGCGCCTGCTGCTGCTCGATGAAGTGCTGGCGGGCCTCAACCCCCAGGAGATTGCCGAGATGATTCCCGTGGTGCGCGGCATCGCCGATGGTGGCGTGACCGTGTTGATGATCGAGCACGTGATGCAGGCCGTGATGAACCTGGCCGAGCATGTGTGGGTGCTGGCGCAGGGCCAGTTGATTGCCGAGGGCAGCCCGGGCGTGGTGACGTCCGACGAGCGCGTGATCGAGGCCTACCTGGGCCACGGCACGGCGGCGCGCCTGCGTGCCGCTGCAGCGAAGGAGGCCGCATGAGCAGCGCCGTCCCATCGTCCGCATCCAGCCCCTTGCTCAGCGTGGCGGGCTTGCGCGGCGGCTACGGCCGCGTCGAGGTCCTGCGGGGTGTGGACCTGCAGGTCCAGCCCGGCGAGACCGTGGCCCTGCTGGGCAGCAACGGTGCGGGCAAATCCACCTTCAACAACGTCGTGTGTGGCATTTATAAGGCCTGGGACGGTACTGTCGCTTTTGGTGGCGCGGACCTGAGCGGCGCGCACTACACCGAGGTCGTCAAGGCCGGGCTGATCCAGGTGCCCGAAGGGCGCAAGATTTTCCCGAACCTCAGCGTGCTCGAAAACCTCTCGCTGGGCAGCTTCACCCGCGCGCGGGAGCGCCGGGCCGACAACATCGACAAGGTGTTTGCCACCTTTCCGCGCCTGAAGGAGCGCACCACCCAGCTCGCGGGCACCATGAGCGGCGGCGAGCAGCAGATGCTGGCCATTGGCCGGGGCCTGATGGCCGAACCCCGTCTGCTGATCCTGGATGAGCCATCTTTGGGCCTGTCGCCCCTGCTGGTCGAGGAGATGTTCGGCCTGATTCGCCAGCTGCGTGCCACCGGGCTGGCGGTGTTGCTGGTCGAGCAGAACGTGGGCCAGTCGCTGGAGATTGCGGACCGTGCCTACGTGATGGAAAACGGCAGCATTCGCTTTTCTGGCGCGCCCGACGAACTGCTGCGCAGCGACGACCTGCGCCGCGCCTATCTGGGCCTTTGAATCCCATGCTCCTCGCCCATGCCATCCCGTTTGACCAAGGCACGGTGATGCCTGCTCTGTGACCGAAGAAGGAGACACCACACCATGATCCAACGCCGCAGAATCCTCCAAGCGCTTGCCCCTGTGCCGGCCGTGCTGATGGGCGGGCGGGCCTTTGCCCAGTCCGCGCCCATCCGCATCCTGGTTGGCGCACCGGCCGGCGGCTCCACCGACACCCTGGCGCGCACCCTGTCCATCGAAATGGGCCGCCTGCTGGGCCGCACCGTGATTGTCGAGAACCGGCCCGGTGCGGGCGGCAACATTGCCGCCGACGCGGTGGCCAAAGCCGCACCCGACGGCAACACGCTGCTCATGAGCTTCACCAGCCATGCCATCAACGCCAGCCTCTACCCCTCGCTGCCGTTCGACCCTGTCAAGGACTTCACCCCGCTGACCTGTGTGGCCACCTCACCCTCGGTGCTGGTGGCTCACCCCTCGCTGCCTGCCAAAGATGTGCGTGAGCTGATCGCGCTGGCCAAGGCCAAGCCAGGCAAGCTCAACTTTGCGATTGGCGCGGTGGGTTCATCGCTGCACCTGGCGGGCGATGCCTTCAAGATGCAGTCGGGCGCCTACATCGTCAACATTCCGTACAGGGGCACTGCGCCCGCGTTGCAGGATGTGCTGGCCGGGCAGGTCGACCTGATGTTCGCCGCCGTGGGCAATGCACAGGCGCAGATCCGCGCGGGCAAGCTCAAGGCGTTGGGCGTGACCAGTGCCAAGCGCCTGCCCGCCTTTCCGGATGTGCCTGCGATTGCCGAGGTGCTGCCGGGCTACGAATCCAGCGCATGGTTTGGCCTGTTTGGCCCGGGGCAGATGAACCCCGAGCTGGCCAAGCGCCTGAGCGATGCCGCACGCCAGGCCATTGCCACCCCCGACGTGAAAAAGCGCCTGGAGCTGGAGGGCGCCGTGCCCGTGGGCAACAGCCCGGACGAGTTTGCGCGCTTTGTGCAGGCCGAAATCCCGCGCTGGGCCAAGGTGGTGAAGTTTGCCGGAGCCAAACCCGAATGACCGCCACCCCAGATGTTGTGGCTAGCACCCTGGCCCAGAAGCTGGTGGCCCGCGCCAGCGGCCGCGCCAGCGTCACACCCGGTGAAATCGTCAACTGCAGCGTGGACCTGGCCATGTTTCACGACTCGTCCGGCCCCCGGCGCCTCAAGCCCATGCTCGACGAACTGGGCGCGCAGATCTGGGACAAATCGCGCGTGGTCCTTGTCATGGACCACTACCTGCCCGAGCGCGACGAAGAATCCCGCCGCATCGTGCGCATCGCCCGCGACTGGGCGCGCGAGCAGGCTTTGCCCCATGTGTATGACGGCCAGGGCATCTGCCATGTTGTGGTGCCCCAGCACGGACATATCCGCCCCGGCATGTTCTGCGTGGGCGGCGACTCGCATTCGCCCACAGGCGGTGCATTCGGTGCCTACATGTTTGGCATCGGCAGCACCGAAATGCTGGGCGTGGTGGTGACCGGCGAAATCTGGCTGCGCGTGCCCCACACCCTGCAGATGCATTGGAGCGGACAGCTGGCCCAGGGCGTGACGGCCAAAGACATGATGCTGCACATGATTGGCCGCTTTGGCATGAACGGCGGCCAGTACCAGGCCGTGGAGTTTGCCGGCCCCGCCGTGCAGGCGCTGGGCATGCAGGAACGCATGACGCTCTCGAACATGAGCGCCGAGCTGGGCGCCCAGGCCGGTCTGATTGCCCCCGACGCCACCACACGCGAGTGGTTGCGGGCGGCGGGCGTGCCCGACGCAGACCTGCAGGGGCTGGATGCCTGGCGCACGGATGAAGGCGCAGCCCTCACGCGCCACACCTTCGACGCCACCACGCTCACGCCGCAGGTCGCCGCGCCCCACAGCCCGGCCAACGCCGCCCCCGTGGCGCAGCACGCAGGGCGGGGCATCGACGTGGCCTACATCGGCGCCTGCACGGGCGCCAAGCTGGACGACCTGCGCGCAGCCGCCTCGGTACTGCGTGGCAAACGCGTGGCCAGTGGAGTGCGCCTGATGGTGGCCCCTGCCAGCCAGCAGGACCAGGCCGCTGCGCGCGATGAGGGTGTGCTGCAGGTGCTGCAGGACGCGGGGGCCGAACTGTTCCCTACCACTTGCGGTGCCTGCGCAGGCTATGGCGACACGGTGGGCGATAACACCACCGTCATCTCCAGCACCGCCCGCAACTTCAAGGGCCGCATGGGCTCGGCCACCGCGCAGGTGTATCTGGCGTCGCCGTACACCGTGGCGGCATCGGCCGTGCGCGGTTGCATCACCGACCCCCGCGAGGTACTGGTATGACAAACACCCACAGGGTCTGGAAACTGGGCGCTGACATCGACACCGATGTACTCGCCCCCGGCCATGCCATGAAGCACGGCCTGGACGTGCTGGCGCGCCACTGCCTCGAATCGGTGCGGCCCGACTTCGTGGGCGGCGTGCGCAAGGGCGACGTGATCGTGGCCGGGCCCAACTTCGGCATTGGCTCCTCGCGCGAGCAGGCGGCCGCCGTGCTGGTGCGGCTGGGCATCGTTGCGGTCATCGCGCCGTCGTTCAGCGGCCTGTACTTTCGCAACGCCTTCAACCTGGGCCTGCTGCTGCTGACCTGCGCCGAGGCCGATGCACTGGGTGCGCTGGGTGACGGCGATGCCGTCACGCTCGACTGGCAGGCGCCCGCTGTCATCACCTCCCAGGGCCGCGCGCTGGCCTGCGATCCGATTCCACCGTTTCTCATGGACATGGTGCGCGCTGGCGGTCTGCTGAACCAGCTGCGCACCCGCTTTGGCAAGGAGGCCGTCAATGGCTGAACACAACAACACCACCACCGCACCGCCCGCTATGGACCCCGTCACCCTGGCCGTCTTGCGCGGCCGCCTGGAACAGATCGCCGACGAGATGGACGCCACGCTGTACCGCAGCGCGTTCAACCCCATCATTGCCGAGGCGCACGATGCCTGCCACGGCCTGTACGACGCCGTCAGTGGCGACACGCTGGTGCAGGGCAAATCGGGCCTGCCCGTGTTTGTGGGGGCGATGGCTTTCGCCGTGCGCGCTGCCATGCGCGCAGCGGGCGAGCGCGGTGGCATCACGGCCGGCGACACCTGGTTGTTCAACGACCCCTACGAGGGTGGCACGCACGCCAACGACTTCAAGCTGGTGCGGCCCTTCTTTCGCGGTGGCAAGCTGTACTGCTTTCTGGCATCGGCCGCGCACTGGCACGATGTGGGCGGCAACGTGCCCGGCAACTACAACCCGGCCGCCACCGAATGCTGGCAGGAGGCCGTGCAGATCCCGCCCGTGCGCATCGTGCGCGGCGGCGTGTTCGACGACGACGTGCTCGCCATCCTCAAGGCCAACACCCGCCTGCCCGACAGCCTGTGGGGCGACCTGAACGGTCAGCTGGCCGCGCTGGACCTGGGCGAACGTCGCCTGCACGACCTGTTGGATCAATACGGTGACGCCGTGGTGCAGCAGGCAATGGGCGAGCTGCGCACGCGCGCCGTCAAGCTCATGCAATCGCACATCGCGGCGCTGCCCGACGGGCGCTATAGCTTCAGCGACATCCTGGACAACGACGGCGTGAAGGATGAGGCGTTGACCATCGCGCTCGACATGACGGTGCAGGGCGAGCGCCTCACGCTCGATTTCTCGCGCACCTCGCCGCAGTGCGCCGGACCCGTGAACATCTCGCGCGCCACGGCGATTGCGGCGTGCTATGTGGCGCTCAAGCATTTATTCCCTGATGTACCCGCCAACGCGGGCGTGCTCGACGCGGTGGACTTCGTGCTGCCCGAGGGGCTGGTCATCAGCGCCGCGCGGCCCCGCCCCGTGGGCGGCTACACCGAAACCATCCTGCGCATGATCGATGTGATCTTCAGCGCCACCGCACAGACCGACCCGAAGCGTGCCATGGCCCAGGCCTACGGCACCATCAATGCGCTGTCCATCGCGGGCCACCGCACCGACGCGGCCCGCAAGGGCCAGCGCTGGGTCATGTTCAGCTTCTTTGGCGGCGGCCACGGCGGGCACAGCGATGGCGACGGCCTGAGCCACGGCAACGCGCCCATCTCCACGGCCACCATCCCGCCGCTCGAAATTCTGGAGGCTGCGTACCCCGTGCGCTTCACGCAATGGGCGCTGCGCCCCGATTCGGGCGGCGATGGTGAGCACCGGGGCGGCCTGGGTGCGATATATGAAATCGAGCTGCTGGAGCAGGACGCCGAGGTGTTCATCTTTGGCGAGCGCGGCAAGGCCGCACCCCAAGGCATTTCGGGCGGTAGCGCCGGTTCCATGAACGTCTTCAGCTATGAAAACAATAGTGAATGGAAGCAGCCACCCATGCGCTCCAAGATGATCGGCATCCGCTTGAAGCAGGGCGAGCGCGTGCGGCTGGAAACCCCCGGTGGCGGTGGCTACGGTGTACCGGCCGCACGGGCCGCAGCAGCGCGTGATAAGGATTTGGCGATGGGCTACGTCATTGCCCCCGCCACAGCGAAAGGCAAGGCATGAGCAGCGGCAAGGTTTCGGATCAGGCTTCGTATGTGGTGGGTGTGGACGTGGGTGGCACGTTCACCGACCTGTTCGTATTGGACGAGCGCGATGGCAGCGCCCGCATCGTCAAGGTGCCCAGCACCCGGGGTGAGGAGGCGCGCGGCTTCATGAATGGCGTGGCGCGTGTGGCTGACTCGGCTGCGCAGATCGCCACCATCGTGCACGGCACCACCGTGGGCACCAATGCGCTGCTGGAGCGCAAGGTGGCACGCACCGGCATCATCACCACCCGCGGCTTTCGCGATGTGCTGGAGATGCGCCGCCGCGACCGGCCGCAGACCTGGGGCCTGCGCGGCAGCTTCGAGCCCATCGTGCCGCGCAACCTGCGCCTGGAGGTGGATGAGCGCGTATTGGCCGATGGCACTGTGCACACGCCCGTGGACATCGAGCAGGTCAAGGCCCAGGCGCGCGCGCTGCTGGAGGCGGGCTGCGAGGCCGTCTGCGTGTTCTTCATCAACACCTACGCCAACCCCACCAACGAGCAGGCCGCCGTGGCCGCCGTGCGCAGCGTGTGGCCCAACCCACATGTGACGGCCGCCAGCGAGGTGCTGCCCGAAATCCGCGAGTTCGAGCGCTGCTCCACCGCCACGCTCAACGCCGCCCTCCAGCCCGTGGTGGGCAGCTACCTGGAGCGGCTGGAGGGCGACCTGCGCACGCAGGGCTTTGGCGGCGAGCTGCTCATCGTGCAAAGCAACGGCGGCGTGATGTCGCGCCAGACGGCCTGCGATGTGCCCGTGCGCACCGCGCTCTCGGGCCCGGCGGCGGGCGTGATTGCCTGCGCGGCGATTGCGCGTGCGGCAGGTTTCCCCGATGTGATCACGGGCGACATGGGCGGCACCTCGTTCGACGTGTCGCTGGTGGCCAAGGGCGAGGCGGCGTTGGCCGCACAGACGGCCATTGAATTTGGCATGGTGGTGCGCTCGCCCATGATCCAGATTGAGACCATTGGCGCGGGTGGTGGCTCGATTGCCTCGGTGGACGCCAGCGGCATGCTGCAGGTGGGCCCCGAGTCGGCGGGCAGCATCCCCGGCCCGGCCTGCTATGGCCGGGGCAACACCCGGCCCACGGTCACCGATGCCAACGTGCTGCTGGGCCGTATCGCCGCCGACCGGCCCCTGGGCGGTGGCCTGCTGGCCGCCATGGACGCGCAAAAGTCGCGTGACGCCATCGAGACCCATGTGGCCCAACCCTTGGGCCTGGATGTGATGGCAGCCGCCGAAGCCATCCTCACGGTGGCCAACGCCAAGATGGCGGGCGCCGTGCGCGTGGTGTCCATCGAGCGCGGGCACGACCCGCGCCAGTTTGCCTACATGCCGTTTGGCGGCGGCGGCGCACTGCATGTGTGCGCCATGATGCGCGAGGTGGGCGTGGGCACGGGCATCGTGCCGCGCTACCCCGGCGTCACCTCCGCCCTGGGCTGTGTGATGGCTGACATGCGCCACGACGCGGTGCAGACGCTGAACAAGCCCCTGGCCGACCTGGACGTGGCCGACCTGCGCCAGCGGGTGGCCACACTCGCAGCCACCTGCCAGCAGCGCCTGGATTCGGCGGGCGTGAAGTTTGTCGAAGTGCAGGAAATCATTGCGCTCGACATGCTCTATGCCGGTCAAACCCACACCGTGCAGGTGCCCGTGGCGGCTGATGCGCTGAGCCACGAGGGCATCCGCGCAGCGTTCGAGGCCGCCTACCGCGCCGCTTTTGGCCGTGTGCTTGACGGCATTGCCGTGCGGGTGATGAACCTGCGCTATGCCCGCGTGGGCGTGCGCCCCAAGTTCGACCTGACGGTGCTGGCACCGCAGACCACTACCGTGAACCCGTCGCTGGGCGTGCAGCGCGTGTTCCACGCCGGCCGCTGGTGGGACGCCGCGCGCCACGCACGGCTGGACCTGCCCGTTGGCACCCGCATCGACGGCCCCGCCATCCTGGAGCAGCCCGACACCACGGTGTGGCTGGAGCCTGGCTTCAGCGCCACGGTGGACCCGCTGGGCAATCTGCTGGTGCGGGCCGGCGGGGAGGGCGCAGCATGAGCCACGGCGCACCTAACCTGAGCATCAACCCGCGCCACACGGCGCTGGTCATCATCGACCTGCAAAACGACTTTTTGGCCCCGGACGGCGCCTACGCGCGCGGTGGCGCGGTGAGCGCTGCCGCCCAGGCCTTGCCACCCCGGGTGGCAGCGGTGGCCAAGGCACTCAAGGCGGCGGGCGGCATGGTGGTGGGCAGCCAGTTCACCCTGTGGCCCGACGCGCAGGGCGAGCCCATGGTCTCGCCCCACCTCAAGGCCTTGCGCCCGTTCCTGCGCCGTGGTGACTTTGCCCCGGGCAGCACGGGCCAGGCTCATGTGGCTGAGATCGCACCGTGGGTGGACGTGTCGGTGTGCAAGGTGGCGTATTCGGCTTTCTTCAACACCCAGCTCGACTGGGTGCTGCGCCGCGCGGGCATCACCACCGTGGCGGTGTGTGGGATTGTCACGAACGGGGGCGTGGCCAGCACGGTGCGAGATGCGCACATGCGCGACTACCAGACCCTGGTGCTGTCCGACGGCTGCGCGGCTTTCAAGCAGGCAGTGCACGACACCTCGGTGGCCGACATGGCCAACGTGGCCCAGGTGCTGACCTGCGCCGACTTTGCGACCGCCGTGACTGCCGCTGTGGCGGCCCCTTCCGCATGAATTCGCCCATGAGCACCCCCCGCATCTGCCATGCCGAGCACCTGCCCGGCACGGTGGCGCAGGACGCCCATGTGCCGGTGCTCATCGTGGGCGGCGGTGCCTGTGGCCTCACGGCGGCGCTGATGCTGCACGACGCCGGTGTGGACTGCGCCGTGCTGGAGCGCGACGCCACGCCGCTGGGCTCGTCGGCCCTCTCATCCGGCTTTATCCCCGCGCCCGGCACGCAGGCGCAGCGCGCGGCGGGCATTGATGACAGCCCGGAGCGGTTTGCCGCCGACATCAGCGCCAAGGCCAAGGGCAGGGCAGCGCCCCATTTGGTGCAGGCCTATGCCCAGGCCATCGGCCCGGCGCTCGACGCACTGCAAGCACGCCGTGGCCTGCAGTGGCAGGTGCTCGATGGATTCTTGTACCCCGGCCACAGCGTGCGCCGCATGCACGCCACGCCCGAGAAAACCGGCGCGGGCCTGATGGGCCGCCTGGCCAACGCGGTGACGGCGGTGGACATTCCCCTCATTACCGAAGCCACCGTGCGCGAGCTGTGGGTCAATGCCCAGCAGCGCGTGATCGGCGTGGGCTACGAGCGGCCTGATGGCACCCTGGAGCACCTGGCCTGCGACGCACTCATCCTGGCCTGCAACGGCTTTGGCGGCAACCCGTCCATGGTGCGCGAGCTGCTGCCCGAGATGCGCGATGCGCTGTTCGCCGGCCACACCGGCAACGACGGTAGCGCCATCGCCTGGGGCCAGGCGCTGGGCGCACGGCTGGCTGACCTGGGCGGCTACCAGGGCCACGGCTCCTGGGCCATTCCGCAGGGCGCGCTGATTTCGTGGGCGCTGATGATGGAAGGCGGTATCCAGGTCAATGCGCTGGGCGAGCGCTTTCACGACGAGACGCAGGGCTACTCCGAAGCCTCGGTGCATGTGCTGGCACAGCCGGGCGGCGTGGCGTGGAATGTGTTTGACGCGCCCATTCTCGCACTGGCGCGTGGCTTTCCGGACTTTGTCGATGCCGAGGCAGCCGGTGCTGTGAAGCACTGTGACAGCGTGCAGGCGCTGGCGGCAGTGATCGGCTGTGAAGAATCAAAATTGATAGCTACTCTGGCAAGCCTGCCAAGCGCCAGCGGCCAAAAAGAGTCAATTCGCCGTACTTTTGCCCGCCCACTGCAGGCCCCGTTCTGCGCGGTCAAGGTCACGGGCGCGCTGTTCCACACCCAGGGCGGTCTCGACATCGACGCCCAGTGCCGCGTGCTGGGGCAAGACGGCCAGCCGTTTGCCAACCTGCTGGCGGCAGGCGGCGCGGCCCGTGGCGTGTCGGGCGACGCGGTGTGGGGCTATCTCTCCGGCAACGGCCTGCTCAGCGCCGTGGCCGGCGGGTACATCGCGGCGCACACGGCGGCCGAACTGGTGACGCACTCGGAAGATTGAAACCATGACCACCCCATCCTCCCCTCCATCGTTGCAGCAACGCCTTCACGAACCCCGCGCAATCCTCGCCCCTGGCGTGTACGACGCCCTGAGCGCTCTGGTGGCCGAGCAGGCGGGCTTCGAGGCGCTGTACCTCTCGGGCGCATCGATCGCCTACACGCGCCTGGGCCGCTCCGACGTGGGCCTGACCACCTACACCGAGGTGGAAGACACCCTGGCACGCATCACCGAGCGCGTGCGCACGCCGGTCATCGTCGATGCCGACACCGGCTTTGGCAACGCACTCAACACCCAGCGCACCGTGCGCGGCTTTGAGCGTGCGGGCGCCGCCATGGTGCAGATCGAGGACCAAGGTTTTCCCAAGCGCTGCGGCCACCTGGACGGCAAGTCGGTGGTGCCGGTGGGCGAGATGTGCGGCAAGCTCAAGGCCGCGCTGGACGCACGCCGCAGCGCCCACACCCTGATCCTGGCCCGCACCGACGCGCTGGCCGTGGAGGGCATCGACGCCGCATTTGACCGCGCCGAGGCGTACCTGGAATGTGGTGTGGATGCACTCTTCATCGAAGCCCTGCGCACCCCCGAGCAGATGGACGCGGCCTGCCAGCGCTTTGCCCACCGCATCCCGCTGCTGGCCAACATGGTCGAAGGCGGCAAGACACCGATCCAGAGCGCGGCCGAGCTGCAGCAGCGCGGCTTTCGCATCGTGATCTTCCCCGGCGGCACCGCCCGCGCCGTGGCGCACACGCTGCAGGGCTACTACGCCAGCCTGCACACGCACCAGACCACAGCGCCATTCAAGGACCGGATGATGGACTTTGACGGCCTGAATGCGCTGATCGGCACGCCCGAACTGATGGCACAGGGTCGCCAGTACGAGTAGCCCCCCAAGGGGTAAAGGCCAATGCCCCCGCCCGCACTGCGGCGGGTGAGGGCGCGTACCATGCCGTGAACGTTTTTCCCCCGAAACTGCATGGAGACCTCCCACATGGCCCACAACCCACAAACCATCACCCTGGGCGGCGGCTGCTTCTGGTGCACCGAAGCCGTGTTCGACCGCGTGCGCGGCATCACAGATGTGGAAAGCGGCTACACCAACGGCCACACCATCAACCCCAGCTATGAGCAGATCTGCCAGGGCGACACCGGCCACGCCGAGGTGGTGCGACTGACGTTCGATGCCGACGAGATCAGCCTGGAGGAGATCCTGGAAATCTTCTTCCACACCCACGACCCGACCACGCTCAACCGCCAGGGCAATGATGTGGGCACGCAGTACCGCAGCGGCATCTACTACGACAACCCCGAGCACGGCGAGATCGCCAACGCCATGATCCGCCAGATGTCGCAAGACAAGCTGTTTGGCGCATCCATCACCACCGAGGTGAAGCCGCTCTCGAACTACAGCACGGCCGAGGCCTACCACCAGGACTACTTTGCCAACCACCCCAATGCAGGGTACTGCGCGTTTGTGGTGGGGCCGAAGGTGGAGAAGTTTCGCAAGACGTTTGCGCGGTATTTGAAGGGCTGACGTTGACGCGCTGGCGGCTGCCAGAGGGGCGGGATCCGGGTCTTGCGCTCTGGGTTCAATGCTTGGAGGGAGTAAATTCGTTCAGAGCGAGGCTGCAGGCAGGCATAATGCAACCCGATTGCGTTATGCGCAGTTCATCCGCACCACCCATGTCTTCCCCGCCCCCTCAACGTCTCCAGCCTTGGTCGCTTCCCCCCGGCATGCGCGCCACCCGCGCCACACGGGCGTTGGCGGCCCTGTACGAGGCCCGGCCCGATGCGGCGCTGTCCGAGCCCGAGGTCGAGGCGGCCCTGGCTGCAGCGGGTGTTGCGGTCAACAAGGTCACGGTCTACCGCATGCTCGACCGTTTTGCCGCCGCCGGCCTGCTGCACAAGCAGGTGGATGCCGCCCGCGTGACGCGGTATGCGCTGGCGCCGCAAGGGGAGGAGGGCGCTGCACCGCGGTTTGAATGCGACGACTGCCACCGCCAGTTCCGCATGTCGCAGGGTTCTGCCAAGGTGCAAAAAGCCCTCCAGCAGGTGCTGCAGGCGCTGGCCACCGCAGGACACGAAAGCCTGGCGGTGGACATTGCAGTGCACGGGCGCTGTGCCGACTGCGCGCACCCGGCAGAGGGCGCTGCCGCATGATCCGCACCCGGGGGCTTTCCTACACCTATGCCACGGGTGGCGCCGCGCCGCTGCGCTTTCCGGATGTGGACCTGCGCCAGGGCGGCACGCTGCTGCTGCGCGGGCGCTCGGGCACCGGCAAGTCCACCTGGCTGGCGCTGATGGCCGGCCTGCGCGGTGCCAGTGGCGGCGACCTGTTTGTGGCGGGCACCCAGCTGGGCACGCAGCGGGGGGCCGAGATCGATGCCTGGCGCGCGCGCACCATTGGGTTCTTGCCGCAAAAGCTGTACCTCAGCAGCGCACTCACCGTGGCGGACAACCTGGCGCTGGCGTACTTTGCTGCCGGGCTGCCGCGTGACGATGCGGCCATCCACCGCGCACTCGCCCAAGTGGGTGTGGCAGAGCTGGCCGCGCGCAAGCCGCATCAGCTCTCCGGCGGGCAGGCGCAGCGCGTGGCGCTGGCGCGGGCCGTGCTGCTGGCGCCACAGGTGCTGCTGGCTGACGAGCCCACGGCCAGTCTGGACGACGAGGCGGCGGCCGATGCATTGGCCCTGCTGCAGCACAGCGCCGCTGCCTGTGATGCCAGCCTGGTGATTGCCACGCATGACCAGCGTGTGGTGTCCGCCCTGGCAGGTGTCCAGACCCTCAATTTGAATGAAATCGGCACGGAGCGCTGGTTGAATATGCCTGAGCAGCTATGAATTCAGGAGTATTCAAACTCGCCCGCCTGTCCTGGCGCTACCTCTGGTCCCGCCCGCTGGCGGCCGTGCTCAACCTGCTGGTGCTCACGCTGGGTCTCGCCGCCATCACGCTGGTGCTGCTGGTGGCCACGCAGCTCGACAAGGCGTTTGAGCGCGACCTGAGCGGCATCGACCTGGTGGTGGGCGCCAAGGGCAGCCCGCTGCAGCTCATCCTGGCGGGTGTGTTCCACATCGACGTGCCCACGGGCAACATCCCGCTGCAAGAGGTGCAGGAGCTGCAGAAGAACCCGCTGGTGGCGCAGGTCATCCCGCTCAGCCTGGGCGACAGCTACCAGGGCTTTCGCATCGTGGGCACCACGCCCGACTACGTGGCGCACTATGAGGCCCAGTTGGCCGAAGGCGCGCTGTGGCAGCAGCCCATGGACGCGGTGCTGGGCGCGAGCGTGGCACGGGGTATTGTCAAAGCCAGCCACCAAGGCGCACCGCTGGTCGGCGCCACCTTCATCGGTAGCCACGGCCTGGGTGGAGGAGGGCACGCCCATGGCAACCACCCCTACCGTGTGAGCGGGGTGCTGGCGCCCTGCGGCTGTGTTCTGGACCGGCTGATACTGACCAGCACTGAATCCGTCTGGATGGTGCACGAGACCGCCACGGCCAACGATGCCGAGGACCTGGAAATCATGAAGGAAGAGCGTGAGGTGACCGTAGCCCTGGTGCGCTACCGCACGCCCATGGCGGCCATCACGCTGCCACGCCTGATCAACGGCGGCACCTCGATGCAGGCGGCGGCGCCCGCCATCGAGGTCACGCGCCTGCTGCGCCTGCTGGGCGTGGGTGCCGATGTACTGCGCGCCTTTGGCGGCGTGCTGCTGGCCGTGGCCGCGCTCAGCGTGTTCATCGCGCTGTGGAATGCCGTGCGCGAGCGCCGCGCCGACCTGGCCATGCTGCGCATGCTGGGCGCGCCGCCGGGCCGCGTGGCCGGGCTGGTGCTGTGGGAGGCGCTGTGGCTGGCCGCGCTCGCGTCCATCCTGGGACTGCTGCTGGGCCACGGCCTGGCGCAGGCCTTGGGCTGGGCATTGCAGGCGCAGGGCTTGCTGCCGGTGACGGGCTGGATCTGGCTGCCCGCCGAAGCCGGGGTGCCGTTGCTGGCCGCAGGCGTTGCGGCCTTGGCGGCGCTGCTGCCGGCCATGCAGGCCTACCGCACCGATGTGGCCGACTTGTTGAGCCAGCCCTGATGCGGCCCCCGAGTTCTGACCTCCATAAACCCTCTAGCCACTCAACCTGAAAGTCTTTCCATGAAAAAACTTTTCGCTGCTCTCGCCCTGGCGCCCATGCTGCTAGCCGGTGCCCTGGCCCACGCGCAAGCCCACAACGACAAGGACACCCAGGAAGACGTCGCCCGCCACCGTGCCATGGCTGCCGCCCACGAGGCCGCCGCCAAGTGCCTGGAGTCCGGCAAGGGCCACGACCAATGCCAGAAAGACCTGCAGGCGGCGTGCAAGAACCTGGCCATTGGAAAATACTGCGGCATGAAACACGCACACTGAGCGCCTGTTTTTTTGATGCTTGTTCGCCCGGAGTCCCCGCCATGTCCTGCACCTTGAAACCCTTGCCCATCCCCGGCCTGATGGCTCGCGTGGCTTGTCTGGCCGCCACGCTGGTTCTGGCAAGCGGTGCGCACGCGCAGCAAGGCAGCGCCACCAAGCCCGCGCCGGGCGCTTTTGAGCGCGCCAAGGAAGGCGCGGCCGCAGCGCCAGTGCTGTCGTCGCCCCTGCCTGCGGGCGCTGGCACCGTCGTGCCATCGGGGTCGGGTGCGGGCTACCACAGCCCCAACAGCCCGATTGCCCCGCTGCCCCAGCGCAACGACGTGGTGCCCTGGTCGGTGCTGACCGACCTGAGCAAAAAGACCACCAAGGACGGCATCCTGCCCGTGTTCAACGATGCCCAGAAGGGCATGGACAAGACCACGCAGCGCATTCAGGGCTTCATGGTGCCGCTGGACGCCAAGCCGACGCAGACGCACTTCATCCTCACCTCCGTGCCGCTGACCTGCTCGTTTTGCACGCCGGGCGGGCCCGAGAGCATGGTCGAGGTGAAAGCCAAGACACCCGTGCGCTATTCGCTGGAGCCCGTGGTGGTGGAAGGCAGGTTCACCGTGCTTCCCAATGATCAATATGGCCTGTACTACCGCGTGGTGGACGCGGTGCCGGTGAAATAATCCACGGCTTTTGCCGCTGCAGCCTCTGCCGCAATCCTTTCCCTTTTTGCCTGACGTGACCCGCGCCTTCCTTCGCCCTTTGCACCTGCCGTCCGCCGCCCTGCGCGGCGCAGCGGTGCGGCGCATGGCGTTGGCGTGGCTGCTGCTGGCATTGGTGGTGGTGCCCACGCTGGGTCGGCTGCACCAGGTGGTGCACGGCGGCGCGCTGGACCAGGCGCATGCCGGGGTGCTGGCCGCGCCCTCTTCGTTGCCCGGGCAGCCGGCGTGGGACCTGGCCCCCACTGCGCGCCCCGCTGCCACACCCGGCCACGGTCTGTGGCTGCCCTATCTGCTGGCCCACCACGCGCCGGTGGACTGCCTGTTGCTCGACCAGCTGGCGCTGGGCGACGCATTGCATGCCGCCCCGCTGGCGCTGCCTGCGGCCCATGCGCCGCCGCCGCCGGCCGTGCATGCGGCAGGGCGGGCGAGCACACCCCACATTGCGCTGTTCCACGCGCGCGGCCCACCGGCCGCCTGACACGCAGCGCACCTCCAGCCCCACCTTCTCAGCCGGCGTCCCCGCTGTGTGCCTTGCAGGGCAACGCGGCGGTGTTGTGCCTGCTGGCGCAGGGCGCGGTATGCAAGCCGCTGTATGCAGGCCGATTTGGCGGCTGTCAGCGGCCGTACCACGGCGCGCCGTCCATCATTACTCCTGTTTTCATAGCTGCTAGCGCATATTTCATTAGCGCTTGCAGCGGTTTTATTCATCAACCCGCGCCCAGGGCGCGGGTCGGCATGCGCAGGTGCGTTGGCACCGCCAGCGCCGCGCATGCCTTGTTGCAGGCCACCACCATGACCCACACCTTTTCTACCCACCGCTTTGCTTCCCGCCGTGCACGCCCGGCGCTCCACCCTGTGGCCCTGGCGACCCTGCTGGCGCTGTCTGGCACCAGCGTTGCCACCCAGGCGCAGACTGCACCCGCGCCCGCTGCAGCGGCTGACGCTGCACCCAGTCTGCCCGCAGTCACCGTGTCGGCCAGCGGCCTGCAACTGGGCGCCAGCGACATGACCACCCCCGCCACCGTGCTGGAAGGGGATGAACTGGTGCGCCGCCGCGAGGCCACGCTGGGCGAAACGCTGAACAGCGAGCCCGGCATCACCAGCAGCCACTTTGGTGCGGGCGCCAGCCGGCCCATCATCCGCGGCATGGACGGCCCGCGCGTCAAGGTGCTGAGCGATGGCGCCGAGCTGCACGACGCCTCCACCATCAGCCCCGACCACGCCGTGGTGTCCGAGCCGCTGCTGGCCACGCAGATCGAGGTGCTGCGCGGCCCCTCGGCCCTGGTTTATGGCAACGGCGCCGTGGGCGGCGTGGTCAACGTGCTGGACGGCAAGGTGCCCACCGCCATCCCGCAAAAGGGTTACGAAGGCAGTGCCGAGCTGCGCGCCAACTCGGGGGCGGGCGAGGGCGCCGGGGCCTTTTCGCTGACGGGTGGGGCGGGCAACCTGGCCGTGCATGTGGAGGGTGTGGCGCGGGATGCGGGCGACTACCGCGTGGGCAAGGGCTGGTCGGGCGGCAGCAAGGTGCTGGGCAGCTTCAACCGCACGGACACTGGCAGCGTGGGCCTGTCGTGGGTGGGCGACCAGGGCTACCTGGGTGCGGCCTACACCCGCCAGACCGCCAAGTACGGTCTGCCCGGCCACAACCACAGCTTTGACGGCTGCCACACCCATGGCGACCACCTGCACTGCGGTGCCCACGCGGACGACGAAGCCGACGGCCATGACCACGACGCCGCCGCAGGCGATGTGCCGGTGGTGGACCTGCGCAGCGAGCGCTTTGACGTGCGGGGCGAGCTGCGCAACCCGTTTGCGGGCTTCTCGGCACTGCGGCTGCGCGCGGGTGTCACCGACTACAAACACGACGAGGTCGAAGACGGCGCCATCAGCACCACCTTCAAGAACAAGGCCTACGACACGCGCGTCGAGCTGCAGCACGAGCCCATCGGCGGCTTCAAGGGCGTGATCGGCCTGCAGACCTCGCAGCGCAAGTTCAGCGCCGAGGGCGAGGAGGCCTATGTGCAGCCCACTGTGACCCGCAAGACGGGCCTTTTCGTGCTGGAAGAGTACCGCTGGAACGACTGGCGCTTTGAAGCCGCCCTGCGCCATGACCGTCAGACGGCCGAGGCTCAGACCAGTGGTATAGAGCGCAGCCACAACGGTACCTCGGCGTCGCTGGGCGCGGTGTGGAAGTTCACGCCGGGCTACCAGGTGGGCACCTCTTTCACCCGCGCCAGCCGCGCCCCGTCGGCCGAAGAGCTGTACGCCCAGGGCCTGCACATGGCCACCAGCACGTACGAACGGGGCAATGCCGACCTGCGCTCCGAAATCTCGCAGAACATCGATGTGAGCCTGAAGAAGACCAGCGGCGACACCACCTTCGGCGTGAGCGTGTTCCGCAACCGCATCCAGAACTACATCTATGGCCGCACGCTCGACGCGCTGGACGGCCTGCAACTGCTGCAGTACAGCCAGGCCGACGCCACCTTCACCGGCATCGAAGGCCAAGTACGCCAGCGCCTCACACGCAATCTGGGCATCACCCTGTTTGGCGACACCGTGCGCGCCAAGCTGGACGGCGGTGGATTGCTGCCGCGCATCCCGGCCACCCGCGCCGGTGTGCGGCTGGATGCCAACTGGCAGGCCTGGGAAGGCCTGGTGGAATGGGTGCAGGTGGCCCGCCAGAACCGCGTGGCCGACTTTGAAACCGCCACGCCCGGCTACGGCATGCTGAACTTGGGCGTGAGCTACAACGGCCAGTTCAGCAGCGGCACCCCCTGGCAGGTGTACCTGAAGGCCAACAACCTGACGGACCGCCTGGCGTACGCGCACACCTCGTTCATCAAGAACGCAGCGCCGCTGATGGGGCGCAATCTGACGGTGGGGGTGAAGGTGGCGTTCTGACGGGTGATGCCGTTGTGATGTGAGCGAGCCAGCGGCGGGGGAGAGCGTTGCTGGCTCGCCCACCTCCCGGCCCCAAACCACCCAATCCACCGAGTCCAAAGGTGACCTGGATGCATGCCATACTCGCTTTGACGTGGTTGATTTTTCGATCCGTCAAGGCGACGCTGCCGCAGTCCCGGTGATGGCGCGCACCCGATTCGGAAATGGGATTGGCACCGCAGCAGGCCGCCCAACGCCGGGTTGCGCGACGCGCGAAGGACTTGTTCGGCACGGCCCTGCATGAATCTGATCCATTTGCAATAGCCCTGCATGCCCATCACTCCCACGCCGTCCGCAAACCTGTTGCAACTGCTTCCTGAGGCGGTGGTGCAGACCGATGCGCTGTGGGAGATCACGTATCTGAACCCGGCGTGGCACAAGCTCACCGGCCATTCGGTGGCGGTGGCGCTCGGCAGGTCTTTGCTGGAGTTCGTGCATCCCGACGACATCGGCACCATGCGCTCGGGCATGCCGGTGTTCCGCTTGCGCTTTGCCGATGCGGACTACCGCTGGGTGCGTCTGCAGTTCCACCCGGAGACGGATGCGGCAGAGCGGGTGATCAGCCGCCAGGGTGTCCTGATCGAGATCACCGAGGTCACCGAGCAGGTGCTGGTGGAAATTCGCCAGCGCTTTCTGCGCTTGCTGGAAACCATTGATGGCGTGGTGTGGGAGGCTGAAATCGGCGTGGGCAATACCTTTCTGAGCCCACAGGTCGAACGCTTGTTCGGCTACTCCGTCGAGGAGTGGCGGGCTGACCCGGGCTTCTGGAGGGCGCATGTGCATCCCGATGATCTGGAGGAGGCCTTGGTGATCGACGATGCCGCCTACAACGCCACGCACAGCCATGCCTACGAGATGAGCTACCGGCTGATTTCCAAGTCGGGCAAGGTCGTGTGGGTGCGTGATCTGTGCCGCGCAGTGGTCGAGCCGGGTCGGCCGAACCGCATGATCGGCCTGATGATCGATGTCACCCAGCAGAAGAACACCGAACTCGATCTGTTGCGCTCCGAAAACCGCTACTCGCTGGCGACCCGCGGATCCAATGACGGCATCTGGTATTGGGACTTGCGAACGGACGCCCTGCATGTGTCCGGGCGCTTTCTCCAGATCGTCGGGCTGGGTAGCCGCGATCATGTGTACGACGGAGGCTGGCGCTTTCTCGAGCAACTGATCGATCGCGAGGATCGCGCTCGCGTGCAGGAGGCCTACCGCAGGCACCTGTCCGGAAACAGCGCGAACTTTTCGGTGGACTTCCGTGCGTTCCACGGAGCGGGGCGGCTGGTGTGGGTCAATTGGCGCGGGCTTGCCGAGTTTGAAGACGGTGTTCCCGTGCGCATGGCGGGATCGTTGAGTGATCTGGCCGAGCGTGGCAGCTCCTATGACGCGCTGACCAACTTGCCCGGTCGGCCGTTGTTCCGCGATCGCCTCGCGCAACTCATCGCACTGCACCAGAACGACGGGGTGAACGGTGATGGCGAGCCAATACGCGCTGGGGCCACGATGTTTGCCGTGCTGCTGCTGGACCTCAACGGGTTCAAGGCCGTCAATGACTGCTACGGACACCATGTGGGCGACCAGCTATTGCAACATGTAGCGCGGCGGCTCGAATCCTGCGTGCGGGCGGTGGATCTGGTCGCCCGCATGAGTGGCGACGAGTTCAATGTGCTGCTGGAGTCCATTGACCCCGCTGAAGCCAGCCAACGGGCAGAGCAGATCGCCGCCGCCCTTGCCGCACCCTATGTGATCGGCGAACACACCGTGATCAGTGGCGCGAGTGTTGGCTTGGCCACCAGCGCATCCAGGCTGGCGACGGTCGACGACTACCTGCGCGCGGCAGACACCGCCATGTACCAGGCCAAAAGTCAGTCACTGGGCGTGTGCGTGGCCCCATAGGGCGTCGTGGCCACGCCCTGCGAGGGCGTGCGGATCCAGGCTGGAGGGCCGCAGTTGGGCGCCTCAAGGAACAATCGCCACCGATTTGACCTGGGCCCACACCGCGCTGCCGGGCACCACCCTCAGCGCATGCAGGGACCGGTGGGTGACCCGCGCGAGCAAAAAAGACTCCCCACAGCGCAGCCGCACGAGCGCCTGCGAGGGGTGGGCGTCGGGCGCGACCGAGTCGATCACGCAGGGCAGGTGGTTCTGGATGCTGGTCTGCATGGGCTCCTGCACCGTCAGGCTCACGTCGCGGGCCAGCACCCGCAGCCGCACCGCCTGGCCCACCGGCAGGCCGCTGTCGCGCAGCCACATGGCGCCACCGGCAAAACCCACGCGCGCCAGGTGCCAGGCGGTGTCCCGCTCCAACACCTGGCCGCGCAGCAGCGCGCCCGCGTCGTCGCCCAGCACCATGGGCAGGTGCACCGACGACAGCACTTGGTCCACCGGCCCGGCGGCCTTGACCTGACCGCCCTCCAGCACCACCAGGTGGTCGGCCAGCCGTGCCAGTTCGTCGGCAGAGTGCGTGACATACAGCATGGGGATGTGCAGCTCATCGCGCAGGCGCTCCAGCCAGGGCATGATCTCCTGGCGCCGCGCCAGGTCGAGTGCGGCCATGGGCTCGTCCAGCAGCAGCAGGCGGGGGGAAGTTGCCAAGGCACGGGCAATGGCCACCCGCTGGCGCTCGCCGCCCGAGAGCTGGCCGGGCCGGCGCTGCAACAGGCGGCCGATGCCCAGCAATTCGATGGCCGTCTGCAGCGTGGCCTCGGCCTGCGCAGACCGGGCGCGCTTCAGGCCATACCGCAGGTTGCCCAGCACGTCCAGGTGTTCGAACAGGCTGGCCTCCTGGAACACGTAGCCCAGCGCCCGCTGATGGGTGGGCAGAAACACCTGGGTGGCATCGTCCTGCCACACCTCGCCCGCCACCACCACCAGGCCGGGGTGCGCGCGCTCCAGCCCCGCCACGCAGCGCAGCACGCTGGTCTTGCCCGAGCCCGATGCGCCGAACAGCACCGTGATGCCGCTGCCGGGCAGGTGCAGGTCCACATCCAGTTCAAAGTCGGCACGCGGCAGCTCGAGCCGGATGCGCAGGTCGCAGGGCGCACTCACGGCAGCACCCGCGAGCCACGGTTCTTGAGCAGCGCGAGGCACAGCAGCACCACGAACGAGAACAGCACCATGCCGCCCGCCAGCCAGTGCGCCTGGGCGTATTCCATGGCTTCCACATGGCCGTAGATCTGGGTGGAGACCACCCGTGTCTTGCCCGGGATGTTGCCGCCAATCATCAGCACCACACCAAACTCGCCCACGGTGTGGGCAAAACTCAGGATGGCTGCGGTGAGCAGACCGGTGCGGGCCTGCGGCAAGGCCACCGTGAAAAACGCATCCACCGGGCTGGCCCGCAGGGTGGCGGCCACTTCCATCGGGCGGCGGCCCATCGACTCGAAGGCATGCTGCAGCGGCTGCACCGCAAACGGCATGGAGAACACCACCGACCCGATCACCAAGCCCGTGAAGGTGAACGACAGCAGGCCCCAGCCCATGGCCTGCGTGAACTGCCCCAGCGGCCCTGCGGGCCCCATGGCCACCAGCAGGTAAAAGCCGAGCACCGAGGGCGGCAGCACCAGCGGCAGGGTCACAAAGGCGCCCACGGGTCCCTTCCACCACGACTCGGTTTGCGACAGCCACCAAGCCAGTGGCGTGGCGATCAACAGCAGCACGAGCGTGGTGAGGGTGGCAAGCTGCAGGGTCAGCCAGATGGCTTGCAGTGCTTCAGGGCCCAGGGGCATAAAGGAAAAGGGCGGTGGCGTGGATGGGGTGTGAGTATCTCAGTGCTCGTAGCCAAAGCCGCGGATGACCGCCCGCGCCTTGTCGCCCTTAAGGTATTGCAGCAATGCCGCCGCTGCCGCGTTGCCCTGGCCTTTGTTCAGCAGCACGGCGTCCTGGCGCAGCGGTGTGTAGAGCGCTGCAGGGACGGCCCACACCGAGCCCTCCACCAGGCGACCATCGGTCATCACCTGCGACAAGGCGACAAAGCCAAGCTGGGCATTCTGGGTGGCAACGAACTGGTGGGTCTGGGCAATGTTCTCGCCTTGCACAAATTTGGGCCGCAAGGTGTTCAGCACGCCCAGATGGGTCATTACCTCCACTGCGGCGGCTCCGTAAGGGGCGAGCTTGGGGTCGGCCACCGCGATCTTGTCGAAGGTGCCGGATTGGAGCACCTGGCCTTGGGCATCCACCAGTCCGGGCTGCTTGCTCCACAGGGCCAGCTTGCCAATGGCATAGGTGAAACGGCTGGCATCGACCGCCAGGCCTTCCTTGGCGAGCCTGGCCGGGGTTTCATCGTCGGCGGACAGCAACAGGTCAAACGGCGCACCGTTCTTGATCTGCGCATAGAACCGCCCGGTGGAGCCAAAAGCCAGCGTGGCCTTGTGGCCGGTGTCCTGCTCGAACAGGCGGGCCATCTTTTGCATCGGGGCTGTGAAGTTGGCGGCCACGGCCACCGACACCTCACCCGCTTGGGCCGAAACCGCCATCGCCAACGAGGCGGCCAGGGACAACAGGAAACGCTTCACGACAATCTCGCTATTCTTCATTTGAATAGCGGGACTGTAGCATGTCAGTCGCATCGCTATTCCGTTGATGAACAGCGATGCCTCAAGCGTCTGTACCACCCAGTTAACATGCCCGCATGAGCAATTCTTCACTGCCACTGGCCGAGGTGCTGGGCCACGAGGCCACGGACAAGCGCATCGACATCCTGCGCCGCATTGGCGAGGTGGGCTCCATTTCCGAGGCGGCGCGGGGCGCGGGCGTGAGCTACAAGGCCGCCTGGCAGGCACTGGAGACGCTGACCAACCTGGCCGGGGTGCCACTGGTGGAGAAGGTGGTGGGCGGCAGCGGCGGCGGCGGGGCCGCGCTCACCCCAGCCGGCCAGCGGGTGCTGCAGGCGGCCCATGCGCTGGCGGATGCACGCCAGCAGGTGCTGGGCCGATTGAAGAGCGACGACGACGCAGCGACCGGCCGCGCCGCACTGGCGCTGCGCACCAGCATGCGCAACCAGTTTCCTTGCACCGTGGGCCAGGTGCGGGCCGTGGGAGGGCAGGTGCGTGTGCAGCTGCTGCTGGCGGATGGGCAGGCGTTGCATGCGTCCATCACGCGGGTCAGCGCGCAGTTGCTGGGTTTGAAGGCAGGGGTTGGTCTGCTGGCGCTGTGCAAGGCGACGGCGGTTCAGGTGGCCCCTGCCCCTGGCAGTCCCCCAGGCAATGCCATGGCCGGGGTGGTGCGTAGCATCGCTCGCGGCGCCGCCCCCGAGGTGGTGCTGCAGCTGCCCAGCGGCATCCAGCTGGTGGGCTTCGCCGCTGAAGGAGCCAAGGTCCGAGCGGGCCAGCAAGCCACGGCGGTTGTTGACGAATCCAGCATCGTCATCGCCGCGGCTTCCTGAGGGTTGAGGGCCTTCCAGCGCATTGGACAGGCGGGCCAGCGGGCCCCGCTACCTGCTGCGATCGCCGTCGCGCACGGATTCGATCGTGCCGTTGTAGATGCGAACCACCCCCAGGAAGGTGCCCGGCCCCCGGTCGTACGTCCACTCTTCCATGGGCACACACTGGTTGGCCAGCACCGCTGCGGGACTGCCCTGGCGGTAGGGCGTCACCACCCAGCCCAGCTGCAGCATGGAAACGCACACGCCCTGGCGGTAGATGGGGTCGCCACATTTTTGCAGCAGCGTCACGGGAGAGTCGCCTTTGCCCACCAGTGATCCATTGCAGCGCAGGGACTGCGATGCCTGGGCCGGCAGCACCGTGCACAGGGCCAGTGCGGTTGCCACCAGCTGCAAGGTCCTTCGATAAAGGCCTGGCAGCGCTGTCTGGTTCCGGAGGTATCTCATGGAGGCGGTTTCGAAAATACTGCGCATTACTGTACAGCGGCACAGCCGTGGAGGGGTGTGCACCGCCTTTCGCTTCGCTTTCATCGCCTGTCCGTAGAAGCACAGTGGCCCCAGCCCGCCACAGGCGGCATGATCGGGGGATGAAACTGCTGTTGGTCGAAGACGATTTTGATCTGGCCGGGGCCCTGAGCCGCAGTCTGGTGGCCCGTGGGTTCGAGGTGTTGTGCTGCGCAGATGGCAAGGAGGCCCTGGCGGCTGCGCGGCGCACCGCGTTTGACGTGATCACGCTCGACCTGTCGCTGCCGGGCCTGGACGGGCTGGAGGTGCTGCGGCGCCTGCGCGATGGCGGCAGCACCACACCGGTACTGGCGTTGACGGCCCGCGCTGCCGTCACGGACCGGGTGGCAGGACTGGAGGCCGGGGCCGATGACTACCTGGCCAAGCCCTTTGACCTGGATGAGCTGGTGGCGCGGCTGCGGGCCCTGACGCGCCGCGTGGGGCGCGACGGGCAGTTGCGCTGCGGGGCGCTGTACCGCGAGCCGGGCAGTGGCGTGTTCTACAACGACGCATTGCCGCTGGAGCTGTCGCAGCGGGAGTCCGAACTGCTGCGGCTGCTGATGTCGCGCGTGGACAGGGTGGTGAGTAAGGAAGAGTTGCGCACCCAGGTGTTTGCCAACACGGACGAGCAGGTGCAAGCCGACGCGGTGGAAGTGGTGGTGCACCGGCTGCGCAAGAAGCTGGTGGGCACCAAAGCCGAGATCGTGACCTTGCGCGGCGTGGGTTACCTGCTGTGCGACGCCGACAGCATGGCCGCCCACAAGACGGACAAAGCCGACAAGTCCGATAAGGGCGGGGTTGTCCGGTGACGCTGCGGTGGTGGCAGCGGCGGCCCTGGCGGCCGCGGGGCGGCTCATTGCAGCGGGTGCTGCTGGTGGGCTGGCTGGTGCCGCTGTGGGGGCTGGTGGCCGTGATCTGCGTGGTGCAATGGACCTATCAGGCGCAGCATGACGCCACCGCGCAAGATGAGGCCCTGCGCCAGGCGTTGGCGCACTGGCCTGCAGATCTGTCAGCAGAGCCTGCCGCATCCCTGCCTGCCCAACAAGTGCCCGGTGTCTGGTACCGCGAGAGCAATCTGGACGGCGAACGCCTGGCGGGCAGCGCCGACCTGCCGCGCGTGCCTCCCACCGAGGTGGTGCGTGACCCCGGTGCCGTGCACTTCTACCTGGCGCAGGTCGGAGACCAACTGGTGCGGGTGGCCGTGACCCTGTACCAGCCCACCGGGGTGAAGGAGGGGCAAGCCGTGGCTGCGCCCGTGTTGCGCCAGGCGGCGCGCCCGCTGGGCGAGCGCCTGCCGGGTGCGCGCCGCCTGCTGGGCGGTGCGTCGGGCCTGTGGTGGGTGGTCCTGCTGGCACTGGCGATGACCACCGTGGCGGTGCTGCTGGCGCGGGCGGCATCGGGCTGGTTGCGGCATGCAGATGTGTCGCTGATGCGGCCGCCCAGCGGCGACGTTGTGGGCACTGCAGAGCGCATCTACGAAGGCCCGTCGGAACTCTCGCCCGCCGTGCAGCACTTTGCCGAGCTGCAACACAGCCAGAGCCGCTGGATCGAGGAGCAGCGGCGCTTTCTGGCCGATGCCACCCACCAGCTGCGCACCCCCATGGCCGTGCTGCGCACCCAGCTGCAGGCCGCCATGGCAGGCGACATGCTGGTGGGCGATGCGCTGCAGCAGATGCTGCACACCGTGGACCGCGCCTCGGGCCTGGCCAACCAGTTGCTCAGCCTGAGCAAGGTGGAGCAGCTCAAGCGCATGGGCGAGCTGCCCAACGTGGACCTGAACGCGATTGCCCGCGAGGCCGTGATGGAGCTGGCACCGCTGATTGCGGCCAAACGGCTCGACTTTGCGCTGGAGGGCCCTGACACGCTGTGGGCACCCGGCGACGCAGCGCTGCTGGGCGAACTGATGCGCAACCTGCTGGCCAACGCCATCCACCACACGCCCACCCATGGGCGGCTGGGTGTGCTGCTGCGCGACAGCACCGGGCGGCGCGAGGTGCTGGTGTGGGACGAGGGCCCCGGCATCGACGACGCCGTGCGGCAGCGACTGTTCCAGCCGTTTTCGGCGGGGAAGGGCGGGGTG